>JBOHCT010000044.1:0-22398 GCA_050699055.1 Streptosporangiaceae bacterium | reverse complement strand
TTACACCACGCCGGCGATGACGGTGGTCACGACCTTGCGGACGGCTTCGGCCTCAGGCGGGCCGCCTTCCCGATCGGCGAACAGCAGGTGCGCGGCCCCGATCAGGGTGGGCGCGAGCGTGTCGACGTCGGCGTCGGCCGCGATGCGGCCCAGTTCGCGCTCGGCGGCCAGGTAGGAGGCGATCACGGTCGCGGCTTCCGTCAGGACCGGGACGCCGACCGGCCAGGACCGGCGCAGCCGGGCGCGCAGCTCGTCCCGGAAGGTAACGAGAGGGACGATCGCCACGGCCACCGAGCTGAACAGGGCGGTCAGCGCGTCGGCGATGTTGCCGGCGACGGTGGCGGTCCCGGCGGCATCGCGCAGGGCGGCGGCCTGCATGTCCATCCGGTCGACGCGGTCGAGCACGAAATCGGCGAGGAAGGCGTCGAAGTCAGCGAAGTGCCGATGCAGGACGCCCTTGGCGCAGCCCGCCTCGATGGTGACCGCGCGGCTGGTCAGCGCGCTCGGTCCGTCGCCCAGCAGGACGCGCTCGGCGGCGTCGAACAGCTGCTCGCGCACGTCGCGCATGGCCACCCCCGTCGGCATGCCGGGCATCCTCCTTCCCGCACGGCCTGTCCCGATTGACGAGTGGGCGTCTGCCCACTTACAGTGGGCACATGCCCACGGTACCGTCGGAGCGAGCACCTTCCTCCGAACGCGAGCCGCATCAAGCCCGGGAGATCGCCGAGTCGTTCGGCACGGACGCCGAACGCTACGACCGAGCCAGGCCCCGCTACCCCGATCCCCTGGTGGACCGGATCGTCACCGCCAGCCCCGGGCCCGACGTCCTCGACGTCGGCTGCGGCACCGGCATCGCAGCGCGTCAGTTCCAGGCGGCCGGCTGCACGGTGCTCGGCGTCGATCCCGACGCGCGGATGGCCGAGTTCGCGCGGCGTAGCGGCGTCGAGGTCGAGGTGACGACGTTCGAAGCCTGGGACCCCGCAGGCCGGGCATTCGACGCGGTCGTCGCCGGGCGGGTGGTGCCCGACTCGCCGTTCAACTCCCAGGCGGCGACGAGACCGGCCCTGGACGTGTACCAGGAGATGTTCACCACGTTCGCCGACGGAATCCGGGAGGCAGGCGGGTTCAGCGACCCGGAGCAGTGGCGATTCGACTGGGAACACTCCTACACCCGGGACGAGTGGCTGGACCTGCTGCCCACCCAGGGCCCCCTCACCCGGCTCCCGCAAGACAAGCTGACGAAAGTCCTCGAGGGCGTCGGGGCCGCCATCGACACGATCGGCGGCAGCTTCACGATGCCCTACACCACCGTGGCGGTCACCTCAGCACGAACCGAGCCACCTGAGTCGCTCCAGAAAGTAGCGACCCCGGCTGTCACTCCCACTCGATCGTCGCCGGGGGCTTGCTCGTGACATCGAGCACCACTCGGGTGGCCTCCTGCACCTCGCCGGTGATTCTGCCCGAGATCCGGGCCAGCACGTCGTAAGGCAAACGTGCCCAGTCGGCGGTCATCGCGTCCTCGCTGGTGACCGGCCGCAGCACGACGGGGAAGCCGTACGTGCGCCCGTCGCCCTGCACGCCCACCGATCGCACGTCGCCGAGCAGCACCACGGGACACTGCCAGACCTCGCGATCGAGGCCGGCTCGGGTCAGCTCCTCCCGGACGATCGCGTCGACCGCACGCAGCACGGCGAGCCGCTCGCGAGTGACCTCGCCGATGACCCGGACCCCGAGCCCGGGCCCAGGGAACGGCTCTCGCCAGACGATGTGGGGCGGCAGCCCGAGCTCCTCCCCTACCCGCCGGACCTCGTCCTTGAACAGGCTACGGAGCGGCTCGACCAGCCCAAAGCCAAGGTCATCGGGGAGGCCGCCGACATTGTGGTGAGACTTGATCGTCGCCGTACCGGCACTGTCGCCGGACTCGACGACGTCGGGGTACAGCGTTCCTTGGACGAGGAACGCCACCGACTCGCCGCCAGCGCCGGCCTCCGCCCTGACATCCCGCGCCGCCCCCTCGAAAGCACGAATGAACTCCCGGCCGATGATCTTGCGCTTGGTCTCCGGGTCTGTGACACCGGCGAGCGCCGAGAGAAAGGTACCCGCGGCGTCGACAGTACGCAGCGACACACCTGTCGAGGCGACGAAGTCCTTCTCGACCTGCTCCGCCTCGCCCTTACGCAACAGCCCGTGGTCGACGAAAACGCACGTGAGCTGATCGCCGACCGCACGCTGGACGAGCGCGGCCGCGACGGCGGAGTCGACGCCCCCGGAAAGGCCGGCGATCACCCGCTTGCCGCCGACCAGCCGCCGGACAGCCGCGACGGTCTCGTCGACGACGTTCGCCGTCGTCCAGGTCGGACGGCACCCCGCGGCGTCGTAGAGGAATCGCCGCAGAACCGCCATGCCGTGGTCGGTATGCATCACCTCAGGATGGAACTGCACGCCGTACAGGCCGCGCGCGGTGTCCTCGATGGCCGCGACCGCGGTCGCTCCTGTACGCGCGGTCACGCTGAACCCCGGCGGGGCGCTCACGCACGCGTCCCCGTGCGACATCCATACGACCTGCTCACGGGGCAGCCCGTCGAGCAGCAGCCCGGGGTCGGTCAGGGTGAGGGGGGTGCTGCCGTACTCCCGCACGCTCGTCCGCGCGACCTGCCCACCCAACGCGTCGGCCATCGCCTGGAAGCCGTAGCAGATGCCGAGCGTCGGCACGCCGGTCTCGAACAGCGCGGCCGGCGCGATCGGCGCGCCCGCGGCATAGACGGAGGCCGGGCCGCCGGACAGGATGATCGCCTTCGGTCGCCTGGCGAGTATCTCGGCCACGCTCAGGGTTGACGGCACGACCTCGCTGTAGACCCGGCACTCGCGGACCCGGCGCGCGATCAGCTGGGCGTACTGCGCGCCGTAGTCGACGACGAGGACCGTGTCCGTGCCCCTGCCTGTGTCCATGCCTGTGTCCATGCCTGTGTCCACGTCGGTGCTGGTCACGAGACGACGACCTCCACCCGCTGGAACTCCTTCAGGTTCGAGTATCCGGCCGTCGCGATGGCCCGCCGCAGCGCACCCATGAGGTTCATCGAACCATCGGGACTGGTCGAGGGGCCCAGAAGAATCTCGCGCAGAGACCCGGTCGTGCCCACGTGCACGCGAACGCCCCGAGGGAGGTAGGGGTGGTGGGCCTCCCGGCCCCAGTGGCAGCCGCGGCCGGGCGCCTCGGTGGCTCGGGCCAGCGGCGAACCGACCATGACCGCGTCGGCGCCGCAGGCGAGAGCCTTGGCGACGTCGCCGCTGCCGGACATGCCTCCGTCCGCGATGACGTGGACGTAGCGTCCCCCGGACTCGTCGAGGTAGTCGCGTCGGGCGGCGGCGACGTCGGCCACCGCCGTGGCCATGGGAACCGCCACCCCAAGGACGTCGCGGCTGGTCTGCGACGACCCTCCGCCGAAGCCCACGAGGACGCCGGCCGCGCCCGTCCGCATCAGGTGCAGCGCGCCCTGGTACGTCGCGCAGCCGCCGACGACCACAGGCACGTCGAGATCGTAGATGAACTGTTTGAGGTTGAGCGGCTCACGCCGCGTCGCGACGTGCTCCGCCGAGACAGTGGTGCCGCGGATCACGAACAGGTCCACGCCAGCGTCGAGGACCGCCTTGTAGTACGCGACGGTGCGCTGCGGCGACAGGGCACCGGCGGTCGTCATCCCGGCCTCACGGACCTCCTCGATCCGGCGGCCGATCAGGTCCTCCTTGACCGGCTCGGCGTAGATCTGCTGCAGCCGGGTCGTCGCGCCTTTCTCGTCGAGCGCGACGACCTCCTCCAGCAACGGCTCGGGGTCTTCGTACCGCGTCCAGAGGCCTTCGAGGTCGAGCACGGCGAGTCCGCCCAGGCCGCCGATCTCGATGGCGGTTCGTGGGGAGACCACGCTGTCCATCGGGGGCACGAGGAGGGGCAGGTCGAAGCGGTACGCGTCGAGCTGCCAGGCCGTCGACACCTCCTCGGGGTCGCGGGTGCGCCGGGAAGGCACGATGGCGACATCCTCGAAACCGTAGGCGCACCGTCCCGCCTTCCCCCGACCGATCTCGACCTCAGCCACGGACTACCTCCTCTCTTGCTCCCTCTCCCCCGCGCGGGCGTCCAGGCTATCCGGGCCGGTAGTTGGGAGCCTCGGAGGTCATCTGAATGTCGTGCGGGTGGCTCTCCTTCAGGCCAGCGGGGGTGACGCGGACGAAGCGGGCGTTCGCCCGCAGCTCGTCGACCGTACGCGCGCCGCAGTACCCCATGGCCGCGCGCAGCCCCCCGACCAGCTGATGGGCGACGGCCTCGAGCGGGCCACGATACGGCACCCGACCCTCGATGCCCTGGGGGACGAGCCTGTCCTCGGACAGCACGTCGTCCTGGAAGTAACGGTCGCGTGAGTACGACTCCCCACCGGGCCGGCCGCGCATCGCGGGCAGCGAGCCCATGCCGCGGTAGGACTTGTACTGTTTGCCGTTCGCGTAGACGAGCTCGCCCGGGCTCTCCTCCACGCCCGCGAGCAGGCTGCCGAGCATGACGGCGTCAGCGCCGACCGCGAGCGCCTTGGCGATGTCGCCGGAATACTGCACCCCGCCATCGGCGATGACCGGGACCCCCGCGGGTCGGCATACGCGCGCGGCCTCGTGGATCGCGGTGACCTGAGGGACTCCGACGCCCGCCACGACCCTGGTCGTGCAGATCGATCCGGGTCCGACGCCGACTTTCACGCCGTCGGCGCCCGCGTCGACGAGGGCCTGAGTGCCCTCACGGGTGGCGACGTTGCCCACGATGATGTCGGCGCCGCCAGAACCGGCCGTACCGCCAGCGCCGGCTGTGTCGCCTTTGAGTCGCCGGACGAGGTCGACGACCGCCCGGGAGTGGCCGTGCGCGGTATCCACCACGATGATGTCCGTCCCGGCGTCGATAAGGGCGCGGGCTCGCTTGTACCCCTTGTCGCCAACCCCGACGGCCGCGCCGACCGCGAGCCTGCCATCGGCGTCCTTCGTCGCCAGGGGATAGCGATCGCGCTTGGCGAAGTCCTTCACCGTGATGAGCCCGCGCAGCCGGCCGGCGGCGTCGACGAGCGGAAGCTTCTCCACCTTGTGCGTACGCAGCAGCCTGAGCGCCTCGTCCGGGTCGACGCCGTCGGGGGCCGTCACGAGCGGCATGCGGGTCATGACCTCGCGGACGGTACGCGTGACATCGGTCTCGAAGCGGATGTCGCGATTCGTGACGATGCCGACGAGCACACCACCGTCGTCGGTGACCGGTACGCCGGAGATGCGGTAACGCGCGCAGAGCCGGTCGACCTCGGCAAGGGTCGCGTCCGGTGCGCAGGTGACGGGGTTGGTGACCATCCCCGCTTCGGATCGTTTGACCAGGTCGACCTGCTGGACCTGCTCCTCGGTGGACAGGTTGCGGTGGAGGACGCCGAGCCCACCCTGGCGCGCCATCGCGATGGCCATCCGCGCTTCCGTGACGGTGTCCATCGCGGACGAGAGCAACGGCACACGCACGTTGACGCCGCGGGAGACAGGCGTCGTCGTGTCGGCCTCGCTCGGTATGACGTCGGACTCCGCCGGCAGCAGGAGAACGTCGTCGAAGGTCAGGCCGAGCCGGCCGAAGGAGGAGGGAACGGAACTCTCGGACATGTTCTCTGGCCCTGCACCTTCCGGTCGTCTGCGCAGGTCTCATGCTAGCCAGCCGACGCCACAGTCGCGGAAGGATCACCCCGCGCGGGGGCAGAAACCATGGCCCTGATGGCGTTACCTTGGAGCGGTGTACGAGGACACGCCGCATGACCCGTTCGCGGGGGACCCACACGACCCGGCCGCGGCCTTTCGCGACGACGAGACGGCGGAGCCGCTGAGCCCACGGGAACGCCAGGACGTGCTCGCCGACATCTCCGACCTCGAGGTGTTCCGTGCGCTTCTCGAGCCTCTCGGGATCAAGGGGATGGCGATCGACTGCGCCGACTGCGGCGAGACCCACTACATCGGCTGGCGCCTCCTGCATGGCAACCTGCGCCATCTGCTCGACCGTGGCCACCCGAGGGTCCATGAGCCGGCGTACAGCCCGGACCCGGATGACTATGTGAGCTGGGAGTACGCCCGTGGTTACGTCGACGGGGTGATCGACAGCGAGGAAGGGCGCGGATAGCTCAGGCGTTCGAGCTCGCGGCCGCGTACGCTGCGGCGAACTCCCACGGCATCATCTTTCGCGAAGGGAAGTCGGCGCCCTTGCCGGCGTCGAACGGGGCACGTCCCCCGCGAACGCCGTTCGCGGCGCTAGGGGCATTGTCGGGTGACGCGGAGTGCGGCCGCTGCGACCCGGGGGGCGGCTTTCGCGCGCTCTGCGTGCCGTCGCCGGATGTTCTCTGCGTGTCGGTATCGTCGGCGCTCTGGGTCTGGGAGCCCGCGGGGTCGTCGCTTCCCGAGGTACCGGTTCCCGCCGTGTCTCCGCCTCCCTGAGCCGGGCCGCCATTCTCCGGGGACCCCTCTGTCGACGAGCCGCCGCCAGTACCCGGCCCGGTGGAGGACGAGCCGCCGTCGGACGATGACCCGCCAGACGATTCTCCGTCGCCGGCCGGGGGCGGCTTCGAGCCGCCGTCGTCGCCCGTCGAGGTCCCTGTGCCCGTCGAGGTCCCTGTGCCCGTCGAGGTCCCTGTGCCCGACGAGGTCCCTGTGCCTGACGAGCCAGTGCCCGACGAGCCGTCGGTCGATCCGGTACCGGGCTGGTCGGCGGAAACCGGGCCCGTATCGTCTCCGGGCGCCGATGCCGACTCGGTCCCAGGCGCGTCCGTCGCCGCCGTGAGCTGCTGGCTTCCGGCGGACCCACCGGACGCCGACGGCGGAGGACCGTGGCCGGGTGCCAGAGCCTTGTTCTGCCCATCGCCGACACCGGTGGCCGCGGGCGGTACGGGCATCTGCATCGACTGTGCGCTGACAGTCTGGCTCGCGACCTCGAGCTGGAGCCCATCGATCGCGTGCGCCAGCGAAGCCGCCTGCCTGCCCCGTACCTGGCCGACGCCCCGCTGAGCGTCGGCCAGCGCGGCCTGAGCCTGGTCGAGCCGTCCCTGGTGGAGCGCGGAGCGGGCGTGTAGGAGCGTGTCGTGGACCTGGCGGGCTGTGCTCTGGGCGTGATCCGGAGGAGAGAGCGTCCGCACGATCGCGGAGTGGACAGGTTCCAAGACCTGGCCGCCGACCGTGGCGACCGCCACGCCGGAACCGGAAAGGACGAGGCCCGCGACGGCGGCCATCACCACCGCACGGGAGGCCTGCCGCCGCCCGCGGGCCTGATGCCACGACACTTCCGAGCCCTCGTCGGCCTCGGACGCATCGACGTCGGTCGCGAGTGCGGCGAGGAGATGCACGGCCGGGTCGTCCTCCGAGACCGACCGACGCCATCCCAACGCATCCAGGAGCGCGTCTGTCTCCCTGACCTCCTCGAGGTCGACGGGAGAGGTCACGTCGCGAGCCGCGTCGTTGCCTGGGCTCCCGCTCACGCCTGCACTCCCTCGAGCGCGAGCGCGCGCAACCGCTGCAGCGCACGGTGTTGCGCGACCCTTATGGCCCCGGCCGACATGTGCATGATAGTACCCGTTTGCTCAGCGGTCAGTCCCCCCATGACACGAAGGAGCAGCAGCTCACGCTGCTGCTCCGGAAGATAGTCGAGTAGGTCACGGGCGCGCTGGGCCTCGCTCGCGCGCACGACATGTTCCTCCGGCCCGGGGGTATCGTCGAGCTCGTCGGGAACCTCGTCGGTGGGGACGGCCGCACGCACGGCGGAGCGCTGAGCATCAGCAACCTTGTGCGCGGCGATGCCGTAGACGAAGGACGCGAAAGGACGCCCGAGGTCGCGATACCGCGGCAAGGCCGCGATGACCGCGACGCAGACCTCTTGAGCGACGTCGTCGGCAGCGTGGTACATGCCTGAGATACGGCCCAGCCTGGCCCTGCAATAGCGTACGACCAACGGCCTGATGCTCGTGATCAGCTGCTCTACGGCACCACGCTCACCGTTGATCGCACGAGACGCGATCTCACCGAGATCGGTGTCGTCGGCGGGCTCGCCTGGCTCATTGGGAAGCTGAGGAGCGGTGACGCCGACGCCGTAGGGCTCAAGAGGCACGGAGCTATGATGCCGGTTCCGGCCACCAATAGGGTCAATAATATGGACACGAATTGATCACGTTCTTGCGAACAAAAGCCCCGGGAGGACATTCTTTTACGCACCGCATTCGTGGGCTTACGGTCTGTTTTCATGACCGGGTTCCACTCGTCGCGCGTCACCTTTGACACCCGCGTTCGTTGTGCATTCGTACGTGCCGTGAGGCGGAGGACAACGGTTGGAAGTACCTCGACGCGCCGCGCGACACCGCGTCCCGCACGCGGTCCCCGTCCGTGGAATGATGCGTACGCTCCGCTACGGTGTCCTCGTCACCGCGCTGGCGGCGTTCGCGGGAGGGGCGGCTGGCCCGCTCGGCGGGACCACGCTGGAGCGCGCGGTGCCCCCACCGCGCCCCGCTGGCCTCTCCCCGCACCCCGCTGCCCAGGCCGTCTACAGTTCCGACAATCGCGCCCGGGTACCCGACACCAGGTCTGTACACCGAGTCGCGCCCGACCTCCTCGTGGTCGGCCCTCGGCCGCTTCCCCGGACCGTCACCGGCCGGGTTCGCCATCTTGATGGGGTGCGGGCGGCTACTGTACTCGCGCTGGCCGCCGCTACGGTTCGTGATCAGGCCACGACGGTCGGCGGCGTGGACCCCGCGGTCTACCGATCCTTCACGTCAGAGGCCACGGCGCACGCCGACGCGTTGTGGCGGGCGATCGCCGACGGTGACGCGGCGGTGACCGGCGCCGTGGCCCACGCCCTCGACCTCCCGCTCGGGGGCCGTTTCGTCCTGGGCGGTCCGCACGGACCGCACCTGCGCATCGGGGCGTACGCCACCACGGTCCCTGGTGTCGACGTGGTCGTCGACCGCTCGGTCGGCCGGCGTCTCGGGATGCGCCCACGCAACGCCATGCTGCTCGCGGTGAGCGGGGTTCCTGTCGGCCGTCTGGCGGCCGCCGTACGCCGTGTCACGGGCAAGGATGTGCAGGTACGACGCCTTGGACCCGCGACTCCGGCGCCGAGAGCAGGACGGGCGTTCAAAACGGGGAACGCGGCCGCGCGGGCCCTCGGGTCGTTCAGCTACCACGCCTACTCCGACGGGACGATCCGACCCGATCCCGGATGGGTCGCGCGGAACATCCGTACCGAGCGGGTACCCATCCTCGGCGAGGTCACCTGCAACCGTCTGATGTTCCGTCAGCTGCGCGGCGCCCTCAGGGAAATCGTGCGCCTGGGCCTCGCGGGCGAGATCCACCCCAGCGCGTACGGCGGATGCTACGTGCCACGCTTCGTCGACAGGGACCCGGGCAAGCCGATCTCCCTGCACACCTGGGGGGTCGCGATCGACCTCAACGTCGCCGAGAACCAGCGCGGAACCCGGGGAGGATGGGACTCCCGGGTGGTCGCGATCTTCAAGAAATGGGGGTTCGCATGGGGCGGCGATTGGGACTGGACAGACCCCATGCACTTCCAGCTCGCCGGGATCCCGCGTCGTTGAGGGCTCGCGCACGCACATGCCCCCGTGACTGAGCGCTCGCGCGCCTGGCCCGTGGCTGAGCGCTCGCACACGACCATGATCCGCGTCGGTGGTCCGAGAGCGCAGAATACTGCCGGACCGGACCAGAGAAGCAGATCTCGAGGCGCGGAGGGGTGGGCGGGCACATTGCCCGGACGCCGCGTCGGGGGCCTGCCGCACGCGCGAGGAGAGGCGGCCGCCGGGCCAGACACCCAGCGACCGCCTCTCGCGCTGAAAACGCGTCAGTGCATGTGGCCGGCTCCCGCGCCGGCCTCTGCCTTCTCATCCTCCGGCTTGTCGACGACAAGCGACTCGGTGGTGAGGAGCATGCCCGCGATCGAGGCGGCGTTTTGTACCGCGGAGCGGGTCACCTTCACCGGGTCGATGATGCCGTCGGTGACGAGATCGCCATACGTGCCGGTCGCGGCGTTGTACCCCTGGCCGGAACCAATCTCGCGGATCTTGGCGACGGTAACATAGCCTTCCTCGCCAGCGTTCTCGGCGATCCAGCGGGAGGGCTCGTCGAGAGCCTTGCGCACAATCGCCACGCCGGTCGCCTCGTCGCCGGTCATACCGAGGGCGCCGTCGAGGATCGAGGCCGCGTGAATGAGTGAGCTGCCACCCCCAGCGATCATGCCTTCCTCGATGGCGGCACGGGTCGCGGAGACGGCGTCCTCGACGCGGTGCTTCTTCTCCTTGAGCTCGACCTCGGTCGCGGCTCCGACCCGCAGGACGCAGACGCCACCCGAGAGCTTGGCCAGCCGCTCCTGCAGCTTCTCGCGGTCCCAGTCGGAGTCGGACTGGTCGATCTCGGTCTTGATCTGGCGGACCCGATCCTCGATCGCCTGGGCATCGCCCGCCCCGTCGACGATCGTGGTCTCGTCGCCCGTCACGACGAGGCGGCGGGCACGGCCGAGTACCTCGAGGCCGACGGAGTCGAGCTTCAGGCCGACGTCCTCCGCGACGACCTGCCCGCCGGTGAGGATGGCCATGTCCTGCAGCATCGCCTTGCGGCGGTCACCGAAACCAGGCGCTTTGGCCGCCACACTCGTGAACGTGCCGCGGATCTTGTTGACCACGAGCGTAGAAAGAGCCTCACCCTCGACGTCCTCGGCGACGATGAGAAGCGGCCTCTTGGTCTCGGCGATCTTCTCCAGCAGCGGCAGGAAGTCCGCCATGGCACCGATCTTGCCCTGGTGCAGGAGGATGTAGGCGTCCTCCAGGACGGCTTCCATGCGCTCCTGGTCGGTCACCATGTACGGCGACAGGTAACCCTTGTCGAACTGCAGACCCTCGGTGAAGTCGAGCTCGAGACCGAAGGTCGGTGACTCCTCGACGGTGATGACACCGTCCTTGCCGACCTTCGCGAACGCCTCGGCGATCAGCTCACCGATCTGGCGGTCCTGCGCCGAGATCGCCGCGACGTGGGCGATCTCGTGCTGCTCCTCGACATCGCGCGCGATCTCGCGGAGATGGTCGGCCACGGCGTCGGCGGCGGCCTCGATGCCGCGCTTCAGCGACAGCGGGGCGGCGCCGGCCGCGACGTTACGCAGACCTTCACGAACCATCGCTTGGGCGAGGACGGTCGCTGTGGTGGTGCCGTCGCCCGCGACGTCGTTGGTCTTGGTCGCGACCTCCTTGGCGAGCTGGGCGCCAAGGTTCTCGTACGGGTCCTCGAGCTCGACCTCACGCGCGATGGTCACACCATCATTGGTGATCGTCGGGGCGCCGAACTTCTTGTCGATAACGACGTTGCGGCCGCGCGGGCCGAGCGTGACCTTGACGGTGTCCGCGAGGGCGTTGACGCCGCGCTCGAGCGCACGGCGCGCGTCCTCTTCGAACTCCAGGATCTTCGGCATAAACGGGTGGTCCTCTCGTGCCGCCGCCCCGGGCGTCCCCGCCCGGGGCCGGCGTTCACAGCGTGCGGGGTCTTACCTCTCGATGACGGCGAGCACATCGCGTGCGGAGAGCACGAGGTACTCCTCGCCGGAGTACTTCACCTCCGTGCCACCGTACTTGCTGTAGAGGACGGTGTCGCCCTCGTTGACGTCGAGCGGGATACGCCGCTCGCCCTCGTCGTCCCAGCGCCCCGGGCCGACGGCGATGACCTTGCCCTCCTGGGGCTTCTCCTTCGCCGTATCCGGGATGACGAGACCTGAGGCGGTCGTCTCCTCCGCCTCGGAGGGCTGGACCACAATACGGTCCTCGAGCGGCTTGATCGTCACCTTTGTGGCGGTCGTCACGATCTGACCTCCCCTTCGGAAGCCACATGAATTCGAAAGACTTGAAGGCGACAACGGCGGCCTGTCGTCGCGGGTGCCAGACCGACCATGTCGCATGAGTACTGCATTGGCACTCTCCCTTCGAGAGTGCCAATGGCACAGTATGCCCGACGGGTGCGACAGTCAACTTCGAGCGCGACCACACTGCAGTGAGGGGATCACCGTGGATCACGAAGGACTTCGCGCCCTCCTGTCCCCCGCGGGCCAGCGACTGCTTGTCGAGATCCAAGCGTACGACATCGACGCCGCCCCGGTAGAGCTGACCGCACGCCTCCGCCGCCACCACCCCGCTCCCCTGGTCTCCGCCGTCCTCACGCAGACCCGCCTGCGCAGGCGGGCACGCGAGAAGTTCGGCGCGGAGGCGGATCACATGTACTTCACGCCCGATGGCCTCGAGCAGACCACCAGGGCGACCGTGGCCGCACACCGGGCACGCCGCTTCGCGGGTCGCGACCACGTGGCAGACCTGTGCTGCGGGGTCGGCGGCGACCTCGTGGCGCTCGCACGCGTCGGGTGCCACGTCTCCGGGGTCGATCTCGACCCTCTGACCTGCGCGGTGGCCCGGGCGAACGCCGACGCACTCCACCTCGGCGAACGCGTCACCATCGCGTGCGGGGCCGCGGCCGGCATCGACACGGGCGCCTACGACGCGGCCCTCTGCGACCCCGCGCGACGGGCCGGGGGACGCCGGATTTTCGACCCGCGGGCGTACGCGCCCTCGTTCGAGGAGGCGACGGCACTCGTTCGGCGCGCGCCCGGTGGATGCTTGAAAGTCGCCCCCGGCATCCCGCACCGGCTGGTGCCGGCCGACACCGAGGCGGAGTGGGTGTCCCAGGACGGTGGGGTGAAGGAGGCGGCCCTCTGGGTCGGTGACCTCGTGACAGCGACCCGCCGCAGGGCGACCCTCCTGCCGTCAGGCGCCACACTGGTGCCAGACGACGTTCTCGGCCCGCCGCCCGTACGCGCACCCCGGCGTTACCTCTACGAGCCGGACGGCGCGGTCATCCGCGCGGGTCTCGTCGCCGAGGTGGCGGCCCGCGTCGACGGCGCCCTGCTGGACCCTTCGATCGCCTACGTCACGAGCGACAGGCTCGCCTCGACCCCGTTCGCGCGAACCTACGAGATCAGCGATGTGCTGCCGTTCTCCCTGAAGCGGCTGCGGGCACTGCTGCGCGAGCGTGGTGTCGGTACGGTGACGATCAAGAAGCGGGGCTCCGCCATCGACGTCGAGGGCCTCCGCCGCGATCTCCGCCTGGTCGGGGAGCGTGCGGCGGTGCTCGTTCTCACCAGGGCCTCAGGCTCACCCGTCACGCTGATCTGTCAGCCGGCATAGCGACATGCGGATCGGGCGGGGTGTCGCGTCGTCGCCCGGGAGCCGCGACGCTAGAGTAGGCGAATCCTGTCGAAGGAGCCTCGGGTGAACCACTCGGCTGACGACAGCTCCCGGACAGGGGCGCCCCTCGTCTCCGACCGCATGCGTGAGCTGCTCACCCGTGTCGCCCAGGACCAGGCCGACGAACAACGCTCGCAGGCCGCGGCCCTGACCGACATCCGTGCGCGCCTCGAAGGCGTCGAGTGGGTCCTTCAGGGCGTGCGTGATCGCGAGCTCGGTGACGTCTTGCGGCGCCTGGAGTCCCTGGAGGCGGGTCTGCAGGACACGCTCGACGGCGCTCCCGAGCAGCCCGTACCCGAGTGGTCGGAGCACCTCGCGGAGCGCATGGACCATGTCCGTGAGCAGGTCGAGCCGATAGCCGATCTGCCTGCCCTGTGGGCGGACATCGGTGTCGTGGCCGAGAGTGTCGACGAGACCCTCGGGGGGATCCAGTCGATCGCGGAGACCGCGCGCGACAACGCCCGTCGTTTCGACGACCTGTCCAAGCGTCTCGATGGACTGCAGGGCACGCTCGAGGCGGCCGCGGCGCGCTTCGGGCGTCTCGAGGAGGCCCTGTCGTCGCTGGCCGAACGCGCCGAGCTGTTGAGGGGCGCTCTCGACCAGCTCGGCGAACGCGTCGACACCGCGCTGGAGGGCGTGGGGAGCCGCGTCGAGGGGGTGTCCGGGCGGGTCGTCGGCGTGGATGGACGACTCGACGGAATACAGGGACGCCTCGACGGGCTCGACGATCGGGTCGGCGGCCTGCACGAACGGGTGGAGCAGATACCGGACGCCCTGCGTGTCTCGGAGGTCCACCGGCGACTCACCGAGCTCAGCAACCGGCCGTTCATCGACTACTCGGAACGGATCGACGCCCTTGACGAGCGGATCAAGCAGGCAGAGCTCCGCGTAGCGGAGGCCGTCAGCGACGTCGGTCGTGACCTGCGTACCCGGCCCGACCGCGCCGAGGTCGAGACGGCGGTCGGCAGTGTCGTCGGCAGGATCCTCGAGAACGCCAACGTCCAGACCCGCGACCGGCTCGCGGCTGTCGAGGACAGCGTGCTCGCTCTGGCCGAGGCGCTGCTGCGCCGCGCTCACGGCGAGTCGAGGACGGCGGATGAGCCGGAGGGAGCGGAACCAGGGGACGGGACCAGCGGACCATGATCCGGTCGAGGGGCTACGGTCGACGTCGCCAGCGGACCATGGTCCCGGTTCGCGGTCGAGTTCGGCAGGCTGCTGTTCGTTCAGACCGCAAGTGCGGATCATGGAGGGGGTCTGACCGCCGCCCCGGAAAGATGGGTGTCTGCCTTCCGTCCCAGAACGGGTCGTGGGGGGGGCACGTGGGCCCGCACCGCCACGACCCGATAGGGTCGGCGCGTGAAACTCGTGCGTATCGGCGAAGTGGGCCGCGAACGACCCGCCGTCGCGATCGACGACGGTCAGCGTTACCTCGACGTGAGTGCGCTTGTCAGCGACTACGACCCGGCGTTCTTCGCGGGCGGTGGGCTGGAACGCCTCGCCGCCGGTCTGCGCGACACCGACCTCCCGTCCGTCGAGGGTGGCTCGGTCCGTGTCGGCGCGCCGGTCGCCCACCCCGACAAGATCATCTGCATCGGGCTCAACTATGCCGACCATGCCCGCGAGAGCGGGCAGACGCCGCCGAGTGAGCCTGTCGTCTTCATGAAGGCGCCCAATACGCTGGCCGGCCCGTACGACGACGTCCTGATCCCGCCGGGCAGCACCAAGACCGACTACGAGGTCGAGCTCGCCGTCGTCATCGGCACTCGCGCGCGCTATCTCTCTGACGAGCGGCGGGCCGCCGACTGCGTCGCCGGGTACGCCGTCGCCAACGACCTCTCCGAGCGTGAGTACCAGCTCGAACGGGGCGGCCAGTGGGTCAAGGGCAAGTCCTGCGAGGGGTTCAACCCGACCGGGCCCTGGCTTGTCACCGCGGACGAGGTACCCGACCCGGACGCCCTCGACCTTCTTCTCACGGTGCGCGGCGAGTCACGGCAGAAGTCCACCACCGCTGAGATGATCTTCAAGGTGCCGTACCTCGTGTGGTACCTGAGCCAGTTCATGGTGCTCGAGCCCGGCGACGTGATCAACACGGGGACACCCGCGGGGGTCGGTATGGGCATGCGGCCAACCGGCTACCTCGAGGACGGTGATGTGGTGGAGCTGACGATCAGCGGCCTCGGCCGCCAGCGCTCGGTCTGCCGGGCCGCTTCTGTCTGACAGCGCTCGTCAGAGGTGACCGGCCGCGGTCATACCGCGACGGTCGTGACAGGTAGCGACGAGTCGGCTGGCAGCTCCATCGCCGACGGAGCGGCCCCGCGACGGGCCAGCTCCGCGCCGAGTGCCGCCACCATAGCGCCGTTGTCCGTACACAGCTTGGGCCGCGGAACCCGCAGTCGGATCCCGGCCGCCTCGCAGCGCTCCTCGGCCAGGCCGCGCAGCCGCGAGTTGGCCGCGACCCCCCCGCCGACCAGCAGGTGGTCGACGCCGTGCTCACGACATGCCGCGATCGCCTTGGCCGTCAGCACGTCGGCCACAGCCTCCTGAAACGACGCGGCGACATGCGCGCGCGGCACCGGCTCGCCGGCGCGTTCCCTGGCCTCGACCCACCGCGCGACCGCGGTCTTCAGACCCGCGAAAGAGAAGTCGAGTGTTCCGTCGTCGTACTTCCCGCGCGGGAACGCGACGGCCGCCGGATCGCCGGAACGGGCTTCCCTGTCGATGGGCGGGCCGCCGGGAAACGGCAGCCCGAGTACCCTCGCAACCTTGTCGAACGCCTCGCCCGCGGCGTCGTCCACCGTGGCCCCGAGCGACACCACGTCTGTCGCCAGGTCGGGGACCAGCAGCAGCGAGGAGTGCCCGCCCGATACGAGGAGTGCGACACAGGGCGACGGCAGTGGGCCGTGCTCCAGCTGATCGACAGCGACATGGGCGGCGAGGTGGTTGACGCCGTAGACGGGCTTGCCGAGCCCGAGCGCGTAGGCCTTGGCGGCCGCGATCCCGACGAGCAGCGCGCCGGTCAGGCCCGGCCCGGCGGTCACGGCGATCGCGTCGATGTCATCCAGACCTACCTTCGCCTCCGCGAGTGCCCGCTCCAGGGTCGGCGTCATGGCCTCCAGGTGGGCGCGCGACGCCACCTCGGGTACCACCCCGCCGAACCGCGCGTGCTCCTCCACGCTGGAGGCCAGCGCGTCGGCGAGCAGCGCGGATCCCGCGACGAGACCCACCCCGGTCTCGTCGCACGAGGTCTCGATGCCCAGAACAAGGGGCTCGTCGGTCACCCTCTGGCCTCCCGTTCGTCGCCGTCTTCCCAGCCGGCTCGCGTCGACTCCGGGCGGGACAGGCGCATCACGAGCGCGTCCGTACCGCTGGGCTGGTAGTAGCCGCGCCGCCTGTCGACGGTCTCGAACCCGAAACGCTCGTACATCGCGCGTGCGCGCTCGTTGTCGACCCGCACCTCCAGGAAAACGTCGTCGCAACCGCGCCGGACGGCCTCGTGCAGCAGGCCCGAGAGCAGGGCGCTGCCGACACCGCGGCCCCACTGGGAGCGGCGCACGCCGATCGTCTGGACATCCGCCTCCCTGCCCACGACAAGCAGCCCGCCGTACCCCACGAGCACGTCGTCGTCCTCGGCGACGAGATAGCGCCGGCTCTCCGGTTGACGGGCGAGCTCTTCTCGGAACATTCCTTCGGACCAGGCGTCCTCGGGGAACAACGCCCGCTCCAGCTCCAGTACCTGGCGGAGGTCCGCGTTGCCCATGGGTCGCACGCGCGCCCGCACCCGGCCCGATGCCAGTCCGGACGCCTCCCAACCCCCCTCGCTCATGCGGGCGGCTCCAGCTCCGGCTCCGCCTTCCTGTCGCTCATGCCACCGGCTCCAGCTCCGGCTCCGCCTTCCTGTCGCTCATGCGGGCGTCACCTGCTTGCGGGGGCCAGGCAACCGGGCGTCCGGGCGACGGAGGTACAGCGGCTCCGGCGGGATCGGCGCGGCACCAGC
Source organism: Streptosporangiaceae bacterium (assembly GCA_050699055.1). Lineage (GTDB taxonomy): Bacteria > Actinomycetota > Actinomycetes > Streptosporangiales > JBOHCT01 > JBOHCT01. The sequence goes on along the minus strand of JBOHCT010000044.1, from coordinate 5,088 downwards.
GGTCACCCGATCCACGACGAGAGCGGCAAGGGCGGCGGCCGAAGGGTACGTGGGCGGACTGGCCTCGGGGAAAGCCTGCGGATAGAGGACAGCACCCTGGCCCACGACGGGAACACCGTCGGCGTCGACGTCGTTCGGCCTGCTCACCGCCGGATCCGTGCGCCGCTGCCGCGCCTCGGCGTAGCGCGCCCAGTAGACCTCACCCCGACGCGCATCGGTCGCCACCACGAACGGCTCGTCACGCCCGTACTCGAAGGCGAGGATGTCGAGCGTGCACACGCCGTGGACGGGGATGTCCAGCGCGTACCCGAGCGAGCGCGCGGTCACGAGACCCACCCGCAGCCCGGTGAATGGACCGGGGCCAACGCCGACCCCGATCTCGGTGAGGTCGTGACGCCCCATCCCAGTCTCGCGCAGCGCCGCACCGATGCCCGGTGCGAGCAGCTCGCCGTGCCTGCGCGCGTCGACGGAGGTAACGGTCGCCAAGACGGCGGTCCCGTCGTGCAGGGCCACGGTCACGGCCGGCGTAGCGGTGTCGAAGGCGAGCACGAGCACCCCATCAGGCTATCGGCCCGGGACGCGCGATCCTCATCCGACCGAATGTGCCGCCGTGCACGCTATCGCGGCCGGCCCGGAACGTTCAGTCGGTAACGGGTCGGGTGGGACGGTCGTCTCAGGTGCGCCCACGCGCCTTCACGCGATGGCAGGCTCGGCGGTCCAGCGCCGCCCGATGCCCGTCAGGCGGACGCGTCGCTCCTCGTCGCTGTCCCCCATGTCCCCCCTGCCGATCTCGATCTCGAGACGCTCGTCGGCGAGGCCTTCGACCAGGCCCTCACCCCACTCGACGACCGTCACCGCGTCGTCGAGTGACGCCTCGAGATCGAGGTCCTCCACCTCGGCGATACCGGCGAGGCGGTAGGCGTCGACGTGCACCAGGGGCGGCCCGTCACCGAGAGGCGGATGTACCCGGGCGATGATGAACGTCGGCGAGGTCACGGCCCCGCGTACGTGCAGACCTTCGCCGATGCCCTGGACGAAAGTGGTCTTGCCGGAGCCGAGCGCGCCCGATACGACGACGAGGTCCCCCGCCCGCAGCGCGTGCGCCGCCCTACGGCCAAGCTCGCGCATGTCGGCCGCGCTCGATACGCGCGTCTCCACACTCACTGGTACACCGTCTGTCGTGCCTCGTCCTTCTCCGGGGTACTGGCCCGATCCCGAGGGTATCCGCCTACCCACGGGAGAGCAGATCGGAGACCAAGGCCAGGTCCGCGCGCAGCGCGGCGATCGGCCGCCCCGATGGCCCGAACCTGATCGCGGCGGCAGGATGGTAGGTGACCACGAGAGGCCTACCGTCTCGCGCACGGACGGCGCCGCGCACCTCACCGAGACGCACCGACCGCCGCCGCAGTGCCCATCGCGTGGCCGTACCCCCGAGGACGCACAAGACAGTGGGATCCATGATCTCGATCTGCCGTTCCAGCCACGACGTGCACGTCGTGACCTCAGTTGACGTGGGCACGCGGTTGCGCGGTGGCCGACACTTGACCACGTTCGTGACCGCGACGCGATCGCGGCGCAAGCCGGCCTCAGCGAGCAGGGTATCGAGGAGCTGACCGGCCTTGCCGATGAAGGGCACGCCGCTCTCGTCCTCCCGCGCCCCCGGCGCCTCGCCCACGAGCAGGACACCGGCACCCGGCGGAAACACCCCTGGTACGACACTGGACCGACTGCGGACCAGCTCGGGACAGGCGACACAGCGACCCGCGAGTCCCGCGAGGTGGTCGAGGGTGCCCGCCGCCGGGGCGAGGCGCGGATGGGTCATCGCGGGCGATGTCCCGCCGCGCTGCGGGCACGCCGCACGAGACGGCGCAGCGCGTCGTTCACGAGCTCCGGGCGCTCGAGGATCACCATGTGGCCCGCTCCTGGTACGACGACCAACTCGGCGTGCGGCAGCGCGGCGGCGATGGCCCGGCTTCGCGAAACCGGGGTGAGCCTGTCCTCCTCCCCCACCATGACGAGCGTCTGCACGTCGTCCAGCACGCCGAGCGCGTCCAGCTTGTCGTTGGCGGTGACCGCGGGGTAGAAGTCGGTGACGACGTCCAGCGGTGTCGAGGCGATCATGTCGCCGAGCAGACGCGCGGCCTGTCGGTTCGCGCCGTCGCTGCCGAAAGCGTACCGCCGCACCACCTGTCCCACGGCGACGTTGGTGACCGTGCGAAGCCGTTCGACCTGTTCAGCGCCGAGCACCGTGATCGCGCGCGGGACGACCGCGCGGAACGCGCTCACGGAGGCGGCGGGCAGCCCCAGCGTCAGCTCCCCGAGCGGCCCCGCGCACGTACCGATCAAGCCGACGCCGACCACACGCTCGCCGAAGAGCTCAGGGTGACGCTCGGCCAGCGCCATGATCGTCATGCCGCCCATCGAGTGACCGACCAGTACCAGAGGCCCCTCCGGCGCGACCATGCGGAGGACGGCGTACAGATCGTCTCCGAGCTGGTCGATCGTGGCGTGCTTCCGGTCGCTGTGGCCCGAGCGGCCGTGGCTGCGGTGGTCGTAGAGGACCAGGCGGCCGAGGTCGGCGAGGTCGCCGCGCTGGTACCGCCAGCTCGCCCGATGGAGCGAGTATCCATGGCAGAAGACGATCGTGAGGTCCCCTCCCGGGCCCCCCTCGTCCCCGTCGATCTCGACGTGCAGCGGCAGGCCGTCATCGGTCAGCACGGTGGCCCCGAGGCCCCCCACCTCGTCGAGCCCGCTTCGTTCCTCCGGCCGGCCCAGTGCGTAGCGTCGCACGGCCATCCCCGCCGCGACGCCGGTCGCGGCGAGACCGGCGGCGGCCCCGAGGATGCCGGTCGCGCGTCTGACGACCGTGCCTCGTGACGTCACCTCCGGCCCTCCCTCGCCTGCGGCTCCGCGTGGCTTTCGTACGGGGCCGCGTCCGCGTAGGTACGGGGGACCCGCACGCCGATGCGGGTCACGATCTCATACGAGATGGTGCCCAAAGCGTCGGCCCAGTCCTGGGCGGTCGGCTCGCCCCGTCCTCCCGGACCGAACAGCACGGCCTCGTCGCCCGCCCCCGCTAGGTCGTCACCCACGTCGAGCACGAACTGGTCCATGCACACCGTGCCCGCTACCCGTCGGCGACGGCCGGCCACGAGGACCTCGCAGGTGTTCGTCGCGTGGCGGGGCACCCCGTCGCCGTACCCGAGGGGAACCAGGGCGAGCGTGGTGTCCCGACCGGCGGTGTAACGATGGCCGTACGATACGCCGCTGCCGGCCGGGACACGTTTGACCAGGGCGAGGCGGGCGCTCAGGGTCATCGCCGGACGCAGGCCGTACTTCTGCGGCGGGCCGTGCTGCGGCAGCGGCGTGAGGCCGTACACGGCGATGCCGGTCCTGACGAGGTCGAAACGGGCATCGGGCAGGGCGAGGGTCGCCGCGGAGTTGGCGAGGTGGCGTACCTCTGGATGTATCCCCCGCGCCTCCGCGTACGCGACGGCGTCGTGGAAGGCCGCGAGCTGCCGATCGATCGATGGATGGCCAGGGGTGTCGGCACACGCGAGGTGCGACCAGAGTCCGACGACGCGGACGAGTCCTTCGGCCTGCGCGGAGAGCGCCCTGCTCACCAGCGCCGGCCAATCGGCGCGGCCCGCCCCGCCCCGGGAGAGGCCGGTGTCGGCCTTGAGATGCAGCCGCGCCGACGTCCCGGTCGCCGCCGCCGCGCGAGCGACCTCGTCCACCGTCCAGGCCGCACTCGCGGAGAGGTCGACGCCCGCGCTGACGGCGTCGCGTGCGTCCTCGCCCGGCGAGAGAAGCCAGGCCAGGACCGGTGCGGCGATACCGGCCGCACGCAGGGCGAGCGCCTCCTCCACGAAGGCGACCCCGAGCCATGAGGCCCCGCCGGCCAGCGCGGCACGCGCGCACGGCAGCATGCCGTGGCCGTAGCCGTCTGCCTTGACCACCGCCATGACCCGGGCGCCCGCCGCCCGGTCGCGCAGCGCCTCCACGTTGGCGCGCACGGCTCCCAGGTCGACCCGGGCCTCCGCCCGCGGCGAGGAAGTCATCCCTGGGCCCCCCTTATCGCTGGGCCAGCGCACGGAACGCCTCGGGGACGGCCTCGACGACGTCCGACGCGGAGATCGGCGCGCCGTCGGCCGCGACGCGGGCCGCGTGGCCGTGCACGTACGCCCCCGCCGAGGCCGCGTCGAGCGGGTCCATCCCGGTCGCGAGGAACGCGCCGATCAGGCCGGTCAGCACGTCGCCGCTGCCGGCCGTCGCGAGGTCCGCGGTTCCCGTCGGGTTGACCCGCGCCGGGCGACCCGGCTGCGCGACGAGTGTGGTCGAGCCCTTGAGCAACACCGTGACCCCGAGCTCTTCCGCGGCCCGCGTGGCGTGCTCGAGCCGCCGCGCCTCGACGTCCGCCCGTTCGCCGCCGACAAGCCTGGTGAGCTCGCCCGCGTGCGGGGTCAGGACGGTCGGCGCCGCGCGTCCGGACAACCATGCGCGATGCCCCGCGAGCAGGGTGAGACCGTCGGCGTCAACGACCACGGGGGCGTCGGCCGACAGCACCGCCCGCAGCACGGCCGCCGCGCCGTCGCCGGTGCCCATGCCCGGCCCGACCGCCCACGCCTGTACCCGACCCGCGCCGAGCACGCCGTCGGCGTCGCCAGGTTCGACGACGGTCGTGACGACCTCCGGCCACCGCTGGCGGACGAGCTCCACCGGCCGCCGCGTCGACACGAACCGCACCATGCCGACCCCGCCGGTGAGCGCACCGCCCACGGTCAGTACCGGCGCTCCGGTGAAGCGCTCGCTGCCTCCGACGACACCGAGCACCCCCCGCCGGTACTTGTCAGTCTCCGGGGCCTGCGGCGGACGCAGCGAGGCGACATCCGCGGCCTGCAAGGCGACGACGTCGGGCTCCCGCAGATCGGGGCCGAGGCCGATGTCCACGAGCTCGACGACGCCCGCGTACGACGCACCCGGGTCGACGAGCAGACCGGGCTTGACGGTCCCGAACGTCACGGTCACGTCGGCGCGTACGGCATCGCCGTCGACGCGGCCGGTGCTGGCGTCGACACCGCTCGGCAC
>JBOHCT010000043.1:0-22650 GCA_050699055.1 Streptosporangiaceae bacterium | reverse complement strand
GGCAGGAACCGTTGCTATTTCGAGCGTGACACGCCAGCCGCCGACAATTCACAGGCACATCTGTGGATATGTGGATAATGCCTGTAGAGGTAGTCGAAGAAAGAACCTTATGAATAACGCTCCTGGGACGCACCAAGTGGCTTGGCCCGGAGCGGCGGGCCGGCTCCGGGACATACACCCATCCCCCCGAGCGTCATGAACAAGTTCTCCAACGATCACCGTTCTCCCACCTCGACATCGTGAGCTGGACCTGGACGGTCGAGCGCAACCTCGACGCCGTCGTCGGCCTGCAGTTCTCCTACTCGTTCTCCGCCCCGGGGCTGCTCGGTCGCAACAAGGACGCATTCGAGGCCGAACTGCGGAACGTGCTTACCGAGAGAAATCCCTCCGGGATCTTCACCGAGGTCATCCGCACCGAAGCGCTCATTGCCACCCGTTCATGACGACGACGCAAGCACCCCACCTTTGGCCCGGTCCGTCCTCCGCTCTCGCATGTGGGTCGGTCAGCACCGCCGCCGAATGGGCACGTGCAACCGGACGAGTCGCCCCGCACGGCCCTGCGCTCGCCCATCTGCTCCACGCGCCTTCCGGCGGGCTGATCGTGGAGATCACCCACCCGGGTGCCGTACACCCCGAATACTGGGGGCTCGCCGGGCTGGCCAACTGGAGTTACGAGCTCGTTCTTGGCGACGCCGTTGCTACGTACCGTGGTGCTCCCCCGAGCGTCAACTCCGACTTCCTCGCAGACATCAGCGCTGTCCTCGCAAAGCTTCAACACGACGGCATGTCGCAACACCCCGGCTAACCCGCCGAGACTCGCCACCCACATGCGATGCGGGACGTAGCTACGGGCGCCCCAGCTTCGCTCCTCGTGTACGCCGGACACCAACGAGCGCGAAGGCCCTCGCCGAACGTGGCCTGGTCGACGCCGACGCCATCGTCATCGGCGAGCCGTCCGGGCTCGCGGACCCCTGGGAGGCGATCTTCGTCATCTCTCGGGGGATCTGCGCGTTCGACGTCGTCATCGACGGCCGGCAGGGGCACAGCGGCCTGTCCGAGCGGCTGCCGACAAGCGCGACGGTCGCCGCGGCACGCGCCATCCTGGCCCTCGCGGACTTCGCCCCCAGCGTCGCCCGGCCGCCGTCCGTGCCGTGCGCGCCGACCGTCAACGCCGGCGTACGGGTCGAGGGAGGCGTGTTCTACGGCGTCCACCCCGGTCAAGCGACGGTGAGCTGCGACGTGCGGCTGGTCCCCGGCATGAGCCGCGCCGACTTCGACCGCGAGCTTCATGCCCTGCTGGCGGCGGCCCCCCCCCCCCGACGACGTGCGGTGGCAGGTGCGTTACGCCACGGGCACGCTCGGCTGGATGGACGCCGTCGAGGTGTCCCCCGCACACCGTGTCGTCGACGCCGCCCGCCGCGCCAGCTCGGAGGTCCTCGGCCGGGCCCTGCCGCTCGCCGCCTATCCCGGCACCACCGACGCCTCCCACTTCATCGGCGACGCGCACGTACCATCGATCGCCGCGCTCGGCCCCGGATGGCTGTCCGTCGCCCACGGCCCCAACGAGTGCGTCGGCGTGAGCCAGCTCGAAGACAGTGTTGCCTTGTACGAACGCCTGGCCCACACGTACTGCGACACCACGTCCGCGTGAGCGACCTGCGGCCTCGCGGATCGCCGTCACCCAGCATGATCCCGGTTCACGGTCCCGGTGCGCGGAACAGTACTTGATCCGACCGCAAGAGCGAATCTTGGCCTTCAGTCGAGAGTGGCGAGTGCGCTGAGAAGTCAAGATCTACTAGGGCGGTCAGGAATAGCAGTAGTCTCCGCCGCTGGACCGCGACAGCGGATGTCCAGGGGGGCAGCGCGACCCGCGTCTGCCCTGGCTGGCTACCGTCGGTTACTCAGGCTGACGCGTCGACCCTCCGGGCCAACGCGAGGTAGCTATCGATGGCGCCGGGCAGGACGTCGAGGTGTACGACCGTGCCGTTCGGGTGCGGTTGTAGGTCGACCACGACCGCCACGGCAGCGGTGTCGTCGTCGCCCGCGGTCACCAGCACCCCAGGCTCAATGAGCGAGGGGTTACTAGCCTCGTCGAGAAAAGTCCACACGTATCCGCTGTGGTCCTCAGCGTTGAGGTCGGCAACGATGTCGACGGTCATCACCGTGGTCGCCTTTCGGTGCGGCGTCGCATTTCACCATACCGCGGGTTGGGCTCAGGCGGACCGAGCAGGCCAAGGAGCGCGTCAACGCTCTCAAGGCTGTCAAGTAGCAGCGTCATGTGCGGGCGCCTGAAAGTGGGCAGCAGTGCGAACCCTCGGGAGACGTCCTCGACCAGTAGAAGGTGGACGACCCGGTAGGTCGAGAGCCTCCCACCAAGGATCTCGTCGAGAGACGCGGCCCCGAGGTCGTCCATGGCGGCGAACACTGTCGAGGAGCGGCGAGGTTGAGCGCGGAATGGAAAAGCGACCCGTCACGTCCGTCACTCGACGACCTGTCGATCTACGGATCACTCTTGCTGCGCGGCGCCATTGCCGCCTCCAGCGTAGGAGATCGATCCACAGCGCTGGAGCTTCTGGGGGAAGCAACGGACGCTGCCCGCCACGTAGGCGGTGACGACAACCGACGCTGGACGGCCTTTGGGCCGACCAATGTTTGTCAACACTGGGTCAACGCCTCCGTCGCCCTCGGCGACGCAGGCACTGCTGTGGAACACGCCCGAAGCATCGATGTGACGCGTATACCGATCGCTGAGCGACAGGCCTCGCTGTTCATCGACGTAGCCCGCGCCTTCGTCCATTGGGGCAAGTACGACCGGGCATGCCACGCCTTGAATGCCGCTGACTGGGTCACCCACGAGGAAGTCACCGCACGGCCAATCGTCCACTCCCTGGTCAACGACCTCGACCTTCAGGCGCCCCGCAGCGTGCAGCCGCAGGTCCGCGCACTGGCCGAGCGCGTCGGAGGGCAGTCGTGAGTACCGGGCGTCGGCCGGTACTGTACGCCATTGTGTGTGGTGCCGGTCCGGCATCCGAGGTCGGCAGGCTGGTCGACGAAGCCCAGGACCGCGGCTGGGACGTGTGGGTGATCGCCACACCGGCCGCGCTCGACTTTGTCGACGTGCCGACCCTCGAGGAGCGGAGCAGGCACCCGCTGCGCAGCGCGTACCAGCCCTCCGGCGAGCCACGGCACCGCTCGCTGCCGCACGCCGACGCGATCATCGTCGCCCCCGCCACCTACAACACGATCAACAAGTGGGCGGTCGGCGTCAGCGACACCTTCGCCCTCGGCGTCCTTGCCGAGGCACCCGGGCTCGGGATCGCGACGGTGGCGCTGCCGTTCGTCAACACCGCACTCGCCTCCAGCCCCGCTTTCCGGCGAAGCATCACCGTTCTGCGAGAGCAAGGCGTACGCCTCATTCACGGGCAAGGGGAATGGGAAGCGCACACGCCCGGCACCGGCGACAAGCTGATCGCCGACTTCCCCTGGCGCCGCGCCCTCGACGAAGCCGAACGGCTCCTCACCGAGACCAGCGGACAACATAAGGACCGCCGGGGGCAGTGACGCTGGTGACTTTCACAGTCCCAGCTCCTTCCTCGCCGTCTCGCGGAGCCGGTGTTTCTGGATCTTGCGTCCGTTGGGGCTGTCCGTCGTCGGGAACTCGTCGACTGTCAGGATTCGCCGTGGCACCTTGTACGAAGCCATGCGGCGCCTGGCGAAGTCGACGAGCGCCTGTTCGTCCGGCGACGCAAGGTCCCGCGGCCGTACGAAAGCGACGGGAATGTCGCCCTCCCCCGCTCTCCACACGCCGACGAGCTGGACGGCCTCCACCGCGGGATGGTCCAGCAGCTGCTCCTCGATCTCCTGAGGGTCCACCAAGTACCCGCGCAGCCGCAGCGAGTCCTTGAGCCTGGCCAGGTAGACGAACGCCTCGTCCGGCCGCAGCTCGCCGAGGTCACCCGAACGGAACCAGCCATCGTCGGTGAAGGCCGCCGACGTGGCCTCGGGGTTACCGAGGTAGCACGGGAGGACGTTGTAGCCGCGGAACTGCAGCTCGCCTGGCTCGCCCGGCTGTCGCACCGCGTCGGTCTCGGGATCGACGCAGCGCACCTCCATGTCCCGAGAGACGAGGTAGCCGCCCCCTTGGGCGCGGACGTCGGGCGGCGCGTCCCGCGGCCACGCACTCATCAGCGCGAAGCATTCGGAGGAGCCGTACGTGCCATGCAGCTGGACGTCGGCAAACCGCTCCGCGGTCTCGACCAGCTCCATGGGCTTGCCGGTGAAGTTGGCGAAGGCCCCCCAGCGCCAGCGGTCGAAACCAGGGTGCGGGCCGCCCGCGGCGTCGAGCACCGCCCGGAGCATCCCGTCGGGACCATAGAAGTGGGTGACGGTGTAGCGGGCCATCAGCTCCAGAGCCTCATCGGCGTTGAAGATCGGCTGGAGGACAGCGGTCGCCCCCGCCGACAGCGCCGCCATCGCGCCGCTGAAGCCGAACACGCCGGAGACCGGCAGGGACAGCAGCATCACGTCGCCGGGCCGGATCCCGTAAGCCCGAACGTCGTTGTCGGCGTGGGTGACGATGCTCGCCTGATCGTGCGCGGCGAGCTTGGGCGACGACGTCGTGCCCGACGTACAGAACACGTTCGCCAGGTCGGTGGGCTGTCCGTGCGGGGCCGCGCTGTCGCCGGTCAGCAGGCCGCGCCACGGTACGGCGCGGTCGGCGGTCCCGCTCACGTCGATCACGTGCTCCAGCCGTGAGCCTCGGACGGCTTCCCCGAGCAGGGCCGAGAAGTCGACGCCCGCGAACCCCTCGGCGACAATGACGACCCTCGCCTGCGAGGCATCCAGGATGTTCGCCATCTCCGCGGCCCGGTAGCGGGTATTGACCGGAATCGCCACTATCCCCAGGCTGGCGGCGGCCACCTCTACCACGAACCACTCGGGGATATTGGGCAGCCACGAGAGGAGACAGTCACCGCTGTGCAGTCCAAGACGACGCAGACCGCCGGCGAGGCGCGCCGCGTTCTCCGCGAGCTCACCGTAAGAGAGCGTGCGTTCGCCGCTCGGGGTGCTGAGCACGACCGCCTGCCGTCCCGGGTGTTGCCGGGCAGTGCGATCGATCATCGAGTGCAGTGTCAGCTGTGTCAGCTCCGCCATCACGCTCCTCCGCCCTCATTGTGCCGACGGTTCAGCGGTGCTGAGACACCTCAAGATCTGCTCATGCGGTAAGGAACGGCAATACCCTCCGCGTCGGGACCACAAACGCGGATCTTGGGGACGTGGCGCGTCCGACTGGGCAGGGGGCTCATTCTCGTCGGCGGAACACCTGGTCGAGGATGACCGCGAGGAGGATCAGCGCGCCCTGGACCACCTCTTGATAGATGGCGCTGATGCCCAGCAGGTTGAAGCCGTTGCCGATCAGCACCAGGATGAACACGCCGATCACGGCCCGCCAGATCGCGCCCTCGCCGCCCATGATGCTGGTCCCGCCGATGACGGTGGCGGCGATCGCGGTGATGGTGAGGGAAACCCCTCCCATGCTCGCCTGCGCGGAGCCGGTACGGGAAGCGTCGATGATGCCCGCCGCCCCGGCGCATGCCCCACTCAGCGCGAGCACCGCGACGTGGTTGAGGGTGATCCGCAGCCCTGACAGCCGGGCGGCCTCCCGGTTGCCGCCGATCGCGTAGAGGGCGCGCCCGTAGCCCGTTGCCGCGAGCAGCAGCCCCGTGGCGACGGCGATGCCGATGAACAGCCAACTGGCCGCGGTGATGTCCGCGAACGGCGACTCGTTCATCACGCGGAAGGCGAGGTTGGTCGTGGTGACGATCTTCCCCCCGGTGATGACGATGGCCAGGCCGCCGAAGATGAACGCCGTGGCCAGCGTCGCGATGAAGCTGTTGATCCGACCGAGGGTGACCGCCAGCCCGTTGAGTACCCCCATGCCCGCGCCGGCGGCGACGGCCGCGACGAACCCCGCCGGGGCGCCGGCGCTGGAACCCACGAACACCGCGACGATGGCCGCCACCGCGTAGATGGAACCGATCGACAGGTCGAAGATCCCGGAGACGATCGTCAGCGTGACACCACACGAGACGATGCCCCAGACGCTGGCCTGATCGAGCAGATTGGCGAGGTTGCCTCCGCTGAAGAAGGTCGGTGAGGCGATCGACAGGGCGATGAAGAGAGCGACGAAGACGAAGAGAACGCCGTAGTCCCGCGGCGACGCGTGCTTGAGCAAGGCCGTCGGCGCGGCAGTCGGCGTCGGTACCTCCCGCTGTCTGGTACTCACGGTGTCTCTCCATCCCCGACCGTCCCGTGCGGCTCGCCGCTCACGACCCCACCGGACAGACCCTCGGCGCCACGATCGACGCCGAAGGCGGCGGCGACCACGGCCTCTCGACTGGCCTGCCCGGACGGGTACTCACCGACCGCTCGGCCGTGACGGAAGACGATGACGCGATGGGACAGGCCGAGCACCTCCTCCAGCTCCGACGAGATGAGCAGAATCCCGATCCCCTGCCTGGCCGTTCCCGCGATCATCTCGTGGATCTGGGTCTTGGCACCGATGTCGACGCCGCGGGTCGGCTCGTCGGCCACCAGCAATCGCGGTTCCGTGGCCAGCCACTTGGCCAGCAGCACCTTCTGCTGGTTGCCACCAGAGAGCGCGCCGACCATGAGCGTCGGATCCGGCGGCCGGATGTCGGCGTCTCGTACCCAGGCCGTGGCCGCCGCCCGCGTCCGGCGACGCGAGACCACGCCGTACCTGCAGAAGGCGCGCAGCGACCCCAACGCCAGGTTGTCGGACACCGACCGTTGCAGCACCAGACCCTGGCTCTTCCGGTCCTCCGGCATCAGCCCGACGCCCGCGGCCAGTGTGCGGCGTACAGAGGTGGGCCGGAAGGGCTGGCCGCCGCCTACGCTGATCGTGCCGCCGTCCACATGGTCGGCGCCGAGGGCGGCGCGGGCGAACTCCGAGCGACCCGAGCCGACCAGCCCCGCCAGACCCACGATCTCGCCGCGACGCACGTTCAGGCTGATGCCCTTGACGGCCGAGCCGGCGCGCAGATCGGACGCGGTGAAGGCGCGTGGCGCGTCCGCGGGGACGTCCGGCAGGTCTGGGTAGAGCAACCGGACCTCTCTGCCGACCATGTGCCGCACCAGTGTGCTCTCGTCCAGGCCCGCGGCACTTCCAGAGGCCGCCACGCGGCCGTCGCGCAACACCGTGACGTCCTTCGCCAGCGACAGCGCCTCCTCCAGCCGGTGGGAGACGAAGACGACGGCGAGCCCGTCGGAAGCCAGCCGGCGGAGCAGCCCGATCAGCCGCTCGGTCCGCTCGCCGTCGAGTGCCGCCGTCGGCTCGTCCAGGATAAGGACACGTGGGTCACGGGCGAGCGCCCGCAGGACCTCGAGCTGTTGGCGCTCTGCCTGGGCGAGGCTTCTGGCCGGCGCGTCCGGTGGCAGGGCGATCCCGGTACGGCGGCACAGCGCGGCGAAGTCCGCCAGCACGCTCGCCCGCCTCATCCGGCCGTACGGCGCGCGCCCGGTGCCGAGGTAGACGTTCTCCAGCACGCTGCGGGCGGGCACCGAGGCGAGCTCCTGGCTGACCAGCGCGACACCCGCGTCGAGCGCCACCCGCGGATGACCCGCGCGCAACCGGCGCCCGGCGACCCACACCCCGCCCGCGTCGGGGCGGACCAGGCCGGCGGCGATCCGCAGCAGGGTCGACTTCCCCGCGCCGTTCTCCCCCACCAGCGCGTGGATCTCCCCCGGATGCACGGCGAGGCTCGCGTCCGCGAGGACCTCGATGCCCGCGTACCGTTTCGTCACGCCGCGCAGCTCCAGCGCGAGCTGACCATCCCGGGCCGCCGATGAGGCGGCCGACTCTGTCAAGAGCGTTATCCCTTTCTTTCTCCGCGTGGCCCGGTCAGTCCCGGTACTGGCCATGCAGATCGAAACGCTCGATCGCCTTCTTGGTGCCCCTCACATGGAAGCGCTCGGCGACGTCTGTAGTCACCGGCACCTTCTTGCCGCGTTCGTGCTTAATGCCGTACTTCGCGGCAAGGTAGCCCTCTGTCTTCTCCGGGGTGTAGTAGGTGGCGAACCACTTCCCTGACTTGACGCCCTTGACCGCCTGGATCGAGCCGCCGTTGCCGATCAGCTGGATCTTCCCCAGCTTCCCTTCCTGGCCCACCACGATCTGCACGCCCTCGATGGCCTGCGCCGAGCCGATGATGACGTCCACGTCGGGGTGCGCGACCAGCAGGTCCTGGCCCACCTTGCGACCTTGGTCTTGGGTGTAGCCACCGACCGGCTTCGCGACGACCTTAACGGCGGACAGCTCCTTGAGGACCGCCTTGGTACGGGCGTTGTCCAGCGGCAGCGACGGATCGCCCTGCAGGTACGCGACGCGGCACGGGCTCCGGTCGCCGCAGGCCTTGATGCCGAGCTCGCCGAGCACCTTGCCGTTGTGTGTGGGGACGTCGACGATCGAGATGGCCCCGTCGACCTGCGGCTTCGCGGTGTCGTAGCGGGTGCCGACCGGGGTGAACTCGATGACCACCGAGATGCCCTTGCTGATCGCCTCCTGGACCTGCGGCACCACGGCGGAGCCGGAGTTCGCCTGTACCACCCACACGTCGTACTTGCCGGAGACGAGCGCGTCCTTCATCTGCTTGACCTGCGTCGTCCCGCTGAAGTCCCCGTCGAAGAACTGCGCGCTCGCGTTCATCTCCTTCGCCGCCTTCTGCACGCCCGCCCAGGTCGCCTGGGCGAAGGAGTTGGCCGCCGCGAACCCGAAGAACGCGACGCCGAGCTGCTTGTTCGACCCTCCGCCTCCCCCGCTCGACGACGACCCTCCGCCCCCGCCGCCGCAGGCCGCCACGAGGAGCGCCAGCAGCGCGAGCAGCGACGCCCCCGTGAACAGTCTTTGTCTCAACCGTCTCAACACGATGTCCTCTTCTCCTGTCCCGGCGCCCGAGCGCCCGGGGCGTCGATTCACGATGTCTGGCCGTACTCGGCGCGGGCCGCCGCGACGCTGACGAAGCGGTCGGCGACGTCCGCGGCCACCGCCTCCGGGTCGCGCCCGGCGGGGTCGCCGAACCCACCGCCTCCGCCGGTGCGGGTCGTCACGGTGTCGCCCCGCGCGAGCGGCGTACCGGTGATCTTGAGCATCCGGCGCTCGTCGGCGCGGCCCTCGTTGACGACGACCTCGGGTCCGGTGGCGTCGCGCCCGCCGAAGAGCCCCCAGGCAGGGGTGAACGAACGCTCGAACCACAGGGTCAGCCACGCGTCGTCGGTCTCCAGCTCGTAGAGTCGCTCGACCCCGTTGCCGCCCCGCCACCGGCCGGCTCCGCCGGAGTCCGTCCTGATGGCGTAACGGCGCATGTGCACGGGGTACTTGGTCTCCTCCACCTCGATGGCGACGTCCTTCAGCGACCCGTTGACGTTGTTGATCAGGGCATCCTGCCCGTCGCAGCCGTCCCATGCCCCCCAGCCGCCCACTGTCGGCTCGTAGAGCAGGAACGGCTCATCGGTCCGCGGGTCGAGGCCGCCGATGCCGATCACCATGGAGTCGCCGTAGCTCGCCCCGGCGGCCTGCTTCGGTACGGCCTCGGCGAGGGCCTTGACGACCAGGTCGATGAGCAGGCCGAGCGGGGTGAAGTACCACTCACAAGGCGCGGGCTCGACGGCGGTGAGCAGGGAGCCGTCACGGACGTCGATGGCGAGCGGCCGGAACGACCCGCCGTCGACGGGACGGTCGGGGTTGATGAGCAGCTTGTAGGCGACGCGGGCCGCGCTGACGGCCTGAGCGGCGCCGCAGTTGACCGGGCCGCCGGCCATGTCGTCGGTCCCTGTCAGATCGATCGCCATTTCGTCGCCGGCGACTGTCACCTTGACCCGCACCCAGACGGGCTTGTCGTGCACGCCGTCGTCGTCGATCGCGCCCTCGGCGGCGTATGTACCGTCCGGCAGCGCCGCCACAGCGGCCCGCTCCAGCCGCTCCGTCTGCTCGAAGATCTCGTCACGGGCCGCCGCCAGCGTCTGCTCGCCGAACCGCCCCACGATCTCCGCCAGCCGTACCTGCCCGTTGCGGACGCACGCGATCTGCGCGTACAGGTCACCGCGGGCGGGGTAGGAGAAACGGCCGTTGCGGCAGAGCAGGTCCACCATGTCGGGCCGCTCGACCCCGCCCTCGACCACCCTGGTCGCCCCGAGGCGCAGGCCCTCCTGGAAGATGTCGGTGGAGTCGGTCGGGGAGCCGGCGTTCTTGGCGCCGACGTCGAGCCAGTGCGCCCGGCTCGCGGCGAACCCGACCAACCGGTCCTCGACGAAGACCGGGCCGTAGACCGTCATGTCGTGCAGGTGGGTACCGGCCAGGTACGCGTCGTTGAGGATCCAGATGTCGCCGGGACGCCAGCAGTCCACCCCGTACGTCTGCTCGGTGAGCCACGTGACCTCCTCCAGGTTGCCGAGGAAGATGGGTAGCCCAGCGGACTGACCGAGCACGCGGTGCCGGGCGTCCAGCAGCGCCACCGAGCAGTCCTTCATCTCATAGATGACAGGGGTGTAGGCGGATCGGATGAGCGTGACGTTCATCTCGTCCGCGGCCGCGTTCAACGAACAGCGGATGATCTCGGTCGTCACCGGGTCCGTCGCGGCTCCCCCGGCGGCGGTGGAGCCGGGTGTCAGCGTTGTCGTCATCACGGGCCTCCTCTCAGGCGATGCGCGTGATGTCCAGGCACTCGAACTCGGACAGGGCGAGCGTCCAGCCCGGCGGCACCACCGTCGTGGCGGTCTGCTCGAGCACCAGGGCCGGACCGTCGATCCGCGCGCCCGGGCCCAGGTCGGCACGGCGGACCACCTGACTGGCCGCCCCCGCACCGTCGAAGACGATGTCGCGGCTCTCCGCGGCGGCAGAGCCGTCTGCGCCGCCCGCAGCGGGTCGGCGCGCGTGCGGCACCCGCTCGACCTCGCCGAAGGCGGTCGCGCGCAGCGTGACCATCTCGGTCGGGGCGCCGGGGTTGCTGTGCCCGAACCGCCCGTGGTGCGCCTGGTGGAAACGCTCCGCGAGAGCGTCGCGGAAGGCGTCGGTGGCCGGCTCGTCCGCGGACTGGATCGGGACGGTGAGCGTGTACTCCTGGCCGCGGTACCGCATGTCCGCCCAGTACCGGTACGTGACCCGCTCCGCCGAGACGCCCTGCAGCCGCAGTGCGTCGGCGCCCCGCGACTCCATGAGCCGCAGCCGGCGTACGATCTCGGCGCCGTCGGACCGGTCGAGGGGGACGTAGAAGGGGTCGGCGAAGTCCTGGCGCAGGTCGGTCTCGAGCATGCCCCAGGCGGAGAAGGCGCCGGGGTTCGGGGGCACGACCACCCGGGAGATCCCCAGCTCCTCGGCGAAAGAGCAGGCGTGCATCGGGCCGGCGCCGCCGTACGCGAGCAGCGCGTGGTCGCGGGGCTCGATGCCCTTCTCCACCGTGATGGCCCGGATGGCCTGCGCCATTTTCGCGTTGATGACCTGGCAGATCCCTTCGGCCATCTGCACGGTGCCCATGCCGAGATGGTCGGCGAGGCCCGCCACCGCCCGCTCCGCGGCCCCGGCGTCGAGCGCGAGGGAGCCGCCGGCGAACCACTCCGGGTCGACCCGGCCGAGCACCAGGTTGGCGTCGGTGACGGTCGGCTCGGTCCCGGCGCGCCGGTAGCAGGCCGGACCCGGCACGGCTCCCGCGCTGCGGGGTCCGACGCGCAGCCCACCGGCCTCGGCGTACGCGACAGAGCCGCCCCCGGCGCCGATGGTCTGTATCTGGACCACGGGCAGCAGCAGCGGGAAGCCCTCGAGTGACGCCTCGACCTCGACGTCGGGCTCCTTGCCCACGACGAGGCTGACGTCGAAGCTGGTCCCGCCCATGTCGACGCAGATGAGGTTGGGGATGCCCATCTCGCGGGACAGCGCCGCCCCGCCCATGGTCCCGCCGACCGGTCCGGACAGCAGGGACTGCAGGCAGGCGTCGCGTGCCGCCCCGGCGGTGATGATGCCTCCGTTGGACTGCATGATGTGCAGCGGGGCGGGTACGGCCAGCCGTTCCAGCTCGGTCTCCAGCCGCGCGAGGTAGCGGCGCACCGTGGGGGCGATGTAGGCATCGATCACCGCCGACGAGGTCCGTTCGTACTCCCGCCACTCGCGGGCGACCTGATGCGACATCGTCACGGGGAAGTCGTCGCCGAGCTCCTCACGCAGGATCTTCGCGGCGAGCAGCTCGTGGTCGGCGTTCACGTAGCTGAAGAGGAAGGCGACGGCCACGGCGCCGAAGTCCTCGTCGCGGACCCGACGTGCGGCCGCGCGTACGGCGTGTTCGTCCAGCGGTGCACGCTCGCTCCCCCGGTGGTCGAGCCGGCCGGGGATCTCCACGATGTCGCGGCGGGGCACCAGGGGCCGCGGCTTGCGGAAATGGATGTCGTACAGCCGGGTCCGGTTGCCGCGGGCGATGTGGTACACGTCCCCGGCGCCCTCGGTGGCGAGCAGCAGTACCTTCTCGCCGCGGCGCTCGAGGAACGCGTTGATCCCCTGGGTGGTGCCGTGGACGAGGAAGTCGATCCGCTCGGGCTCGGGGACCACCCTGGAGAGCCCGGCGAGCACGCCGTCTGTCAGGTCGTGCGGCGTCGTGGACGACTTGCCGGCGGTCACCTGTCCGGTGTCCCGATCGATCGCGACGACGTCGGTGAAGGTTCCGCCGATGTCGGCTGACACTCGATAGCGGGCCATACGGTTACACTCCTTCGCCCATTACTCCTCTGGGCCCCCGCCGCCCATCTGGTCCTCATGCCTGACCGCCAGCTCCCCGAGGCTGTCGCGCACCAACGGCTGAGACATCACCCAGACCGCCTGCGCGGGCTCGTCGGTGTCGTTGCGGAGCGCGTGCAGGGTCGACGACGCGACGTGGATGCAGTCACCGGGCCCCAGCCGGTACTCCTGACCCTCGACGATGTAAACCAGCTCGCCCCGCACGACCCAGGCGAACTCCTCACCCTCATGCCGGTACGGCGTCTCCGGCCGCACGGTCGGCCGCACGGTGACCAGCAGCGGCTCCAAGACCCGGCGCTCCATGCGCGCCGCGAGGAAGCAGTAGTCACGGTCCCCCACGGTCACCGGCGTCCGCCCCGCGGCGTAGTCCCTGGTGACCTCCCACTCACGATGGGCGGGTGGCCGGGACTGCGTGCTCGGCAGCAGGTCGGCGACATCGACGTCCAGCGCGCGGGCCACGTTGAACAGCGACGTCAGCGCGAGCGTGGAACGACCGCGCTCGACGAGGGAGAGGAAGCTCGGCGACAGGCCGGTGCTCGTGGCGAGACCGTCCAGGGTGGCGCCCCGCTGGCGGCGGAGCCTACGGATCGCGTGTCCGATCGCGCTCACCTGCGAACCATGGTCGTGGTCGTCCACCCGAGGGATCGGCCCGGCGCTCGCACCCCGTCGCTGGCCGTCGGCGGATGCGGGCTCCCTCGAAGACATGCGGGAAGGTTACCCAGACAAAACTTTCTTTGTCCAGACTCAAAGCAAGGGGTGACGAGACGTGGCCCTGACTGTCGGCCACGCAGAGCAGCCGCGCTTCCTGCCCGCTGAGGTTGGCCAAGGTGTGCGGGACGTTCTTCGGCGCGAAGGCCCACGTGCCCGGACCGCCGGAGACGATCTCGTCGTCGATTTGGAGGCTGACCTCGCGGGCGAGCACGTAGAAGCCCTCCGCATGGGTCGGGTGCACGTGCAGCGGAGGCCCGGTGCCGGGATCGAGCGCCATCTCGACGACGGCGAGTCCGCCGTCGCCGTCGTCGCCGCGCAACCGGACGGTGAGTGGTTCTCCGATGGCCCCGGTCTGGACGACACCACGCGTGGTCGACATCCGCCTCTCCTCCTCGAGCTACGCTGAGGCGCCGCGGCAGGTGGGCGAAGTGGAGGGTTCCGTCACCCAACAACGGGCCGGGGGCGGCCTACGTGGTCGCCTTGGGCCGACGCCGACGCAGCCTGGTCTGGCCCACGAGCGCACCCGCCAGTCCGGTGATCACGACCCCGTTCAGAGCATGCAGGGCACCGATCCAGCTGCTGCCGTTCTCCCCGATGGTCGCGAGCATGGGCTGCAGGGGGACGGCCAGGAGGAACAGTACGATCGCCTGGATCACGACGCGCCGACTCGGCCTGGCGATCAGCGCCGCGACCAGCATGAGGATGGAAAGCAGGGCGATCACGTAGCCGAGTGTCACATGCGGGCCGAAGCTCCCGCCGAACGCTCCCAGGCCGGCGAGCCCGATCTGGATTGCCGCCAGCGCCAGGGTGATGACGGCGAGAACGCCGAACGCGGCATCGGCTGCGTTACGGGCGCCGCCCAACGGAGCCTGTGTGTCGTGGGTCTGGGTGGACATGGTGGTCGCCTCTCTGCTGGCTTGCCGTCTGCGTGCCTTAACGGGCGTTGCGTCAAATCGGATCCCGGCGTTGTCGTAGGTGCGCAGCGGTCTCGTCGCCTCGAGCTTGACCTGCTCGTGAACGCTATCTTGATGGGCTCCCATCCAGACCCCCTGTGTGGTCAGTGACCATCTGAGAACTGGCGACTTCGCCGATTCGACCCGGCCCGCGCGCCTCTAGCGCCCGAGACAGGACGTGCCCCAGGCGCGGTACAAGGGAGGGCAGATGCACGTGCGGGCGCTCGAGGTGGACGGCCAGGAGCTCGCGAAGCTCGGACCCGGCGCGAGGGCTGACCAGCATCCGTACGCCGGCCTGGCGCGCCGGGCGTCTGACGGGCCGCGGACCGATGAGTCTCCGGCCGTCTCGGGCCGCTGGGCATGGGTCTCGAGCACGGTGGGTTCTGCATCGGTTCCAGCTGGGCGCTGATGGCGGTGCTGGCCGTCCTCGGGCTGATGAGCATCGGCTGGATGGCCGTCGTCGCCGCTCTGGTGGCGCTGGAGAAGCTGCTGCCTTCGAAGACGCTCGCGGGCCGCGGGATCGCCGTCCTCGGACTCACAGTCGCCTTCGCGCCAGCGTACATACCCGGCCTCGTGATGTACGGCTAGGCCATGGCTGGGTGGCGACCGGACGGCGACGTTGCGGGCACGCACCCCCTCAGCGTCGCGGCCCCGAGGGTCCTCCGCTCTCGCGTCAGCCGCGTAGAAATGTTCGGTACGCAGAGTCACCTGCGGCCCGCCTCCCGTCTCATTCAGGGGTCGTCGATCGGAACGCTGGCGAGTATTCGGAGATGAGTTCGCCGCCGCCCGACTCACCCGCCGCGGGCGGGTTGGAGTACCACACAAGAGCGCCGTAGGCCATCGGGACGGTGAGTCCGGCAAGGAGCAGGACGAACAGCGTGTGGGTGCTCCAGCCCAGGGCCAGCGAGCCCACCGTGCCGATCACCACCGCCGCCCCGACCTTCAGGCCAGGGCTCAGCCGCGGGTGCGGCCCCGGCCGCTGCGAAGCTCGCCGCGTCTGAAACACCTCGGCGACCTCCAGCACGAACTGCCCCGCCGCGGCGCCGACGAAGCCGACGCGCAGCTCCCTCGCACGTCACGACCGGCGGCGACCGCCCGCGCGATGCCGTCTTCGATCTGTTGGTACGCCGGGCGCAGGTCGTCGTACAACCGCTGCCCGATCGGCGTCAAACACGGGGGCGTTCCTTCTGCGGTCAGGCGTTCGTGGGGAAGTGGTGACATCGGCGGAGTGCGTGCAAGGGGAGCGGCGTGGTCCTGCCGCACGCACGGAGATCGGCATATGCCAGTCCCCCCGCACATCAGCCGGTCGAGGTCTCCTCGACGTCCATACGCGCGACCAGGCCATCGTGCAACAGGTAGACGTGTACGACGCGTCCCTCGCGGAGCACTCGCCTTCAGGTAGCGCACGACCTGATGAACCTGGGCCGCGCCGTGGGCTCAGGACCGGACCGGGGTGTAGGTCAGGTGCAGCACCTCGTTGTCGAATGCCCGGTGTCCGGCCAGGGTCCACTGGGTCTCCGGAGCGCTGGCGGGGAACAGCTGAGGCCCGCCGCCGAGGGTGAGCGGATAGACGAGCAGGTGCAGCTCATCGACCAGTCCGTCGGCGATCATCGCCCGGACCAGGGTGCCGCTGCCGCTAACGTAGACGTCGCCGTCGACCTTCTCCTTGAGCTCGCGGATCACCTGCGGGTCGTAGGCCCCGAGCACGGTGGAGTTGTTCCAGTCGGCGTGCTGCAGCGTGGACGACACCACGTACTTCGGGGACTCGTTGAAGAACGGCGCGCCCGGGTCGTCCTCGACGGTACGGGCGGACCAGGCCGGGGCGAACATCTCGTAGGTGGCGCGGCCCAGCAGGATCGCCGAGCAGGACTCCGTGACCGCGCCGATCGACTCCCCCGTTTCGTCGGTGAAGCCGTAGTCGGCGGTCCAGGTCGGGGCGTCGATGACGCCGTCGAGGGTGATGAACTCGTGCACGCGGATCGTGCCCATGATGGCCTCCCTTCTTGGGTGCCCCGCCCGGATGGCGGTGCGGTTGCGAGGATGGACCGTGCCGCGCGCCGAAAATCATCGGTCCCGGTCTCAGCGGTGCGCGACGATCAATGCCGCGGCGCCGTCGGAGCGCGGACCACGGGGTGTCTCGCCGAGGACCCGGCAAGGCCGGATGAGCGGGGCGATAAGTGGTCCGCGCGGGGCAACGGGGTATGCCAACGGTCGAGATCAGTGTGGGAATCACCCGGGGGTACGAGATGGCCATCTGCGAAGTATGCGGGAACGATTACGCGGGCAGCTTTGAGGTCCATGCCCAAGGCGCGGTACACGTCTTCGATAGCTTCGAATGCGCGATCCACCGCATGGCACCGGTGTGTGAGCACTGCGGCTGCCGAATCATCGGGCACGGAGTCGAGGCCTACGGCCGGTACTTCTGCTGTGCACACTGTGGCCGCGAGGCGGGTGCCCCCGCCGTACGCGACCACGTCTGAGTTCCCGCTCACGTCCGCGACCGCTCGGCGCGGGTCATCCGGGTCCCTGTCGAGGTCATCGTCCGCGAAAGCACCCGCGACCCCGGCCGCGCGTCTACCGCCGCCTCGCGCTGAGCACCGGGTGGGGCAGTCACGGTAGCTCGGCGACGGTCGGGTTCAGTCCTGTTGTGTCCGGGCATCCTCTGGACCCGTTTGCCGCGTCGGCCAGTCCAACAGTGGTCCCGTGAGTACCGACAAAGCGGACAAATTTTCATAGTGACGGGACCACGGTCGCATTGGCGGGACCAGTCGGGGTCAGGTTCTCGAACGGGCTCCTTGTCGGTCAGGACGGTGTCGGACGCCCGGGAGAAGTGGGAAAGGTGACCGCGATGTCGAGCAGGAGTGGCGCACTGCGCTCGCGCAGGGTGGGCACCACCTGGTCGAGCTGGTCCATCAGGTCCTCGGTGGTTTCCAGCCGGCGTGCCGGGCAGCCAAGCCCTTGAGCGACCTCGGAGACCCGCACCTCCCCGAATCCCGGCCAGGGGGGTTTGCCGCCGCTCCTGTCGGCGAGGTCGTCCATGATCGCGTAGCGGCCGTTGGCGAGCACGACGAACAGCACGCCCACCGAGTAGTGCGCCGCGGTCCACAGCGCGTGGATCCCGTACAGCGCGGAGCCGTCGCCGACGACCGCGACCACCGGGCGGTCGGGTCTGGCCATGCGGACGCCCGTCGCGGCGGGCACCGCGAAGCCGAGGCCGCCCATGGCAGCGCTGAGGAAGCCCAGCGGAGCCCTGGCCGGCAGGAGCGCCTCCAGCTCGGCCCGGCTCGACGGGGTCTCCTCGACCACAACCGCGTCGGCCGGGAGCCGGGGCGCGAGCGCGCGGAACACGTCAGCGGCGCGGAGCGGTCCGCTCGCCTGATCCACCGGCCTCGATACCTGCGCCTTCAGGGTCGCGGTGGCCGTCACGGGGCGCCGGGGACGCACACGGACCGCCTCGGCCAGGGCCTCGCAGACAGCGCCAGGAGCGCCCAGGACGGCCAGGTCCGCCGGGCTGTGGTGAGCCTCGGACGGGTTGTCGGTGACCAGCGCGGTTCGGATCCCGTGCGGCAACAGCGGGCCCGGCTCGTAGGAGAACTGCCGAAAGACCGGCGCCCCGACGGCGAGCACGAGGTCGTACCCGGAGAGTGTCGCGCGCAGCTCGGCGCGGCCGGCCGGCAGGTGACCGGCGAACAGCGGATCGTCCTGCGGGAAGCCCGCCCGCGCGCCGAAGGCCTCTTGCCACACCGGACAGTCCAGTCGCCCCGCGAGCGAGACCAGCGCCGCCCAGCTGCGCTCGCCGTCGGCGCCCGCGCCGACCACCAGGGCCGGGTGTCGCGCCGCGTTGACCGCCTCGGCGAGCTCGGCGATCGTGGCCTGGTCGGGGTTACCGGCCGAGCGCAACAGAGCCGGTGCCGCCCGCAGCTCGTCGGTGTCGTCGACGACGGCGGCCCAGTCGTCCATCGGCACGATCACCAGCGCCGGTCCGCGCCCCGTGGTGGCTTCGTGTGCCGCCCGCGCGATCGCACCCGGGACGTCCGCCGCCAGCGCCGGCTGTACGGCCCAGACCGGGTAATCTCCGGCCAGTCCCCCCAGCTTTCCGGCCAGGAACGGTTCCAGCGGGAGATGCCGACGATCCTGCTGCCCGACGAGGACCACCAGTGGCGCTCGATTGGCCCGTGCGGTGGCGAGCGCGCCGACCGCGTTACCCAGCCCCGCGGCCGTGTGCAGCACCACCAGGGCGGGCCGGACGTGTGCGATCGCCCAGCCGGTGGCGATCCCGACCACGGATCCCTCGTGCAGCGCGAGAACGAACCGTAGATCCTCGGGCAGTCCGGCCAGCAACGCCACCTCGGTCGAACCGGGGTTCGCGAAGATGGTGGTGAGCTCGTACTCGCGGAGCACGTCGAACGCGACATCGCGGACGCTTCGGCGGGACAAGGGCGCTCCCTCGCTCGTTCGGTGGTCGGGCCGGTCCCGGCGGGGCCGCGCTGACCGAGCCGTACAGGCACGGCCACTGTGCCGCGGCGGCGCGCGCACGGTAACGAGCCGCTATCACTGGACGGAATAGAAGGCGCGCGTGCTATCTCTCGCGCCGCTGCGGCCGCGCGGGTAGGACGATGGATCAGGGAGCCGGTCAACTGAGCGAGCATCGCAAGACGGAGGAAGGAGGCGCACTGGAGGTGCGCCGACTGACGACAACGCAGCGAGGTGACGCTAACTAAGGGGCCGGCGTCTCGGGGCCCCCGCGGAAACGCGGCAGCGTTTTCGTGGGGTGTGGTCCCAGCAGTCCTACTCGCGCGGCCTCTGAGTTCGCGGGATATCCCCAGGGACGCCGTCCGCAGCGCCGGCGCGAGCGTGGCCAGGTTCCCTGTGCTGCTGGGCACCACCGTCGAGATAGCCGCGACGACCTGCCCCGTGCCCGCGAAGACCGGGGCAGCGACCGACGACGCCCCGACGGTCATCTCGTCGCGCGACAGGCAGATGCCCGTGCGGCGGACGTCGGCCAGCACGGACCGCAGCCTACTCGGGTCGGTGATCGTGGCGGGAGTACAGGCCGGCAGACCGGCCGCGATCACCCGTTCCACCAGTGCGTCGTCCTCGTAGGCCATCAGCACCTTGCCGGGACCTGTCGCGTGGAGCGGCAGTCGACCGCCGACCCGCGAGACCACCGGAGCCTGGGGGCGTGCGGCCAGTTTCTCCACGTACAGCGCCTGCAAGCCGTCTCGCACGGTCAGGTGGACGACCTCGTGCGTGGCCTCGAACAGATCCTCCAAGAAAGGCAGCGCGGCGTCGCGCAGCTGGCGGCCGCCCGGTGCCAGAGAACCGATGCGCCACAGCCGCAGCCCGATCCGGTAGCGGCCCCGCCCGGTGCGCTCCACGCCACCCCACTGGACGAGCTCGGCCAGCAGCCGGTGCGCGGTCGCCGGCGCCAACCCGGTCCGGCGCACGACCATTCCGAAGGTCAGCTCGGTACGCTCCTCGGAGAACGCATCGATGATCGCCAGCGTCCTGCTCAGCACCGTACGACCTGGTTGGTCGCGGTTGCCTGCCATCGGATCCTCCTCAACTCCCCGAGGAGTTGTTCCGCTGAGTGCGAGAAGGTCCTGACGGTACCTCATCGGCGGTCGCACAC
Organism: Streptosporangiaceae bacterium; assembly: GCA_050699055.1. Lineage (GTDB taxonomy): Bacteria > Actinomycetota > Actinomycetes > Streptosporangiales > JBOHCT01 > JBOHCT01. Next base: position 2,558 of record JBOHCT010000043.1, on the reverse strand, counting down.
TTCGGCCAGTGACCGACGATGCCGCCCTTCTCGGGCGCCTCGGCCGGGGGCCGACCGGCCCAACGGGGTGATGAGCGCGCTGTCGACACAGCCGGTCGGCATCGCCTGACAGATCAGCGCCCTTACGAGCGGTACCTCTCCACTCGCTGGAAGGATTGCGGTGTACCCCACCGAGGTCAGCCTGGACTGACCAAACAAAGCACGACTCGCGTATCGCGTGTGTCCACGGAAGGAGGTCGCGGCCGTGCACATCGCCGTGTTCGTCGCGCTGAACTTCCTGACCGCGCTGTCGGTGCTCGTCCTGATCGGATTCAGCCTCGGGCTGATCTTCGGCCAGCTCAGGATCATCAACCTCGCCCAGGGCGACCTCGTGATGTTCGGCGCCTACGTCGTCTACGCCATGCGCGGCTTCCCGTTCTGGGTGGGGGTGGTCGTCGCGCTGGCGCTCGGTACGCTGCTGGCGCTGGCGATCGAGCGGGGCATCATGCGCCGCCTGTACGCCCGGGGCTTCATGCCGGCGCTGCTCGCGACCTGGGGCATCGGCATCGTGCTGCGCCAGGCGGCACAGGCCATCTTCTCCTCCACCCCGCGGTCCGTCGCCGCACCGATAGCCGGCTCGACGACGGTCCTCGGCGTCCAGTACCCGGTCTACCGCCTGGTTCTCGCCGGCGTCGTCGCCATCGTGGTGATCGCCGCGCTCGTCGTCGCCTACCGCACCGCGATCGGGCTGCGCATCCGCGCTTCGATCGACAACGTCGACATGGCCTCGGTGCTCGGCATCTCGCCGCGGCGGATGTTCGCGCTGGTGTTCACCGTCGGCACGCTGCTCGCGGTGCTCGCGGGTGCGCTCGCGGCGCCGATCATCGGCCTGACGCCGACGGTCGGGCTCGGCTATCTGGCGCCAGCGTTCTTCGCGGTGCTGCTGGGGCGGCCCGGCTCGATCGGCGGGCCCGTGCTCGGCGCGGCGGTCGTGTCGGCGCTCACTGTCGTGCTCGAACACTACTTCACCGCGACCGTCGCCCAGACGCTGGTCTTCGCCGCGCTCGTCGCGCTCATCGCCATAAAGCCGGAAGGAATCCAATGGCACCTACCCGCTCGAATCAGAAGGCCGCTGGACCCGGCACCGAGGTCGGGCCAGGCCCCGGCCTGACCCGACGTAGGTTTCTCGCCGGCGCCACGCGCGCGGGCGGTGCGGCCCTCGCTCTCGGGCCTGCCGCCACGCTCGCCGCCTGTGGTGGGTCGTCGGGCGGTGGCGGCGGAGGGGGTGGCGGGGGACAGCTCAAGATCGGGCTGATGGCCCCGCTCACCGGTCCGGTCGCCCCCGAGGGGAAGGCCATGCAGCAGGGTTTCACGCTCGCGGTCGATGAGATCAACGCGGCGGGCGGGGTGAACGGCCATCCGATCGCGGTCGCGACGGAGGATACGAAGGGCACACCCTCGAACGCGACCACGGCCGCCCGCAAGCTCATCCAGCAGGAAAAGGTGGGCCTTCTCTTCGGAACGATCCTCGGAGACGCCTCGATCCCCGTCAACAAGCTCGCCACGCAGGCAAAAGTCCCGCTGATCAAGACGATCAAGGACGACTACCTGCACTCCCCGCTGTGCTCGGAGTACTTCTTCAAGCTCGGCGAGTCCGACTACCAGCTGCTCTCCCCCATGCTGCCGTTCATGATCAAAAAGTACGGCAAGCGGGTGGCCCTGGTCGGCGACGACTACAGCTTTCCGCACGCGTACAACAAGACCGCCACGTCGATACTCAAGAAGAGCGGCGGAACGGTCGTCGCAGAGGAGTACGCGCCTCTGGGCACGTCGGACTGGTCGTCGGTGATCGGCAAGCTGCGGGCCGCCAACCCGAGCTTCGTCCTGGCTTCGGTCGTCGGCGGCGACGCGATCGCCTTCCTCAAGCAGGGCAAGAAGCTCGGCCTGCTTGACAAGCACACGCCGGTCACCGGGACGCCGCTGCAACAGGAGTTCTACCCCGCGGTGCCGAACATCGTCGATGGCCTCTACTACCCCCTGCGCTACAGCGACCAGATCGACACCCCCGCGAACAAGAAATTCGTCGCCGCGTTCCGCAAGCGCTACAAGGGCGACGCGCCGATCGCGGCCGTCACGGCCAACTCCTACACCGCGGTGCACTTCATCGCGAAGGCCGTCAAGTCGTCCGGAGGGGCGAGCGCGGACGACATCGTCAAGGGCCTGCGCGGAGCCAAGCTGAGCGACTCGGTGTACGGCAAGAAACCGATCTCGTTCGATCCCAAGAACAATGTGCTCGTCACCGACATCTATCTGTCGCGTCTCGAGGCCGGCGGCAAGTACACGATCGTCAAGGACTGGGGCGCGATCAGCGACCCGACGAAATGCTAGGAAAGCTCACGCCTCTGCGTGGAGCGGGTCTGGGACCGACCGCGCGCGGCTGGCGGCGGTCGGGCGCCGTTGCCATGCTCGTCGCTGTCGCGGTCGTGCTCGCCCCGCTGCTCCCGCAGTTCTACCTGGGCCTGGTGACACTCGGGCTCGTCTACGGGCTGTTCGCCTTCGGGCTGGACATCGTGTGGGGC
>JBOHCT010000042.1:0-23258 GCA_050699055.1 Streptosporangiaceae bacterium | reverse complement strand
CGGTGATCCTCATGGCTCCCCAGTCTCCCCGACCTCGGCGTCCGAGGTCGCGCGCGGCACGCCGCGCAGCCGGAAAACATCGTCGGGGGACAGCGGCATCCGCCTGACGCGGAACCCCTCGGCGTCCTCGATCGCCGACGCGAGGGCGGCCGCGACGGGGATCACCCCGGCCTCGCCGGCCCCCTTGACGCCGAGGGGGTTCAGCGGCGACGGGGTCTCCAGGTGCGCGGTCTCGACGCGCGGCACCTCGGTGGCGTACGGCATGAGGAAGTCCATGAACGAGGCGTTCAGCAGCTGGCCCGCGTCGTCGTACACGAGCCGCTCGTACAGCGCCCCGCCGACGCCCTGGGCGACGCCGCCGTGGATCTGCCCCTCGACGATGCGCGGGTTGACCAGCCGCCCGCAGTCGTGCACGACCACGTACCTGTCGATCCGTACCTCCGCGGTCTCGGGGTCGACGTCGACGACGCAGGCGTGCGCGCCGCTGGCGAACGTCGACCGTACCGGCGAGTAGTAGTCGCGCCACTCCAGGCCCGGCTCGTCGTCGGCGGCGACCGGCGGCCTGTCGTCCGCGCCCGTCTTGACGAACTGCGTCGCCCGCCCCGCTTCCTCATCGAAGGCGTACCGCAACGGGTTCGCCAGCACGGCCACGGTCTTCAGCGGGATCGACGCCGAGGGCTCCCCCTTGACCCGCACGACGCCGTCGACGATCTCCAGGTCGCCGGGGTCGGCCTCCAGGGCCTCGCCGGCGATCCGCAGCGCCTTGCGCTTCAACCCGCGGGCGGCGAGCGCGATCGCGTTGCCGCTCATGACCGCCGCGCGGGAGGCGAACGTGCCGACGGCGTACTGGAACCGGCGGGTGTCGCCCGTCGTCACCTGGATGTCGTCGATCGGCACGCCCAGCTCGTCGGCCACGATCTGCGCGAACACTGTCTCGTGGCCCTGCCCCTGGCTGGTCAGCCCGGTTGAGACCAGCACCCGGCCGCTGGCGTCCACCTGCGCGTGGCCGCCTTCGTACGGGCCCACACCGGTGCCCTCGACGTAGCAGGCCACCCCGACGCCGAGGCGGCGTCCCTCCTTCGCGGCGGCCGCCCGGCGGGCCTCGAAGTCCTTCCAGCCGATCATCTCGGTGGCCCGCCGCAGCAGCTCGGGGTAGTCGCCGGAGTCGTAGATCACCGGCCGCCCGTCCTGGAACGTCAACCCCTGGTCGTAGGGGAACTCGTCGGGTCGGACGAGGTTGGCCTCGCGCACGGCGACCCGGTCGAGGCCGAGCTCGGCGGCGATCGCGTCCATCGTCCGCTCCATGCAGAATGCCGCCTGCGGCCGGCCGGCCCCACGGTACGGCGTGACCATGACCGTGTTGGTGTACAGGCTGTCGACGGTGACGCGGTAGGCGCCGAGCTTGTACGGCCCCGGCAGCTGGGTGGAGGTGATGATCGGGACGATGATGCCGTACGGGGTGTACGCGCCGTTGTCGTGCAGGATCGCCACGTCGAGGCCGAGGACCCGGCCGTCGTCGTCGAAGCCGACACGCACGTGCTGGACCTGCCCGCGCTCGTGGGCGGCGGCGACGAAGTGCTCCAGGCGGTCCTCGACGTACTTCACCTCCCGCCCGAGGCGGCGGGCCGCCCACGGCACCAGGATCTCCTCCGGCCACGGGTGCACGATCTTTACCCCGAAGCCGCCGCCGACGTCCGGCGCGATCACCTCGACCTTGGCCGGCGGCAGCCCGAGCTTGGCGGCGACGGCGAACCGCACGCTCGTCGACGTCTGGGTCGAGGAGTACACCCGCAGGCTCTCGTCGACGGCGTCCCAGCGGGCGTGCACGCCGCGGCCCTCCAGCGGCGTCGACGCGCTGCGCTCGACGTCGAGGCGGAGGTCGAGCACGTGCGGGGCGCCGTCGATCGCGGCGGGCGCGTCGCCGACCTCCTGGACGAGGTGCGCCGCGACGTTGCCCGGCACGTCGTCGTGGACCTGCCGGTCGGCGCGGGCGGCGTGCTCGATGCCGACGACGGCCGGCAGCGGCTCGTACGTCACGTCGACCCGGTCGGCGATGTCCTCGGCGAGGTACCGGTCGGTGGCGACCACCATGACGACCGGCTCCCCGACGTGCCGAACGACGTCGCGGGCGAGCGGGTACGCGGTACGGCCGTGGGTGAGCGCCGGATGCGGAATCAACAGCGGCAGCGGCTCGGCGAGCCGGCCGGTCAGGTCGTCGTAGGTATAGATCGCGACGAGACCGTCGGCGTCGAGGGCGTCTGTCGCCTCGATGCCGGTGATCCTGGCGTGGGCGTGCGGGCTGCGGACGAACGCGGCGGCGAGCGCGTCGTGCCCGATGTCGTCGAGGAACCGCCCCTCGCCGCGGACCAGCCTCTGGTCCTCGCGGCGGGCGACCGGCGCGCCGAACATCCGCGTCGTCATCCCGGCGCCCCCTTCCATGATCGCGAACGCTCTTCCCCTCTACAGGGTGGAAAGGTCTTCGTGCGTCACGGGAGTTCTCGTTCCAGCTCCGCGGCGCGCCGCACCGCCGCCACGATGTTCTGGTACCCGGTGCACCGGCACAGGTTGCCGGAGATCCCCTCGAGGATCTCCTCGTCGCTCGGCGCCGGGTTGTCCTCGAGGAAGGCCGTGACGGTGACGAGGAACCCCGGCGTACAGAATCCGCACTGCAGCCCGTGGCACTCGCCGAACGCCCGCTGCACCGGGTGGGGTGAGCCGTCCGGCCGGGCCAGCCCCTCGACCGTCGTGATCGCGTGCCGCTGGACGCTCACCGCGAACGTCAGGCACGACCGCGCCGGCCGCCCGTCGATGAGGACGGTGCAGCAGCCGCACACGCCGTGCTCGCAGCCGACGTGCGTCCCGGTCAGCCGTAGGTCATGGCGCAGGCAGTCGGACAACAGACGCCGGGCGGGCACGGTCGCCGTCCGGGGGAGACCGTTGACCGTCAGCGTGATCTCGTACGTCGGCTCGCTCATGTCTCCCCCATCGCGCGTCCGCCGGCCTCGCGAAGCGCCCGCTCGGCCAGCACACGGACGAGGTGCCGACGGTACTCCGCGCTGGCGTGGATGTCGGCCGCGGGACGGACGCCGTCGGCGGCCAGCGTCCCCGCCGCCGCCCAGTCCGCGCGGTCGGCCGGGCTATCGGCGCACGCCCCGGTCAGGTCGAGGACGACGGGGGTAGGGCCGACGCCGGTGCACGCGACCCGCGCACCGCTCACCCGCCGCCCATCGTCGAGGGTCACGGCCGCCGCGACGCCGGCGAGCGCGTAGTCGCCGTGCCTCCGCGCCACCTCGGCGAAGGCCGTGCCGCCGCGGGCCGGCAGGGCCGGGAAGTACGCCGAGACCGCGAGCTCGTCCGGCTCCAGGCAGGTCTCGAGCGAGCCGACGAAGAAGGCCCGCGCGGGGATCTGCCTCCTCCTGCCCGTACGTGCCGCCTCGACCGAGCCACCCAGCAGGGCGAGCACCGCAGTCAACTCCCCCGCGGGATCGGCGTGCGCGAGACTCCCGACGACGGTGCCGCGGTTGCGGATGACCGGATGGGCGACGTGACGCAGCGCCTGCCGGAGCAGCGGCACGATGCGGTGCGCCCCGTCGTGGTGCTCCAAGGCCGACTGCCGGACCGTCGCCCCGACCCGTACGCCCCCCGGGCCCGCGTCGACGGTGTCGAGCCGGGCCACGCCGCCGATGTCCACAAGGTGCTCGGGGGCTGCCAAACGCATGTTGAGCAGCGGGACGAGGCTCTGCCCGCCGGCGAGGACCTTGCCCTCGTCGCACTCGAGGGCCGTCAGCGCCTCATCCACCGTGGTCGGCGCGTGGTAGGTGAACGGCGGCGGCTTCACTGCCTGGATCGTCCTCCTTCGCTCACACCATGGCGTGCGGGCAACGGCGCCGTCGGCGCTCCTTGCCTCCGTGACCCGTTCTCGTGGTCCGATCCGGCAGTTTCCCGCCGATCTGCACCGCAGGCGCGGATCTTGGTGCGGAAGGGGGGCATCAGATGCCGCGCATGCGACGGACGTGGAGCGCGAGGGCAAGGCCCAGCTGCAGGTGCGGGTCCCGGGTGAACGGGCCGAGGAGGCGTTCCAGCTTCCCGACGCGGTAGCGCAGCGTGTTGTAGTGGAAATGCAGGCGACGAGCGGTCTCCGCGACGTTGAGATTGGTTTCGAGCAGGGTCTGCAGCGTCAGGCACAGATCGGCGGCCTCGGGATCCCCGTCGGCCGCGAGCGGGCCGAGCATCTCCCTCGCGAAGGCATGCAGCTCGGCCGGGTCGGCGACCAGGCTGAGCAGGCGGTAGACACCGAGGCGATCGAAATGCGCGACCGCACCCGTGCCGCGCAGTTGGCGGCCGACGTGGAGCGCGGTGACGGCCTGGTCGTAGGCCTCGGGAAGCCTGGTCGGCGAGGTCACGACGCGGCTGACACCGGTAGAAAACGACACATTGGCCCCCGGCGGGTCCCCGAAACAGACGGTCGCCTCGCGGACGAGCGGACGCACGTCATCCTCCCCCGCACCCCCGATGATCGCCACGACCTCGTGCGAGAAGCCCGCGACCGCCGCTGTCGCGTCACGGCGGCGTACGGCCGCCGACCATGCGGTGACGAGGCGGTCGTGCGCACGGCGCCCGGAGCGTTCCTCCGCCCGCGTGCCACGGACGTGCGGGTCGATCTCGGCGACGACGACGGTCGCCGGGCGGTCGAGGTCCCAGCCGAGCGATGCCGCGTGGGCCAGCACCTCTTCCTCGCCGCCGGCCCGGTCGGCCAGCACGTCACGGAGGAAGTCGGCGCGGTACTTGCTCTCGACCGCGGACACCGCCTGCTGCTTGGTCACGACGAGCGCCGCCACCGTCGCGGCGCGCTCGAGGGTGTGGAGGTCGTCCTCCCGCAGCCCGCCGGCGCGACGGAACGCGACGATCCGTCCATGGCGCATGCCGCCGGCCACGATCGGCACGCAGACGTACTGGTCGTGGACACCGAAGTCGTCAGGGCCCCGTGCGGTCCCGTCCCGACCGACGAGCTCTGGAACCGGAAGATCTTCATGCTCGCCCGCGCCGGACGCCGCCTGTATCCGGCCGCCCAGGTCGGCCGCGACCACGCTCACGTCGAGCAGGCTCGCGACCTCGTCGACGACTTCCTGGAGGCCGCCTCCGCCGAGGACGATCTGTACGAGTGCCCGGTGCACCTCCTCAGAACGCGCGAGCGTCGCCGCCTGGCGGTTCAGGATGTCGGTGAGGACCTGGTTCAGGATGTCGTCGAAGCCGATGTCGTTCGGCAACAAGATGACAGGGAAACCGAGCCGGTCGGCCTGCTCGAGCATCTCGGCCGGGAGATCGTCGAGATAGCGGCCGAGCTTGATCGCGACGGCGGCGAGCCCGCGCTCATCGAGGTCGGCGACGAGACGGCCCAGCGACTGTGGGGTGTTGCGCAGCGGGTATCCGGTCGTCAGCAGCAACTCGTGCGGTTTCACCCAGGCGAGGATGTCCGGCACCTCCATGACGTTGAGGCGCTGGACCACGCGGTCGAGTCCCGAGGCGCCGGCGAGCACCCTGGCCCCGGCCAGCGCGGAGACGCCCAGCACCTCTCCGACCCGCAACCCGTGGGTGAGGGTGCCGGTACTGGTAAGACGGGGCGTCGGCCGGCGTGGCCCGGACATCTCCGCCGTCGACATCGCGACCACCCTCCTCGGCTCCTTACCGCGATGTTGCCAGACTAGGGCCGGTGTGTTCGGCGGCTCGTGCCATACGGTCCCGGGGCGCCGCCGCCTATGTTGGCCGTCAGTGTGTACGCGATCGCTCTCGGGGAGGTGTCGTCCCCGTGCCATACGGCCTCACCGTTCCGGCCGCACAGAGCCCGCGCGGCGACGGTGTTCCCGTGCCTGGCGCGGCGAGCACACCGCTCAGCGCCGTGCTCGGGAGCCCTCCAACACCCGGCCGGGTCATCGCCGCCTTCCCCGCCGCGGTCTACGTCGAGTTGACGGGCGCCGGCGAGCCGCGGGTGATCGCGGTGGTCACGCCGGAGGCCGCACGGCTGCCCAACGCGCTGATCCTCGGCCGTGCCGCGGTGCCCCTCACCGACGTCGCACCCGGACAGCGGGCGAGTGTCGGAGGGGGCCTCGTCGAAGCGGGCCCGCTGCGCGTCCGCGCGGCCCGCTGGTGGGACCCGTCGCCCGTCCTCGGCGTGATCCCTCCCGCCGCGCTGCGCGACGGCCTCGACGTATGCGCCCACGCCGCGACACGGCGCGCGTCGGGCCTCGCCGGTAGCCCCGCAGTCGAGAAGCTCGGTGCCGCGTGCGCGGAGGGCGCGTCAGCACGTGCCGCTGCCCTGGCTCGCGCCCTCGTCGGCCTCGGACCTGGGTTGACGCCCAGCGGCGATGACGTCCTCGTCGGACTGCTGGCCGCACTGCGCTGGCTCGGTCAAGGGCTGCTCGACGGCGGGACGCCGGGCGGAGAGGAGGCCGTCGCGCTCGCTGACACCCTCGCCGCCGCGGTCGCCCCCGACGCCGACGCCCGCACCACGCCGCTCGCGGCCACCCTGCTGCGGTGCGCTGCCGGGGGGCAGGCGGCGGGCGAGCTGTCCGACGTCCTGCGCGGGCTCGCCGGGCGCAGCCCTCTCCCGCCCGCCGTGGACGGTCTCCTCGCCACGGGACACACGTCCGGAGCGGACACCGCCTGGGGCATCATCCTCGGGGGCCACGCCTGCCTGCGGCTCGCCGGGCGGCCCGCATGACCGATTACCCCGGCGTCCTCCTCCGCTCCGCTCCTCGCTCGCTGCTGCTCACTGCGATGCTCAGCAGCGAAGGAGCTGAGCGCGTGGCTCCTTCGGAGCTCGCGCGAAGCGGTCGCGGGAGCAACATTTTGGAGGCCGCCTCGTGACCGAGTGGGTGGAGGTCAGGCACGGCGCGTACGACGACTCTGTGACGCTGATGCGGGCGAGCCGGGCGCTCCGCCACCTGGAGGGAGTGCGCGCGGCGCTCGTCGCGATGGCGACGGAGCTGAACCGCGACCTGATCGCGGGCATGGGCTTCGCGGTCCCCGAGGGAGCGGGCCCGACGGACCTGGTCGTGGCCGTCAGGGCCGCGGATGAGCGCGCGGTCGAGCGGGCTCGCGGGGAACTGGATCGGCTGCGCTCGAAGCGCCCCACTCCCGTGGGCGCCTCCGGCGAGCCGGAGCCGCCGCGCACTGTCGGTTCCGCCGCCCGGCACGGCGACGCGACGCTCGCGCTCATTTCTGTGCCCGGCCCGTACGCGTACGTCGAGGCCGCCGACGCACTGGCAGCCGGCCTCTCCGTGCTGGTTTTCAGCGACAACGTGCCGGTCGGGCAGGAGATCGAGCTCAAGGAGGAAGCGGCGCGACGGGGCCTAATCGTGATGGGACCTGACTGCGGGACCGCCGTCGTCTCCGGGCTGGGGCTGGGCTTCGCGAACGTGCTGCGCCCGGGCGCCGTCGGCGTGGTCGCCGCGTCCGGCACCGGCGCGCAGCACCTGGCCTGTCTCCTCGACGCCGCGGGCGTAGGGGTGAGCCACGTGCTCGGCACCGGCGGGCGCGATCTGTCCGCGGAGGTCGCGGGGCGCTCGACCCTCATGGCGATGGCCGCGCTGGACGCGGACCCCGCGACCGAGCTGGTTGTCGTCGTCTCGAAGCCGCCCGCTGGCGAGGTCGCGGAGACAGTACGCGCCGCAGCCCGCGACATGACGACCCCGACGCTGTTCGCGCCCGTGGGCTCTGGGAACGAGGACCTGACCGCCGCCGCGGAACACGTGCTGCGCGCGCTCGGGCGTCCGGTCCCCGCCTGGCCGTGCTGGCCGGCCCCGCAGAAACCGCGCGCCGGCAGCCTCCGCGGCCTCTTCTCCGGCGGCACCCTGTGCGACGAGGCGATGGGAATCGCCGCGGACGCGCTCGGACCGATCCGTTCGAACATCCCGCTACGGCCCGAGTGGATGCTGGACGACGACACGCGCGCCGCGGGTCACGTCATGCTCGACCTGGGCGACGACAAGCTGACCGCGGGCCGGCCGCACCCGATGATCGACCCCGCCCTCCGGCTCGAACGCCTGGCGGCGGAAGCCCGCGACCCCGCCTGCGGGGCAGTCCTGCTCGACGTCGTTCTCGGACACGCCGCCGACCCCGATCCGGCCCGTACCCTCGCTCCCGCCGTCCGCGACGCGCGCCGGATCGCCGCCGGCGACGGGCGAGATCTCGCCGTCGTCGTCTCGATCATCGGCACCGCCGGTGACCCACAGGGACTCGACACGCAGGCGGCGGCCCTCCGTGACGCGGGCGCGGGGGTCTACCTCTCGAACGCCGCGGCCGCCCGCCGCGCCGTCTCTCTCGTGGCGGGAGCTGAGCGCCGATGACCGATTACCCCGGTGCCCTCCTGCGCTCCGCTGCGATGCTCACCTCGGAGGCCACCTCATGACAGACGCGCCGCTGCTGGCCAGCGCGCCGACCGTGATCACCGTCGGTGCGGCTCTCTTCGAGGAAGCGCTCGTCGAGCAAGCCGCGGATCACGTCCACGTGAACTGGCAGCCCCCTGAGTCCGACGTCACGGACGCGTTGGCAGCGGTGGCCGCGGATCGCCGGCGCGGTGGGGCCAACGTTCAGGCGGTACGCCGCCTGCTGGACGCGAGTCCGGCGCTCGTCGACGTACGGCCCGCACGCGAGGTCCTGGACCTGCGGCCCGGGACGTTCCTGCACGCCGGGCCGCCGATCGCGTGGGACCGCGCCTCGGGTCCGCTGCGCGGCGCCCTGATCGGCGCGATGCTCTACGAAGGCCTCGCCGCGACGCCCGAGGAGGCGCAGGACAGGCTCACGGGCGACGCCGTGCGGCTCATGCCGTGCCATCAGCGACGCGCGGTCGGGCCGATGGCGGGTGTCGTGAGCCCGTCCATGTGGATGTTCGTGGTCGAGGACACAGTAGAGGGCCCTGGGCACGGCGGCACGGCGTACTGCTCCCTCAACGAGGGCCTCGGCAGGGTGCTCCGTTATGGCGCGTACGGCCCAGAGGTGGTCGACCGGCTGCGGTGGATGTCCGATGTCCTCGGGCCCGTCCTCTCGGCCGCGCTGCGCCGCCACGGGCCGGTCGACGTCAAGGCGATGGCGGCGCAGGCCCTCCAGATGGGCGACGAGCTGCACAACCGGAACCGCGCCGCCACCTCGCTGCTCGTACGCGAGCTGGCCGCCGATCTCGTGTCGTCCGGCGCGCCGGCGTCGCGGGTCGCCGAGGTACTCCGCTTCATGGCAGGCAACGACCACTTCTTCCTGAACATCGGCATGGCGGCGGCCAAGGTGACCGCCGACGCGGCGCGGAACATCCCCGGGTCCACGGTGGTCGTCGCGATGGCGCGCAACGGGACCGACTTCGGCATCCAGGTATCCGGCACCGGCGACCGCTGGTTCACCGCGCCGGCAGCCGTCCCCCACGGCCTCTACCTCGGGTCGTACGGCCCCGACGACGCCAACCCCGACATCGGCGACTCCACGATCGCCGAGACCACCGGCGTGGGCGGCTTCGCGATGGCGGCCGCTCCCGCGATCGTGCGTTTCGTGGGCGGGGAGGTGCCGGAGGCCCTCGCGGCCACCCGCTCGATGTACGAGATCACGCTCGCGGAGCACCCCGCCTACCAGGTGCCGGTTCTCGACTTCCGCGGCACCCCGACCGGCATCGACGCGACGTTGGTCGTCCGCACCGGGCTGCTGCCTGTCGTCAATACCGGCATCGCCGGCAGGGTGGCGGGAACCGGCCAGGTGGGGGCAGGCTTGGCCGCGCCTCCGCGGGAGGTGTTCGCGGAGGCGGTGCGCGACCTCGCGGCGGACGTGCCGACGGCCGCCCGCGGCCGTGTTAGAGCGCCAGCCAGATGATCACCGCGACGATGGCCAAGGCGACCAGCGACGCGACGATGAGCAGCGGACCGGCGAACGACCGGGAGGAGTGCTCGTCCGGCTCAGCGCCCTGGACGAACGCGCGGAACTTCTGGGTGTTCGCGGTGGGGTCGAAGTCCTCGGACATGCGCAGACCTTACCGAGGCATGCTCCCCGCGTGGGGTAATTCACCAGTTAGCGACCGATCCCGGGCCCAGCTGGCACGGTACGAGGGCCGCCGTCAGGGTTTGCGGGCGACGTTCGGCGTACGCACATCCAACCCGGACGACCCCCCGGCCGCTCATCGACGCGCCCCTTCTACCGGCGCGGCCAACAGCACGCGGGCGAGGGCCTCCGCCTCCCCTACCGTCAGCGACACCGCTACCGTCTCCTCTGACGGCTCCCCCGACACACCCCGCCAGTACCAGCGCACCGAACGCGTCGCCTCTCTGCCTCGCCACCGGCCCAGCCCGGCCTGGAGGTCTCGAACCGCGTCGTCCGGTCGCACCCAATGGATCGGTACGGGCGATCCTCGGCTCCCGGTCGGGTCTCGCATCCACCATGCCTGCGAAAGTAGAGCTGCGGGAAAGGCATGCTCAACGAACGTGCGCAAAGTTGCGCCGCCTATTCTGTAGCGTCCCCTCCGAGGGCGTCGATCGCCGCCGTGATCAGCGAGCGCGCCGCAGTTCCATAAACCGCACGCTCCGCCAGCTCGGCGAACACCTGCGCGTACATCGCGACCTCCCCCGGCTGGGTGACCGTCAGATGACCGGATACCAGCTCTACATTCACCTGAACGTCGTCGAACATCCAGAAGCCCTCGACCGGCCACGCAGCATCGCGGTCCGGCCGAGCGGGGAGGACGCCGAGGCTGACGCTCGGCAGCGAGGAAATCGTGATCAGGTGACCGAGCTGCCCCGCCATCGTCTCCACCCCGCCGATCCCGGCGCGCAGCACCGACTCCTCTACAAGCAACGCGAACCGGTGATCCCCCTCCCGCAGGACGCGCTGGCGCTCCATTCTTACGGCCACGGCGTCGGCGATGTCATCAGGCAGACCCCGTCGCCGCGCGATCGCTGTCAGGATCGCGGTCGTGTACCCCCGTGTCTGCACGATGCCGGGCATCAGCCACGAGGAGTAGACACGGAACGACCGTGTCCGCTCGTACAACGGGCGGACGGACTCTTGCGCCTGCCGGAGTCCCGTCCGCTCCACGCGCCGCCACTCGACCCACATCCCCTCGACCGCACGGAGGGAAGCAACCAGGTCGGCCGCCTGATGCGGGGCACCGCAGTGCCTGCACCAGGCGCGGATATCGTCGGCCGACGGAGACGCGGACCCGTGCTCGACCCGCGAGACCTTCGACGGGTGGCGTCCCATCAGCCGCCCCAGCGCTCGCGCCGTGAGACCCGCGTCAACTCGTACCTCACGCAAGCGATCGGCGAGGACCTGCCTCGCCTGCTGGGCGCTGGACGACGGTGAAGACACGAAGACAGTGTGGCCAGTGGCGGTCAGACGGGCTTGTACTTCTCGTGCGGGATGGCGCGCTTCCAAATTGTGTCGAGGGCCCCGGCGACGCGCTGCGCCAGCACCGCGTCCTCACGTCGCTCGGTCGCGTCGCTGGGCCGCGAGCCGTCACCGGCGAAGTGGTTGAAGATGACGACCGAGTCGTCGAACACCCACAGGTCGCAGCCTGGCACCAGCAGATCCGCCGCCCGGCGGCGCGGCAACCACCGCACCTGCTCACCGGCGGCGACGTTGAGTCCGCCCGTGACGGTGTGCTCGAACCGGATGTAGTCGGTCACCGGCTCGGACACGATCCGCACCCGCCGGACCGAGACGCCGCGAGCTACGGTCGCCGAGACTAGATCAAACCATGACCGCCACCGTTGGGCAGGGTCGAGGGCTTTCCCCACCCGCCAATCCGCGAACGCTGGGTCGTCGGGTGTGTAGTGGTCGCGCATCTCCAGATGCATGGCCGACCGCTGGGCTGAGGTCAGTGCGTCACGTATCTCCGTTGCCATCGTCCGCCTCCGCAGCCTTTGCGTTCGCCTCCGGGAAGAACTGCATCATCACGGCAGGCCATCGGATGACAGTCTCATGGTCTGGGATGCCGCCGGTTTTCCTGCACTCCGCCAAGGTCATTTCATCGGCCCGGTAGGACTGGATTACGTAGTCGCCTGTGTCCTCGTCGAGCCACAAGGTCGGCGACCCGTCGTCCGGCGTGTTGGGGTTGATGCCGAGAAATCGTAGCGCCATAGCGAACTCCTCCGCGGACGCGGGCGTTTGCTGTCGCCGAGCTTGCGTCAGAGGCCCACGAGACTTCAAGGAGTGTGCTCGGGTTTGCGCGGATGGCCGTGAGGAACTCCTCGGCGGCCTCTCGGTCGGCGGCGAGGTCGTCCTTCCCGCCCAGGTAGTAGTCATACATCCGCGCGACGTTCGGTGTACGCACGTCCAGCCCGGACGACCCCCGGCCGCTTATCGACGGCCTTCTACCGGCGCGGCCACTAGCACCCGGGCCAGCGCCTCCGCCTCCCCTACCGTCAACGAGACCGCCACCGTCTCCTCAGACGGCTCTCCCGACACCCCACGCCAGTACCAGCGCACCGAACGCGTCGCGTCTCCGTCTCGCCAGCGGGCAAGAGCACCCTGCAGGTTGAGAACGGCATCGTCCGCCCGCACTCGCCCGCCGCCGCTAGTTAGGGACAAGAGGGAATGAACTATCCATGGGATGAGGACCCTCCTCTCGGGCCTCGGCTAACCCCGTGATGGAACAGTAAGGAGTAGCGCCGCGCCGGGCAAAGAATTTCGTAGAATTTCTACGAGTCCGGGAGGGTATTCGCATCCGGAGCGAAGCGCACCGCGGCGCGGGCGATGAGGCTACGCGCGTCCTGGCCATAACAGGCGATGCCGGCGAGCTTGTCGAATACATCGCGGTACATCTTGATCTCTTCCGCTCGGGTCAGGCGCAGCTCCGCGGTCAGGGTTTCCACGATCACACAGTTATCGTCGTACAGCCAGAAGCCGTGATCGAGATGGACCGGCCACGAGGTCGTAAAGGGGATGACGCCAAAGCTGACCGATGCCAGTCCAGTCGCTGTCATCAGACGGTCGAGCTGCGACGCCATGACCGGTACCGGGGCCACAGCGCAGGAGCGGAGGACGTTTTCGGTTATGACGATGTGGAACGTCTTTCCGGGTTGGTACAAGACCTCCTGGCGCCGCATACGGACGCTGACCGCCTCGTCGACGTCATCCGCAGCGCCGTACAACCGCGCTCCAAGAGTGAGCATGTGTCGGGCGTATTGAGGGGTCTGAAAAAAGGCTGGGACGCGACCGTTGCTGAAGGTCCGCAAGGCTCTCATCCTCGCCTCTGCGGCCTGCGCCTCCCTCTGCCGAAACCGCATCCCAGAACGCAGCCGCCTGCGGTACTCGGTGAACCACTGCTCCAGCTCGGAAAGCTCATCGGCAAGCGCGTCCGCGGATCGCGGCTGGCCAGCGGCCGCCGCCCACGCCTTGATGTCGGCGGCGCTCGGGGTCTGCCGTCCCGTCTCTAGCTTGGAGACCTTCGACTGCGGCCAGTCCAATAGTGCGGCGAAGTCTTTGCCGCTCAGGCCGGTGCTCCGCCGCAGCGCCCGAAGACGACCGCCCAGAGCCTCACGCGCCAGCTGGATGTCAGCCGACACCGATCCCCTTCACGAACTCCCTGGGCGGAACCGCGTAATGCCAAGCGGCGTCCCGCCAAGTGCCGGCATCGACGATCGCGGTTGGCTCATCGATCTGCTCGGCACCGAGCAGACTGTCCCGGTCATCGAAGCGCACCGCGTACAGACGACGCGAGTCCAACAACCAAAAGTCGTAGTTCGGCAGATACAAGGGCAACATCTCCACTTCGTTGCGGGACAGGTAGCGGATGTCCTCGCCCGCCTTGATGTTGTGCTCTACCAGCCACAGTCCGTATCGCGTGTAATCCGAGGGCGGCCACGACACGACCCGTACGCGCTCGACCCGCTTCCCTTCACCACGCACCCGCTTGATCAGTTCCAACCACGAGTCCATGTACGAGAGATCGACCTGCTCGCCGGCGAGGAATTGGCGGACCTGCTCCCGCTCGTAGTAGGACTCCCGTACCTCCAGCCGAAACGCAGTGTGATCGAAGGCGTGAAAGAGCGCACGGAAGGCTTCACCGCTCAGCAGTGTCACTGACGGGTCTCTCTACACGTCCTCATGGGGAAAGTGTCGCGCCAATTCCCGTGGGATCTCGACGACCTCCTCGTGGGCTGGGACACCCATCGTCGTCAGGGCCTCAGCATCGGTGACGCGGTAACCCTGCACGATCAGCGTGTTCCGGTCGGTCGCCCAGACACGTGGGCTCCCTTCAGGGCCCGAGCCACCACCAACAAAGGTCACCTTCATGATCGACCTTCCAAGAAATTCATTGAATATCGTCCGTACACTACTCTCGCGGACCGAGCGGGCCGCTGGCAAGAGGCACGCCGCGGCCGCTTACTCTGTAGCGCCCGTCAGAAGCGACTCGGCGGCGCCGGTGCGGGCGTAGAGCACGACGCGGCCGGTGCGGTGCGCGTTCACCAGGCCGGCCGCCCGCAGCGCGGTGAGGTGCTGGGAGACGCCGCCCGCGGACAGACCCGTACGCCGGGCCAGGTCCTGGGTGGAGGCGGGCGCGTCGAGCTCGGCGAGCAGCCGCGCCCTGGAACGCCCGAGCACCGCGGCCAGGGCCTCGGGCGCGGGAGTCTCGCGATGTTCCCACAGCGCACCGACGCCCCGTGGCGGGTAGCGCAGGGTCGGCTGCCACCTCGAGCTGGTGATCGAGAACACCCGCGGCCACGCGAACACCGACGGCACGAGCAGCAGGCCGCGCCCGGCCAGTTCACGCGCTCCCGAGGCGTGGCGGTGCGCGACGTAGAGCGTGTCGGTGTCCCACGTCACGCTCGGGTCCAGGTCGCTGAAGAGACGGCTCGCGCCACCCTCCGTGAGCCGCCTGGCCCGGTAGAGGATGTCGCCCTCGAGGAGGGTGCGGATGCGCGGCCAGTACGGCGCCAGCGCCGCCTCCCAGTACGCCTCGATCACCTCGGCCAGCCGCTGCAGTCCACCGGCCGGGTCCTCGTCGAGCGCCGCGATCCGCTCGCCGTGCAGATCTCGCAGGTCCTCGCGGACCCGATCGGTAGGAGTGGCACGCAGGGTGGCGAGCTCGAGGCCCAAGTCGGGCAGCGGCGTCGAGGGAGGCGGACAGACGAACGCCGGAATCATGTGCGGCGGCACCAGGTCGGCGAGCAGCCGCCAGTCAAGGCCGGCGAGCCGCCGCCTGGCCCACCCCACCCAGGGTCGATGCAGCGCGTGTTCGTCCGGGTGCTTCAGTACGCGGACGCTGGCCACCACCTCCCACAACGGGGAGAGGGCGAACCTGGTCTGAGCCAGCTCCTCGGCGGTGAAGGGCAGCTCAAGCATGCGGACCATCCCACTCGATTCCATCCAGGCTAAATCAGTGGAGATCCCGGCCGGGCGGGCGGCATGGTCTGCCCGTGGCAACAGCGCACCTCACCTCGACGGAACCACGGTCCCTGCTCCGGGACGGAGGCTTCCGCCGCCTCTTCGCGGCCGCGATCGGGAGCACCCTCGGCACCGAGATCAGCCACGTGGCACTCCCGCTCCTCGCCGTGATGGCGCTGCACGCCACCGCCGGCCAGGTGGGCCTGCTCGCCACGCTGAGCACGCTCCCGTTCCTGCTCATCGGGCTGCCCGCAGGGGCCTGGGTGGACCGGGTGCGGCGGCGCGGGGTGATGATCGCCGCCGACCTGGCCCGCGGCCTGCTCATGGCCTCCCTGCCGGTCGCCTGGTGGCTCGGTCGACTCACGATCGAGCAGCTGTACCTCACGGTGCTGCTCGCGGGGGCCGCGACCGTCTTCTTCGACGTCGCCTCGCTCAGCTACCTGCCGCACCTGGTGACCAGGCGCCGCGTGCAAGAGGGGAACTCCGCGCTGGTCAGCGTGTACGCCGGCGGCTCTGTCGCGGGGAACAGCGCGGGCGGCTTCCTGGTGCAGCTGCTCACCGCGCCCGCCACGGTGGCCGTCGACGCGGTCAGCTACCTGTGGTCCGCGGCGTGCCTCGCCGGTATCCGGAGGCCGGAGCCCAGGCCCGAAGCGAACGGCGACGCGCGCCTGGCACGGGACATCCGCGACGGCCTCACCTTCGTTCTCGAGCATCCGCTGCTGCGGTCCATCGCGGTGAAGGGGGCGCTCACCAACCTCGCCATCCAGGTCACCGTCACCATGCTGCCCGTGCTGTTCGTCGGCGAGCTCGGGCTACCCGCGGGGATCCTCGGGGCCTACCTGGCTGTCGGCGGCGTCGGGACGTTCCTCGGCGCTCGAGCCTCCGGCAGGATCGGGCGGCGGCTCGGTCAGGGCCGTACGCCGTGGATCCTGGGACTCGTGATGGCACCGCTCGTGTTCCTCGTCCCGCTCATCGAGCCGGGGCCGTGGCTCTGGGCGGCCATGGGCGCGTGGCTGGCGGTCACGTTCGGCGTCGGCGTCGACAACGTGGTGCTGGTGAGCTTCCGCCAGCGTTGTACCCCTGACCGCCTGCTCGGCCGGATGAACGCCACCATGCGGTTCCTGCTGACCGGCGCCCTGGCTGTCGGCGCGGGGCTGGGCGGCCTGGTCGGTCAGCTCGTCAGCGTCCGCGCGGCGCTGTGGGTGGGTGCGGCCGTCCTCGCCGTCTCCTGGCTGCCGCTGTTCTTCTCGCCGATGCGGACCATGCGCGACTTCCCTGGCTAGGGCGTGAGCGCGGCTCGAGGTGCCCGCGGCGTACTCGCGGGCCTCCACCAGCGCCACCGACAGCCCACGCACGGCCACTTCCACCGGGCAGCGACGCCGCAGGCGGGAACGATTTCGCCGGCCGTGACGGCGCCCCTCCGCAGGGCCTAGCCCCCGTCGACCGCAACGAGGCCCCGCTCGTAGGCGAACACGACCGCCTGCGCCCGGTCGCGCACGCCCAGCTTGGCGAAGATCCGGCTTACGTGGGTCTTCACCGTCTGCTCGGCCACCACCAGCCGGTCGGCGATCTCGCTGTTCGACAGCCCCTGCGCGACCAGCCGGAGCACGTCGTTCTCCCGCGCTGTCAGCTCGTGCAGGGCTCGATCCGTGACCACGCTTGCCCGCCGGGAGGTGAACTCCGCGATCATCCGACGTGTCACCGATGGAGCGAGCAACGCGTCGCCGGCGGCGACGACGCGCACCGCGGAGGCGAGCTCGTCAGGCCGGGCGTCCTTGAGGATGAAGCCGCTCGCACCGGCTCGCAGCGAGTCGTAGACGTAGTCGTCGAGGTCGAACGTCGTCAGCACCAGCACCTTGGCCGTCGTCCCGGGGTTCGCCAGGATCCTTCGGGTGGCCTCCACGCCGTCCATCACAGGCATCCGCACGTCCATCAGTACGACGTCGGGTGCCTGCGCTTCCATCACACCGACCGCCTCCATGCCGTTCGCGGCCTGCCCAACAACCGTGATGTCTGGCAGGGCATCGAGCAGGGCCGCGAAACCGGCCCGCACCACCGGCTGGTCGTCGACCACGACCACGCTGATGCTCATGACGTGGACCCGGCGACCGGGAGCGAAGCCTCGAGCCGGAACCCACCGCCCTCAAGGGGGGCCGCTCTCAACCAGCCGCCGAGCGCGCCCACCCGATCGGCCATCCCGGCAAGGCCTCCCGCCGCGTGCGACGACTCCACGACCCCCGATGCGCACGCCGCCGTGTTGGTCACCTCGATCCGCAGCGCCCCCTGGCTCTGGTGGACCCGCACCGTCGCACTCGCCTCAGGCGCGTGCCGTACCACGTTGCTCAGGGCCTCCTGCACCACCCGGTAGGCGGTCAGCTCCAGCTGCGGTGACAGTCGACGCGGCGGCTCCTCGGCATCGAGCCGCACCTCGACGCCGGCTCGTCGCACGTTGGCCACGAGGTCGGGCAACGATGCCAGCTCTGCCTGCGGCGCGTACGCCGTGCGGGTCATCTCCGAGTCCGAGCGCAGCACGTCCAGCACTCGGCGCATCTCCCCGAGCGCTGCCCGTGCGGACCCGGCGATCGAAGCGAACTCCTCGCGAGCGTCGGTGTGGAGGTCGGCGAGACGGTGCCCGGCGCTGTCCGCCTGGACCGTGATCACCGACATGTGGTGGGCTACCACGTCATGCAGGTCCCGGGCGACCCGTGCGCGCTCCTCGAGGAGGAGGCTGCGGTCGCGCTCGGCGCGACTTTGCCGCTGCGCGAACACCAGGCGCTGCTCCGCGGCGTTCTTGGCGGCGACCAGCCACCCACCCACCACGGCGAGACCCGTGGCAACGGCGGTCCCGACCAGCGAGATGACCAGCGACTCGCCGTACCCGATGCCGAACCCCCACATCGCCAGACCCACGATCTGCACGGACGCCCACAGGGCGCACGCGGTCGCCCGACGCACGCGCGGGGTGAGTACGGCGAGGGCTACCGCCAGAGCCAGCGCGGTGCTCACCGCCCATGGCCAGGGCTCGCTCTCGCTGGTCGGTTGGACAACGGCCGCGGTGCCGACGCCGGCGGCGACCAGGGCCCACCACGACGCCAGCGGCCATCGCGGCAGGAACACCAGCGGAGCAGCCCGCAGACAGCTCAACCCCATGGCCGCAGGAAGGCCGACGTCGTAGTGCTGGACCAGGTCAAGGGCGCCGAGACCGAGCACGACGACGACGGCCGGTGCGGCGAACCACCAGCGGGCGGCAGACGTCGGCCCGACGTCCTGCCTGCGCAAGGCGAAGAGCTCGCCGGCAACCGTACGGGACGCCCGCGACAGCCGGCCGAGCATTGCGTCAGAAGTCGTCGCCGTCATCCGCACAGCCTCCGGGTAACCGAACGCCGATGCAAGTCCGTCAGCCACCCGATCGGCCAGGAGAGCACAACCGCGATGGCGATCGCGCCGAGACCGTGTACCGCCCAGGCACCGGCCAGTGTCGGCCCACCCCACGAGTCGGCGACCTGGTGGCTGGCCGAAAACACGTGGGTGAGATCCCACCAGGAGAAGTCACGCAGCGGGTAGGCGAGGTTGAGACCCAGCACCCAGGTCGACAGCCCTGACAGCACGAACGCGACCGCGACCGCGGGTGTCGTGGCCAGCACGTGGGCGAGCAGGGCGGGCGCGCTCGCACGGCGCGGCGTCCTGCCCGCGAGCCTGCACTGCCAGCCGGCCGCCGTCCGCAACCCACCCACCAGCGTGAGAAGGGCCGACACGAGGTTAAGCGGAAAGGAGACCAGGCCGTAGCCGAGCTGGCCGACCCAGCGCCGAAGCGGCCGGCGTCTCACCCCAGGGGTCACTTGTGTCTCTTCGAGATCCGTCATGTCGACAACGCTAGGGAGAACGAACCGATGAATCGTCAACCTGCGGTGTGCACTTCCGACCCCCTACCGGGGTATCGGGTCGTACGTGAACGGAGGCCCGACGCAGAGCTCGCGCGCGTTGCCGGAATGCACTACGACCACGACGGCCGGTTCGTCGACGCCGGGGCGCTCCCGCGGTCCCAGACACCGCGCTACCGTCGCTACCGCGACGCGGCGTTGGCCGCGTCGACGCCGTTTGCGGCCTGGTGGGAACGCCACCCGGAGTACAGGCGCCAGACGCTCCGCAAACTCCCTGCCTAGGCCTAGGGCGTGAGCGCGGCGAACCGGACGTCGGGAGCGCCGAGCCGCGCCGCGTCCGCCGTCCTGTCATCCCGCTGCTCCTGGGAGTCGCGCTCCGCGGCCACCCGCGCCCGGTAGTGCGCGACCTCACGTTCGACGGTCTCCTCTGTCCAGCCGAGCACCGGGGCGACGACGCGCGCCACCGGTTCGGCCGCGGTCACACCGCGGTCCCAGGTCTCGATGGAGATCCGGGTACGACGGGTCAGGATGTCGTCGAGGTGGAGCGCCCCCTCATGCGAGGCGGCGTACCTGGCCTCGACCCGCAGGTAGTCGTCCGCGCCTTCGATCGGCCTGCCGAGTTCGGGGTCGTCGACGACGAGGTCGAGCAGCTCGTCGACGAGCGACCCGTACCGGCCCAGCAGGTGTTCGATCCGCGCGACGTGCAGCCCGGAACGCTCGGCCAGCCGCGCGCGCCCGTTGTAGAGGGTATGGAAGCCGACCGCCCCCGCGAGCGGCGTCACTTCGGCCGCAGAAGGCGGCACCGCGCCGAGGCCGCGCGCCGCCGCGTCCACCGCGTCCTTGGCCATCACCCGGTAGGTCGTGTACTTGCCGCCGGCGACGGCGATCAGACCCGGCACCGGCTGCGCGACGAGGTGCTCGCGGGACAGCTGGCTGGTGTCCTCCGATTCGCCCGCGAGCAACGGACGGAGGCCCGCGTAGACGCCCTCGATGTCCTCGTGGGTCAGCGGCGGGGTCAGCACCGCGTTGACGTGCTCGAGGAGGTAGTCGATGTCGGCCCGGCTCGCGGCCGGGTGGGCCTTGTCGAGGTCCCAGTCGGTGTCGGTGGTGCCGATGATCCAGTGCCTGCCCCAGGGTATGACGAAGAGCACGCTGGTCTCCGTGCGCAGGATGAGCCCGGTGTCCGCGTGGATGCGGTCACGGGGTACGAGGAGATGAACGCCCTTCGAGGCGCGCACATGGAACCTGCCGCGCCCCCCGACCAGGTCCTGGATCTCGTCCGTCCACACTCCTGTCGCGTTGATCGTCTGGCGCGCCCGTACGGTGATGTCCCCGCCGGTCTCCAGGTCCGCCACGCGCACCCCGACGACCCGCTCGCCCTCGCGCGCGAACCCGACGACGCGGGCGCTCGTCGCCAGCGCCCCGCCGTGCTGGGCGGCGGTCCGTGCGAGGGTGAGCACGTAGCGAGCGTCGTCCACCTGCGCGTCGTGGTACTGGACCGCCCCGACGAGGGCGTCGCTGCGCAGCGCGGGAACGAGCCTACGGGCCTGGCGGCGGGTCAGGTGCCGGTGGTGGGGTAGGGCGCGGGCACCCCCCATCGTGTCGTAGAGCAGCACCCCGCTACCGACGTAGACCCGCTCCCAGCCCCGGTGCGCGAGCGGGTAGAGGAACGGCACCGGACGCACCAGGTGGGGGGCGAGCCGGTGCAGCAGCAGCGCGCGTTCCTGAAGCGCCTCCCTGACAAGAGCGACGTTGAGCTGTTCGAGGTAGCGCAGACCGCCGTGGATCAGCTTGCTCGAACGGCTTGAGGTGCCCGCCGCGTAGTCGCGGGCCTCCACCAGCGCCACCGACAGCCCGCGTGTCGCCGCGTCGAGCGCGGTGCCCGTACCGGTGACCCCGCCGCCGACGACCACGATGTCGAACGTCTCCCGCGCCATCCGGGCCAGGTCCGCCCGGCGCCGCTCGGGACTGAGCTGAGCTGGCAGCATGCCCCCTCCTCCCTGCCGACCTCGGTACGAGGATCCCGAGTGGACCGACCTCGACAGGCCACCCGTCCCCACATTCTTTCCCACCCTCGTCGAGGCTCGACTCTTCCGCGGAAGAGTCGGGTCCGGGCGGTCGGCATGGCCGACGGTCCGGTCATCCACCCGCGGCGGTGGGACGCCCGGGTTCCCTCGCCGGCTGGGATTGTCGGCTCTGACCGTTAGCGTCGAACTAATGTTCGGTTCACCGCGCTGAGCGGTCGCTCGACGAGCCGGCAGACGCCTGCCGCGAAACCGTCGATGCGACTCCTCGCG
Source organism: Streptosporangiaceae bacterium (assembly GCA_050699055.1). Classification (GTDB taxonomy): domain Bacteria; phylum Actinomycetota; class Actinomycetes; order Streptosporangiales; family JBOHCT01; genus JBOHCT01. The sequence continues at coordinate 1,723 of JBOHCT010000042.1, read as the reverse complement.
GTGGGCCGGCCGCCGGGTATGATCAATGTATGAACAGGAGGATCACGGTGAGCGTGCCGGAGGAGCTACTCGCGCAGGCTGATCAGGCAGTCGCGGAAGGCAAGACCAGCTCGGTGTCCGCCTATGTCGCCGCCGCGATGCGGGATCACGGGAAACAAGGCACGCTCCGCGAGCTATTGGACGAGTGGAAGGCGGAGCTGGGCCCCCCGTCGACGGACGACTACGCCTGGGCTGACGCCGAGCTTGCCCGCGTTGCCGGTGACACGTCCTCTCGACGCACAGGGTGAGCGCCGGCGGAAGGGCCCCGGGCCTCACTCTGGACGCTGGCGCACTCATCGCCATCGACAAGGGCTCGTATCGGATACGTGCGCTCCTCGAACGAGCCGAGCAGCGCCGCTATGAGCTTGCCGTCCCAGCGGGGCCGGTCGGGCAGGCCTGGCGAGACGGCGCGCGCCAAGCTCGGCTCGCGCGATTCCTGAGCCGCCTCAACGTCGACATCGTCGATCTGGACGGCGCGACCGCGCGAGCAGCGGGCGAGCTATGCGGCCGCAGTGGCCACCCTGACATGATCGATGCCTCCGTTGTCCTCTGCGCGCACACCCGCCGTCATGCCGCGGTCACCAGCGATCCCGACGACCTCCGTCGCGTGGACCCGCGCCTCCAGCTAATCGTGATCTAGGCCGAGCGCGGGCCGGAGTAGGAACCGCGAACATGCGTCACTCCCCCAGCTACCGACTGTCGCGAATTCCCCCGCGGGATGTCGCAAGCGATCACGTTCGCTGGGCTGGTGACGATCAAGCCGCGTATATCGGGCGGGAGTTCCGTCATAGGCCAAGGAAACGTGATCACGTCGGCGGTTCGCCGGCGTCCACGCAAGTGCCGACCGCCGCGCGACCGCGCGTCAGGTGGCGAGGTCGCGGAGCAGGTCGTCGAGGACCGTCTCCTCCTCCACCGCGACGCATTCCGTACGCATTGTCCGCGCCAGCTCCGGATCCCACGGCGTGGACGCCGGGGTGCCCCGCAGTGCGCGCCCGCCCCGCGCGAGACCGGCACGGTAGTCGGCCGCCCCGAACCGCCATGGGCGTGCGCCGAAGCGCGTCATGACCCCGCCCGCGATCGTCACCCCCGGCCAGTCGAAGTCGCCGTGGTAGTGAAGTACGGCACCGGCCCCCGACAGTCGGCGCAGCAGCACTGTCGCCGCCGCGCCCGGGTGGCCGCTCACGCACACGACGGGTGCGCACCCCGCGCCGACCCTGGCAGCGGCGGTGGCGACGACGGTCGGGTTCTCGCACACGAAGATGGGCCGGTCGGCGACCACAAGCTGCGGTGGGTCGCGGACGAGCTGACGCGCGCTCAGGTACACGGGTTCCCCGACGGCGGCGTACGCGGCGAGGACTCGGCCGGTCGTCGTGCCCGTGGCGACAGGCAGGTTGAGGACGAGAACGGGGTTGGTCAGCTCGCCGTCCAACACGCCGACCGCGGCCCAGGCGGTACGCCTCCCCTCGGCGGTCTGGGGCGGCGGGACGTCGCCGAGCGCGGCCGCGGCCCGCAGCACAAGGGTGGCGAGCGGCCGTCCAGGGTCGAGCGCGTGCCCGTCCCCCACCGACCGGGCCGCGAGCACCGACAGCGGGACGCCGCCGGCCGGAAGGCGGCGGAGCACGGCGACGGCATCCTCGAGGAGCCGCCCGCCGCGCGCCGGGTCCCCCGAGGCCAAGCGGCGTAC
>JBOHCT010000041.1:0-23555 GCA_050699055.1 Streptosporangiaceae bacterium | reverse complement strand
AGACGGAGGAGGGAGTCGCAGTGGGCCTGCGTCGACCGACGACGCCGAAGCAAGGAGAAGCTCAGGGGCCGGCGAGCTCAGCAGTCCTACCTGCGCGACCTCTTATGATCGCGGCCCTTATCGAGGCGGCAGAGGGGCTCGCCGTCGTCGGGGTGGGCTGCTTTCTCGCCGTCGAGACGGCGGGCGGTCTGGCGAGCGACGCGGAGATCGGCGCTATCCTGGCCGTCCTCGGCGTGCTCGTCGGGGCCGGCCTGATGGCGGCAGCCCGCGGGCTGCACCGTCGACGGCGATGGTCACGTACTCCCAGCGTGTTGACTCAGGGCCTCGCGGTTATCGTCGCGATCTCGCTCATCCGCGCGGGCCAGTCGGCGGCCGGGATCCCGCTTGTCATCGTAGCTGTCGGCTGTCTCGTCGCGCTGTTCAGCCCGGTGACCACCCGAGAGCTGTACACCTCCGGCGAGGCTCCCGTCCGCTCGCGCGACACAGGCTCGCCGGCCAAGCCCGCCTCGTCCCAGCGGGCGAAGAAGCCGTGATCTAAGGCCGCGGTCCGAAGGCGGAGATAGCTGCCTGCCCGGACCGCAGGAGCGGATCTTGGTCGGGTGGAGGCGCGGGTGTCCGTCACGTCGCGGTGCGGATCAGCCGCGGGGGACGAACGCCACCGCGCGGGCGGGGCTCCCGGTGCCCCCGACCAGCCGCAGCGGCGCGACGAGGAGCAGGGTCCCGGCGGGCGGAAGGGACGCGAGGTTCGCGAGCTGGGTGAGGCCGTACTTGCCGGCGCCCAGCACGTTGCTGTGCAGCGGGAAGGGCGGGTCGAAGCCGTGTGCGGCTCCGGCGTCGGTGCCGACCGTCTCCACCCCCACCCTGACGATCGGCGCCTCGTCCGCGAGCCAGCGTGCGCACGAGGCGGTGAACCCCGGCGTGTGCCCACCGTTCAGAAAGGTCTCCTGGTCGTCCGCGCGCCCGTCCCAGCCGGTACGCAGCAGCAGCCAGCCGCCCTCGGGCAGCGGCCCGTGCTCGGTCTCGAACGCGCGGACGTCGTCGACGGTGAGGCAGTAGTCGGGGTCTTCGGCGGCCTCCGCGCTCTTGTCGATGACGACGGCTGGGGCAACGAGCCGGCGCATGGGTACAGACCCGAGGTCCTCGCCCTCGCGCCCGCTGGCCCAGTGGATCGGCACGTCGAGGTGGGTGCCCACGTGCTCCCCGATCTCCAGCCAGTACCACAGCCAGGCGGGCCCGCGCTCGTCGTAGTGGCTGATCTCGTGGCGGGTGAGGCCGGGGGTGTTGGCGAACGGCTCCGGCAGGCGGAGCACGGGCGTGCGCTCCGACAGGGGCTGGGTGAGGTCGACGACCTCCACCGCGCCGCTGGCCAGGGCGTCGACGAACTCACCGAGGGGTCGCGCGGGCATGCGGGCTCCTTTCCAGGGTTCGGTACCGGATCAGCGCCGGAACGCTTCCTCCAGCCACTCGGCGCACACGTGCGGGGTGACCTTGGCGTCGATGAGCGCCACGCCGTCGGGCGCGGTGAGCCACTCCCCCGCGGCGGCCAGATCGCCGCGAGCGCGTACCGTCCAGCCGTACGCGCCGAGAGCGCGCGCCAGGGCCGCGAAGTCGGTGTCGCGGAAGCGCACGACGTCGACGTCCTCGCCCGACGGGCCGAAGTGATGGACCTCCGCGCCGTAGGCCGCGTCGTCGTAGACCACGACGAGCAGCCGCAGCCCGAGGCGCACGGCGGTCTCCAGCTCGCCGAGGGACATCAACAGCCCGCCGTCCCCGACGGCGGCGACCGTCAGTCGATCGGGTCGGGCGACCGCCGCGCCGACCGCGCTGGACACCCCGAGCCCGACCGACTGGAACGCCTGCGTGAACACGAAGGCGGCCGGGTCGGGCACCGACAGGTACATCGCGGGGTAGCCCATGAAGTGCCCGGAGTCGACGGCCACCGTACGCTCGGCCGGCAGCGAGTCGTCCAAGGCGATCGACAGCGTGCGCGGGTCGATCGTGTCCGCTGTCGAGGCGTCGTCGTACGGCTCGTCCCGCCAGCGGTGCGCCTTGATCTCCTCGGCCACGTCACCTCGCCGGTGGCCCTCGCGGCGCTCGCCGCGGGCTTCCAGCTCCGCGGCGATCGCGTCCGCGGCGGGCAGGACGTCAGCGCAGATCCCGAGCTCCGCCGGCCGGTGCGCGCCCAGGATGCCGCGGTCGATGTCCACCTGGATCACCTGGGTATCGGCGCCGATGAGCCCGCCGTGCCTGGTCGTCCACAGGTTGAGGCTCGCGCCGAACGAGACGACCACGTCGGCGTCGGCGATCAACCGCGCGGCGAGCGGCGAAGCGAACCCGCCAGAGATGCCCACGTCGTACGGGCTGCCGGCGAAGAAGCCCTTGGCCACCGCGGACGTGGCGTACAGCGCGCCGACGGCGTCGCCCAGCCGCTCGATCGCCGCCCGCGCGGGACCGTGGCGCGCTGGAGCCTCCCCGGTCTCGCCGTGGACCCGGTTGGACAGGACCGCGCCCCTGCCCGCGATGACGACGGGCCGCCGGGCCCCGGCGAGGATGTCCGCGGCGAGGCGTACGTCGGCGGGGGGCGGCGCGGGCAGCGGCAGGGCGAAGGGCATGATGGCCACCTCCGCCCCCGCGGGGAGCCGCTGCGGCTGCACGTCGAGCGGCAGCCCGACCACGACCGGGCGCCGCTCAGCGAACGCGTACTGCTCCGCGTTGTAGATCACCTGCGGCGCGTCCCCCGCCGCCGAGACCCGCTCGTACCGTGCCCCGGCGACGCGGGCGAGACCCGCCTGGTCGAGCGCGAAGTTCGAGCGCGTCGCCGACGACGGCACGTCCGCGGCCAGCACCAGCATCGGCGTACGGCTCTTCGCGGCCTCGGTCAGCGCGGTCATCGTGTTGGTGAGACCGGGTCCCTGGTGGACCGTGCAGACGCCGGCGTCTCCGGTCACCCGCCCGTACGCGTCAGCCGCCGACACCGCGCCACCCTCGTGCCGGGTGTGCCAGAAGGTAGCGCCGGCGTCGCGCATGGCGTTCGCGAGGACGAGGTTGCCGCTGCCGATAACGCCGAACACGTCGCCGACGCCGCGACGCACCAGCGTCTCGCCGATGGCTTCGACGACCGTTTCCTTACTCACCTGGTGGCCCACTTCCCGGGCTGTTTGCGCTATGTGTCGGTACGGGCGCATCATGGCGCGGGCGCACAGCCAGTATCGTCCTAGGTCGTGTCCCGTGCACTGTTCCTCATCAACCCCACGGCCACGCGCACGACGGCCCGTACGCGCGACGTGCTGATGAGGGCGTTCGCGCACGACCTCAGTCTCGAAGTGGCCGAAACCCGCCACCGCGGCCACGCCGCGCGGCTCGCGCGGGCCGCCGCCTCCCGAGGCCAACGGCTCGTCATCGTCCTCGGCGGCGACGGCACAGTCAACGAGACGATCAACGGCCTGCTCGCCGACGGCCCGTCACCTGACGTACCCGCCCTCGCGGTCATCCCGGGCGGCAGCACCAACGTGTTCGCCCGGGCCCTCGGCCTGCCCCGCGACCCGGTGGAGGCGGCCGGCGCGTCGCTCGACGCGCTCCGTGCGGGGAGCCTGCGGCGCGTGGGGCTGGGACGCGCCGACGAGAGGTATTTCACCTTCTGCGCGGGGCTCGGCTTCGACGCCGAGGTGGTCAGGGCGGTCGAGGGGCTGCGGGCTTCTGGGTACCGTTCGACGCCATCCCTGTACTTTCGCACCGCCCTGCGCCACTTCTTCGCCGTGACCGACCGCCGTACCCCGCCGCTGTCCATGGAGACAGGCGGGAGGATGCTGGACGGCCTCTTCCTCGGTGTCGTTTCGAACACGTCTCCGTGGACCTACCTCGGCGACCATCCGGTCGACCCGAACCCGCGGGCGAGCTTCGACGACGGTCTCGACGTCTTCGTGATGCGGAGGCTGGGCACAGCGACGACGATCGACCTCGTACGTCAGTTCCTCACCCCGGACGGCCGGCTCCCGCGGAGTCGCCATGGGGCTTCTCTGCACGATCTCGACGAGCTCGCGATCGGCGCGAGCCACCCGGTCGCTTTCCAGGTGGACGGCGACTACCTCGGCGAACGCGAGGTGGTCCGCTTCCGGGCGGTCCGCGATGCCCTGCGCGTCGTCGTCCCACCCGGCTGAAGAGCGCGGGCAGACGGTCCAGGAACTCTGCGCGACAAGTGACAATCGGTGGCCGCCCCACCGCGTTCGGTACGGCGGGCGCGGAGGTGTGATCCAGATGACATGAAAACACGAGGGACGTTTACCGAAACCCCTTGCATACGTCGTCGCCTGCTGTGAAGCTGTTAGTGCGTGCAGGACAGGGGCCCCGCAGGCCCCTGGATGGTCGCCCAAAACTCCCCAAGATGTTGAGGGACCGACTCAGATCGGTCCTGTTCATACGCACCAGATCGTGAAACCGTTCACAAGCCCGGGCCTACCGGCACCGTTGAGTACAGAAGGAGTGAGTATCGCATGGATTGGCGCCACCGCGCTGCCTGCCGTGAGGAGGACCCCGAGCTGTTCTTCCCGATCGGCAACACAGGCCCGGCGCTGCTGCAGATCGAGGACGCCAAACAGGTGTGTCACCGCTGCCAGGTGCTGGAGCCCTGCCTCGAGTTCGCGCTGGCGACAGGCCAGGACGCAGGCGTCTGGGGCGGCCTGAGCGAGGACGAGCGCCGGACGCTGAAGCGGCGCAACGCCCGTTCCCGGGTTCGCGCCCGCGTCTGAGCGGCCCCGCGACGAGGCGCGTTCGCGTGTCTCTAGCTGTACGTGAATTCCCGCACCCGCGGCCACCGCTCGGCCGCGGGTGTTGTCGTCTCGGCTCAGGGGGCGTCGGCGAGGCGCGGGGGTCACGCATCCAGCGGAAGGTCAAGGAGGACACGGGTGCCACCGCCCTCCCGCGGCCCGATGTCGAGCCGACCGTCGAGTTCCCCGATGACCAGCGTTCGCACGATCTGCAGGCCGAGACTCCTCGTCTCCTCGATGTCGAAGTCCGCGGGGAGCCCTCGACCGTCGTCGGACACCGATACACGCAGACGTGCGCCGGCGTGGCGGGCGGTCACCTCGAGCAGGCCAGGACGATCTCCGAGGCCGTGCGCGAGGGCGTTCTGCAGCAGCTCGGTGAGCACCATGGCGAGCGGGGTCGCCACGGCGGCCGGCAGTACACCGAAGGTGCCGGTCCGATGGGGCGCTACGCTGCTGACCGGTGACGACACCTCCCCTGCCATCGCCATCACCCGATCGACGACCTCGTCGAAGTCCACGTGCTCATCGGGTGTACGCGACAGGGTCTCATGGACGATGGCAATGGAGCCGACCCTCCGTACCGCCTCGTCGAGGGCGGCGCGGCCCTCCTCGAGCCCGATGCGGCGCGCCTGCAGACGGAGCAACGCCGCCACGGTCTGCAGGTTGTTCTTGACCCGGTGGTGGATCTCACGGATCGTCGCGTCCTTGGTGAGCAGCTCCCGTTCCCGACTGCGCACCTCGGTGACGTCGCGGACCAGCACGATCGCGCCGATGCGCGCTCCCTCGGGCAGCAACGGAATCGCGCGCAGGGTCACGATCGTGCCGCCCGCCTCGATCTCCGTCTCCCGTGGCGTGCGCCCGCTCGCGACGGCGGACAGCGCCTCGTCGACCGGCTCGTCGCACGGTGCGAGCGCGGACGTCATCTCCCCGAGATGGATGCCAACGAGATCCCCTGACAAGCCGAGCCTGCGGTAGGCGGACTGGCCGTTGGGGCTCGCGTACAGGACGTTTCCCCCGCTGTCGAGCCGAAGCAGACCGTCGCCCACACGCGGTGTGGAGTTGAAGCTGGAGGCCCAGGTCACGAAGGGAAAATAGCCGCCCGCGACCATGCGCGCGAGGTCCCCCGCACACTGCAGGTAGGTGAGCTCCAGCCGGCTGGGGGTCCGGGCGGAGTTCAGGTTGGTGCTGCGCAGGAGTACCCCGATCAGCCGCCCTGCCCGGCGTACGGGGATCGTCTCGTCGCGCGCGGGGATCTCGTTACGCCAGACGGGTTCACCCTCACGGCAGATTCGGCCCTCGTCCCAGGCGGTGTCGAGGAGCGATCGCGGGGTCCGGGGAACGAGCGAGCCGACCAGGTCGTCCTGGTGCGCCGTCGGCCCGGTCGCCGGGCGCACCTGCGCGATGCCGAGCCACCCGGCTCCACCCGCCGCCGGCGCCCACAGCACGAGGTCAGCGAATGACAGGTCGGCGATGAGCTGCCAGTCCGAGACCAACGCGTGCAGCCACCGCAGGTCGGCCTCGCAGAGGTCGGTGTGGCGGCGGACGAGATCGGTCAAGGTCGGCACTCCTGCATGATGACACCACCACCCGGAAGGTCGCTCGCCCGACGAGACCTGCAAGGATGCCATCCCGTGAGAAGAGGCACCATCGGCGGGACGCGGCTCGCTACGCTGCGACAGGCACTGGACCGCCGCGAACGCGGGGGACTGCGCCGCGTCCTCGCTCCCCGTGCCCGCGGCGACGCTACGCTCGACCTCGCCTCCAACGACTATCTCGGTCTGGCCCGCGACCCCAGGGTCATCGAGGGGGCGTGCCGCGCGGCGCGTGACTGGGGCGCGGGGGCGACAGGCTCACGGCTCGTGACCGGCTCCACAACCCTGCACGCCGAGCTGGAAGAACGGCTCGCGGACACCGCGGCCGCACCCTCCGCGCTCGTCTTCTCCTCCGGCTACCTCGCCAACCTCGCCGCCGTGACGGCCCTCACCGGCCGGGACACGCTGGTCGTATCCGACGCGGCCAACCACGCCTCGATCATCGATGCCTGCCACCTCTCCCGCGCCCGGGTCGTCGTAACGCCGCACCGCGACGCCGCCGCGGTCGAGGGAGCGCTCGCCGCGCGGGCCGAAGAGGACGCCCTCGTCGTCACCGACGCGGTGTTCTCGGTCGAGGGTGATCTGGCCCCGCTCCCCGAGTTGCACGCCGCGTGCCGCCGGCACGGCGCTGTGCTGCTGATCGATGAGGCCCACGCGTTCGGAGTGGTCGGGAAGGGCGGGCGCGGCGCGACGTACGCGGCGGGGCTCGCCGGTGAGCGGGACATCGTGCGGACCGTCACGCTGTCGAAGTCGCTTGGTGGTCAGGGTGGCGCCGTCCTCGGCGACGACTCGGTGGTGGACACGCTGGTCGACACCGCGCGCTCGTTCATCTTCGACACGGGGCTCGCACCGCCGTGCGTCGGTGCGGCGCTGGCCGCCCTCGACTTGCTGGCGGCCGAGCCGGAGCGCCCGGAACGGGCTCGTACACGGGCCGCACAGCTCGCCGCCGGCGCCCGCACCCATGGACTCTCGGCGACGGCGCCCGACGCCGCGGTCACCGCGATCGTCCTCGGCCCACCGCAGACCGCGGTGGCGTACGCGCGCGCCTGCGAACGGCGCGGGATCCGCGTCGGGTGCTTTCGACCCCCCTCGGTACCGGAAGGCCGCTCGTGCCTGCGACTCACCGCCTCGGCGACGCTGAGCGAGGGCGACGCGGCCCATGTGGTCGCGACACTCGCTGGCGTACGAAGTGCGGCATCCTGATGGGCAGCGCGACCGGCAGGCAGGGCCATACCCGAGGAGGTGTCAGTGACAACTGAACAGGTTCCGGACCGCCCCCCACGGGTTCCGAAGTACTACACGGTGAAGCGACATCTGCTCGAGATGACGGAACGCCTCGAGCCTGGCAGCCCCGTACCGCCCGAGCGCACGCTGTCCACGACCTTCGCGACCTCCCGTACCACCGTCCGCCAGGCGCTCCAGGAGCTCGTGATCGAGGGACGGCTGCAGCGGATCCAGGGCAAGGGCACGTTCGTGGCGCCGCCCAAGGTCGCCCAGACGCTCCAGCTGACGAGCTACACCGAGGACATGCGGGCCCGCGGGATGCAGCCCGCCTCGCGCCTGCTCGACATCGGGTACGTGAACGCGGACGGTCCGCTCGCGGAGCGCCTTTCGATCGCGGCGGGCGAGCGGGTGCTGCGAATCGAGCGGCTCAGGCTGGCCAACGAGGAGCCGATGGCGATCGAGACCACCCACCTGTCGGCGCGGCGGTTTCCGAAGCTGCGCGGTCACCTCGACGTCTACACCTCGCTGTACCGCGCCCTTGCCGAGGCGTACGGGGTGCGAATGGCCGAGGCGGAGGAAACGATCGAGACCGGGCTCGCGCAGCCCAGCGAGGCCGAGCTGCTCGACACGGACGTCGGGATGCCGGTGCTGCTGCTGTCGCGGCACAGCTTCGACGGGGACGGCGAGCCGGTGGAGTGGGTGCGCTCGGTGTACCGAGGCGACAGGTACAAGTTCGTCGCGCGCCTGCGCCGCCCCCAGTAACCGACCCCCTCCGTACGGCGACCTCCCACCCCCATGCCGCCGATCTTGAAGACATTGCCGCCTCAGCCGCCCGGGAGGGGGCAATATCTTCAAGATCGGCGAGAGGGTGGTGGCGTGTGTACCGCGCTCCGCCGCGCGGCCGGTAGGGTCGCCTGGATGAGCGTCCTCGTGGTGAGCGGGACCGGCACCGGCATCGGCAAGACCGTGGTCACCGCCGCGGTCGCCGCGCTCGCCAGGGGCCGCGGGGACTCGGTCGCGGTCGTCAAGCCCGCCCAGACGGGCGTGCGGCCGGGGCAGCCCGGCGACCTCGACGAGGTACGCAGGCTCGCGGGCGTGACCGACCTGCACGAGCTCGCGCGGTACGTCGACCCGCTGTCGCCGGCCGCCGCCGCGCGCCTCGAGGACCTTCCGCCGCTCGACCTGACGGCCGCCACGCGGACCCTACGCCCCGCCGACCGGGGCATGCTGATCGTGGAGGGGGCCGGTGGGCTGCTCGTGCGCTACGACGAGGCCGGGGCCACCCTCGCCGACCTGGCGCGCGATCTCGCCGCGCCGGTCCTCGTCGTGGTCCGCTCGGGCCTCGGCACGCTCAACCACACGGCGCTCACACTCGAGGTCATGGCGCATCGCGGGCTGGACCTGGCCGGGGTGGTGATCGGATCGTGGCCGGTCAGGCCCGGCCTGGACGACCTATGCAATGTCCGCGACCTGGAGACGCTCGCGGCCCGGCCGCTGTCCGGCGCGCTGCCCGAACGCTCCGGGCGGCTGGCGGCGCCTGAGTTCCTGCTCGCAGCCCGTGCCGGGCTCGCCCCTCGGCTGGGCGGCGTCTTCGACGCGGCGGCATTCCGCGACGACTGCCGCGGCCGCGTGGAGGCGTACCGGACCCTGCCCGCGACTCCCTAGAGGGAAGACCGTGACCGACATCCTCGACATCGCCCGCGCCCAGGTGCTCGACGACGGCAGGGGCCTCGACGAACGGCAGACGTACGAGTGCCTCACCCTGTCCGACGACCGCCTCGACGAGCTGCTCGCGCTCGCCCACGAGACGCGCGTCCGTTGGTGCGGTCCCGAGGTGGAGGTCGAAGGCATCGTCTCGGCCAAGACCGGGGGCTGCCCCGAGGACTGCCACTTCTGCTCGCAGTCCGGCCGCTTCGACTCGCCCGTCCGGGCCGCCTGGCTCGACATTCCCGTGCTCGTCCAGGCCGCCAAGGAGACCGCGGCGACCGGGGCGACGGAGTTCTGCATCGTCGCGGCCGTGCGCGGACCCGACCGCCGCCTGATGGAGCAGGTACGCGAAGGGATCGCCGCGATCCGCGCCGCCGTTGACGTCAACATCGCCTGCTCCCTCGGCATCCTCACGCCTACGCTGGTCGAGGAGCTGGTGGCGATGGGCGTGCACCGGTACAACCACAACCTCGAAACGCCGCGCTCGCACTTCGCGGACGTGGTCACGACGCATACGTGGGAGGAGCGGTACGAGACCTGCCAGATGGTGCGCGCGGCCGGCATGGAGCTGTGCTGCGGCGGGATCATCGGCATGGGCGAGAGTGCGGAGCAGCGGGCCGAGTTCGCCGGACAGCTCGCCGCCTTGAAGCCGCACGAGGTGCCGCTGAACTTCCTGAACCCACGCCCCGGCACGCCGTTCGCCGACTACCCGACCGTCCAGGGCCGCGACGCGCTGCGCACGATCGCCGCGTTCCGCCTCGCGCTGCCGCGTACGATCCTGCGCTACGCCGGCGGCCGCGAGCTGACCCTGGACGACCTCGCCACCGAGCGGGGCATGGCGGGCGGCATCAACGCGATCATCGTCGGTAACTACCTCACCACGCTCGGCCGAACCCCTGACCAAGACCTCGCGATGCTCGAGGGCCTCCGCATGCCCGTCAAGGCCCTCTCGGACACGCTCTGAGCGGCACCGGGTACGGTCAGGCCCATGGGCCGAGTCGAGGGTCACGGAGGCAACCTCGCCGTCGCCGTCGCTCGCGAGCACGGCGTCGACGCGATGTTTACCCTGTCGGGCGCGCATGTCTTTCCCCTCTACGACGGCGCCGTCCACGCCGACCCGCCGATGCGGCTCGTCGACGTGCGCCACGAGCAGACGGCGGTGTTCGCCGCGGAGGCCATGGCGAAGCTCACCCGCCGCCCCGGACTCGCCGCGCTCACCGCGGGCCCCGGCGTGACCAACGGCGTGAGCGCGATCGCGACCGCCCACTTCAACGGCTCGCCGCTGCTGGTCGTCGGCGGCCGCGCGCCCACACACAGGTGGGGCACCGGCAGCCTCCAGGAGATCGACCATCCCCCGCTCGTCGCCCCCATCACCAAACACGCCGGCACGATCCCCGCGGTCGGCGACATCGTGTCCGGGGTCGACGACGCGCTTCGCGTGGCGGAGAATCCGCACCGCGGACCGGTCTTCCTCGATGTCCCGATGGACCAGCTCTACAGCCGGGCCGAGGCGGAGCTTCCGCCGCCGGGGCAGCAGGTACGCGAGGAGCCGGCTCCGGCGGCGCTGGCCGGCGTCGGCGCCCTGCTCGCCGACGCCGAGCGCCCCGTCGTCGTCCTCGGCTCGGACGTTTGGACAGACGGCGCGGAGGAGGCCGCACGCCGCGCGGTCGAGGAACTCCGCGTACCCGTCGTGGCCAACGGCATGGGCCGGGGCGTCCTGCCCTCCGGCCATGAGCTGCTGGTCACGCCGGCCCGCTCCGCCGCGTTCGGCAGGGCCGACCTCGTCATCGTGGTCGGCGCGCCGCTCGACTTCCGGCTCGGCTTCGGGGAGTTCGGCGGGCAGGGAGACACCCCGAAGGCCCGTGTCGCGCACCTCGTCGATGCCCCGGACCAGGTCGCCACGCACGTTGACCTGGACGGCAGCGCCGCCGGCGATCTGTCGCTCGTCCTCGGCGGGCTCGTCGCTGCCCACGCCAAGCACCCCACCCGCGGGTACGACGAGTGGCTCGACGAGCTGCATGACTCCGCCCACGCGCGCGCGGACGCCGACGTGGAGCTGCTGCGCAGCGACGCCGACCCGATCCACCCGGGCCGGATCTACGGCGAGCTGCTCCGTCTCCTCGACGACGACGCCGTGATCGTGGGCGACGGCGGTGACTTCGTGTCGTTCGCCGGCCGATGGGTGGAACCCAAGCGTCCCGGCCACTGGCTCGATCCCGGCCCGTACGGCTGCCTCGGCACCGGCCTCGGCTACGCCGCCGCCGCGCGGCTCGCCCACCCCCAGTCGCAGGTCGTGCTGCTGCTCGGCGACGGCGCCGCGGGCATGTCCCTCATGGACGTCGACACGCTCGTCCGCCACCGGCTGCCCGTCGTCATCGTCTGCGGCAACAACGGAGCCTGGGGGCTCGAGAAGCACCCCATGCGGTTCCTGTACGGCTACGACGTCGCGGCCGACCTGCAGCAGGGGACGCGCTACGACGAGGTCGCACGCGCTCTCGGCGCCGAGGGCGAGCTGGTCACCAAGCCCGGCGAGATCGGGCGCGCGCTGCGCAGGGCGTTCAACGCGGGGGCGCCCTACCTCGTCAACATCGCCACCGACCCCGAGGCCGCATACCCACGCTCCACGACAGGGATCTGACCGGATGCGGATCGCGGGCACCCGGCCCCTCGGCCTCTACCGCACCGACCCTGACGTCGAGCCACAGCCGATCGAGGCAGTCCTCCTCGACTTCTCGAACACGCTGTTCCACATCGTCGACGACGCCGTCTGGCTGCGGATGGCGGCCGCGGCGGAGGATGTCACGTACGACGACGCCACTCTTGCCCGGCTGGTGGCCGCGCTCGACGCGGCCTGGACGCGCCCGGAGGTCGCGCGGGCGCAGGAGGGTCGCGACCTGTCCGCCGCCAACCACCGCGCTGCCGGGCTCGCCTGGATCAAGGCCGTCGACGAGTTGGTCCCGCTCGCCGACACGATGTACGACCTCATGGCCTCGCCGCGCTGCTGGATACCGTACGACGACACGCGGCCGGTCCTCGCGGCGCTGCGGGAGCGGGGGATGCCGGTGGGTGTGGTCAGCGACATCGCGTGGGACATCCGGCCGACGTTCGAGCACTACGGCCTCCGTGACTACGTGGACGCGTTCGCTCTGTCGTACGAGCTGGGGGCGAGCAAACCCGATCCCAAGGTGTTCAGGCACGCCTGCGCCGCGCTCGGCGTCCATCCGCACCGCACCCTCATGGTGGGCGACACGCCGGCGAGCGACGGGGGCGCCGCCTGGCTCGGCATGCGTGCCTTCGTCCTGCCGGCGGAGGGCGCCGCGGCCCGCCGTCGTGGACTCGACATCGTCCCCCGACTGCTCGGGCCATGACCCGCCCGGCCGCCGACATCATGGTCCGACTCGCCGAGCCGGCTGAGTACGCGGCGATCGGGGACCTCACCGCCCGCGTGTACGTCGAGGAGGGCTTCTCCGCCCCGGACTCGCCGTACCTCACGGAGCTGCGCGACGCGGCGGGCCGTGCGGGGTCATGCGACCTGTTGGTCGTCCGCGACGGCGACGCGCTCGCAGGGACCGTGACGTTCTGCGTCGGCGGCACCCCGTACGCCGAGGTGGCCGGGCCGGGCGAGGCCGGGTTCCGGATGCTCGCGGTCGCGCGGTCGGCACGGGGACGCGGCGTCGGCCAGGCCCTCGTCCGGGCCTGCCTCGACCGCGCGTGGGCATCCGGCGCCCGGACCGTACGCCTGTCGACCAAGCTGGAGATGCGGGCAGCCCACCGACTGTACGAACGCCTCGGCTTCCGGCGCACACCCCAGCTCGACTGGTCGCCCGTCCCAGGGACCGACCTCCTCGTCTACTCGCTGGAGAAAGGCGACTGAGTGTGGAGGGCCCCGACTGCGACCGGTACTGCGACCGCTGCGGCGAGCCGCTCGCCGGCGCTGCCGATGCCGGTCGTGATGCCGATCGCCATGCCCGCTGCCGCGCGGCCCGCCAGTTCGAGCCACCCCGGTTCTGCCCGGTGTGCCGCCGACGGATGGTCGTACAGGTGACCCCGAGCGGCTGGTCCGCGCGGTGCGTCGTGCACGGCACGCGCGTGGGCGCGGAAGAGCAGCCGCCTACTCGATGACGGCGATGATGTCACCCTCCTGGACGACATCACCCTCGGCGACCTTGAGCTGGGCGACTGTCCCCGCCTCCTCGGCCAGGACAGGGATCTCCATCTTCATCGACTCCAGGATGACGAGCGTGTCGCCGTCGTCCACGTGATCGCCCTCGCCGATGACGACCTTCCAGACGTTGGCCACCATCTCCGCGCAGACCTCCGCCACCGCGGCTCCTCTCCGTTGTTCGTGAACCTCGCAGGCGTCGGCCCGCAGGCCTCAAGTAATCCAACCACGCGCACGTGGCGGACCTGTTACGCGCCCGCGCGCATGCGGTCGATGATGCCCGTGTCGTACGCGCCGTCCACGAACCTCGGGTCGTCGAGCAGCTCGGCGAAGAACGCCAGGTTGGTCTTGGGCCCCTCGACCCGGAACCCGGCCACGGCCTCGCGGGCGCGCCGCAGCGCCGCCGGGCGATCCTCGCCCCACACGCACAGCTTGGCGAGAAGCGGGTCATAGTACGGCGTGATAGTCGTGCCGACCGCGTAGCCGGCGTCGACCCGCACCCCCTCGCCAGCGGGCTCCTCCCAGGCGGTGATCGCGCCTGGGCTCGGCAGGAAGCGCTTCGGGTCCTCCGCGTAGACGCGCAGCTCGAGAGCGTGGCCGCGCGGCGGGGCGGGGTCGAACGACACCTCCTCGCCGGCCGCGACACGCAGCTGCTGCTCGACGAGGTCGATGCCGGTAACGAGCTCGGTGATGGGATGTTCGACCTGCAGGCGGGTGTTCATCTCGCAGAAGACGAACTCCTGCGCCGCGGGGTCGACCAGGCACTCGACCGTCCCGGCCCCGCGGTACGCCACGGCTTCCCCGGCGCGTACGGCCGCCTCGAGCATGCGCGAGCGCAACGCGGGCGTGACGCCGGGCGAGGGGGTCTCCTCGGCCACCTTCTGGTGGCGGCGCTGGACAGAGCAGTCGCGTTCGCCCAGGGCGAGGACGTTACCGTCGGTACCGCCGAGGATCTGCACCTCGACGTGACGGGCGCGCTCGACGTAACGCTCGAGCAGGATCGCCGGGTCGCCGAAGAACCGCTCCGCCCGCGTCCGCGCGGTCTCGAAGGCCTTGCGCAGGCCGTCGTCGTCGTGGGCGACTCCCATGCCGATGCCGCCGCCGCCCGCGGACGCCTTGACCATCAGGGGGTAACCGACCCGTCCCGCCGCGGCGACCGCCGCCTCGACGTCGGTGACCGGCTCGCGGGTGCCCGCGGAGACGGGAATTCCCGCGGACTCCATCAGGTTGCGGGCCCTGATCTTGTCGCCCATCGCCTCGATGGCCTCGGGGGACGGCCCGACCCAGGCCAGCCCCTCGTCAATGACCCGCCTGGCGAACGCCGCGCTCTCCGCGAGGAACCCGTAGCCCGGGTGAACCGCTTCCACACCCGTCCGCTGCGCGGCCTCGATCAGGGCCGAGACGTCCAGGTAGCTCTGCGCGGGCGCGGCGGGGCCGATCGGCACAGCCTCGTCCGCCTCCCGGACGTACGGAAGCTCGGCGTCGGCCTCGGAATAGACCGCCACGGCCTTGACACCGAGGCGTTGAGTGGACCGGATCACCCGCCGGGCGATCTCCCCGCGGTTGGCGACCAGGACGGACTCGAACACAGGCCGACCCTAGCGTGTCCGCCGAGTCGTCCCACCAGGTTCTCAGGTCGCCGCCGGAGCCCAAGATCCCGGTTTGAGGTCTGGTGGCGGAAAATACCGCGCTTGTCGACCGCGGGAACGGATCATGCGAGGTTCGAGCCCGCCTAAGCCGGGACGCGTACCTCGCTCGATGAGCCGGGTCAGGGCCTCCACTACACGGGGGTCGTAGTCCCGCGCGGTGGCCAGGCGCAGCCGTTCGAGTGCGGCCGCTTGGCGATCGGGGTCGGACGAGCTGCCCACAAGATCGTCATAGGCGTTCGCGACCCTGATGACGCGGCTCCCGAGGGGGAGCGAGCCGTCCTCCGCACCGTCGTCTCCCCGGTACGGGTCGACCTGGCGGCGCACCACCTCAGCCACCCGGTCGAGGACCCCCGTTTCCTCGATCACCTCCGCCCCGAGCTGAGCGATCCGTCGCTGCGCCTCCGGCGCGGCGAGCACTGTCGCGCCGGCGCCGGGAATCGGTTCGGTGAGGGACAGCTGACCGATGTCGTGCATGAGGGCGGCGTACTCCAGCTGCAGCTGCTCCGACTCGCTCATGCCGAGGCGCCGGCTCAGGCCCACCGCCAGCTGGGTCACGCGTCGGGAGTGACCGCTCTCGACGTACCCGCCCACCTCGGTGACGCGCGACAGCGCACGGATGGTCTGCAGATAGGTGGCCCGGACCCCGGCGTAGCGGCGGAAGGCGATCTGGGTGACGAGCAGTGGGAGGATGAAGATCGCCAGCGCCACGAGGCCCATGGCATGGACGGCGAGCGCGATCAGCAGGCCGGTCGCACCGACGGCCACCGCGAGCGGCCCCTGGGCGCGCAGCTCATCGACCGCCGCCGTACGGAAACGCAGGCGCAGCCCGCCGGCGCGGACGACCGTGGCGAGCAGGAGGTCGAAAAGCGCGGCGACGACGACTACGGCGATCAGGATGGTGAGGAGCAGAACCACATGGCCCACCAGGGGTGGCAGCCCTGACATGAAGGGCCGTAGCAGGCCAGCCGCGAGCGCGATGTGCAACACGCGCCGGGCCATCTCGTCGAAGCGCGGCGCACGCGCGACGGCGACATGGGGTAGGGCGCCGATCACGACGCCCGTCGCGGTCACCGTCACAACCTGCAGCGCACCGTGCGACGCGGGAGCGTGACCGACCGCGAGGAGCAGCGCGTACGACAGCGCCGCGGCCGTCCCGAGCGGGGCGCTCTCCCTTCCGCCCGGCAGGTTGATGCGCGCGACCTCGCCGATCACGATCAGGCCGCCGAAGGCGAGCGCGACGCGCGGCTGGACGAGCCCGCGGGCGGCGACCTCGGCGACCGCCGCCACCACGAGCAGTCCCGCGATGACGATCAGGAGTGCGTGACCGGAGCTGGTCGCGGTCGGTCCGCGGCGGGCCTCGACGCTCACCGACGCGGTCGCCCTCCTTCGGCCACCCGCAGCGGCGTGCTCGGGTCGTCGTGGTCGTGCGAAGGAAGTGGGAGGACAGCTTCCGCCGCGCCCGGCCGCACCTGATGGGTCTTCCAGCCCTGTTCCGCGACGGCCCTGACGAGGGCGCCGACCATCGTGCTGTCGAACTGCTTACCCGCGAACCGACGCAGCTCGCCGATCGCTTCCTCGACCGTACGCGCCGAACGGTACGAGCGCGTCGAGGTCATCGAGTCGAACGCGTCGGCTACCCCGATGACACGGGCGAACTCTGGGATCGCGTCGCCCGAGAGCCCCATGGGGTAGCCGGTACCGTCGATGCGTTCGTGGTGGTGCATGATGCCCGCGCGAGCCTCGTCGAGGAAGTCGATCTCGCGGACGACCTCGAGACCGCGCATCGGGTGCAGCTGGATGGCGGCGAACTCCTCCTCGGACAGCGGTCCGTCCTTCTGCAGCACCTTGGTAGGGACGCCGAGCTTGCCGACGTCGTGCAGCATGCCGGCGTAGTGCAGCGCCGCCACCCGCTCCTCGGACATGCCGAGCTTGCGGGCGATCATCACGACCGCCCGTCCCACCCTGTCGCCGTGGCCGCGCGTGTAGTAGTCCTTGGTCTCGACCGCCTGACTGAGCGCCGCGATCGTCCGGTCGTACGCCTCCTGCTCGGCGTCGCGCTGGCTGAACGCCCACCGCGCGACGGCGACAGGCAGCAGTACCAGCAGCGCGGCGAAGGCGCCGATCAGCCCCCACAGGGCGGCGATGAGCAGTCCGAACACCGCATAACCGAGATAGGACAGCGCGCCGTTGGCAACCGCGGTGCCGATCGCCCGAGCGCGACCGCCTTCGGCCAGCTTGACCACCACGGCGACGAGACCGGTGTTCACCAGCCAACCGGCCACCATCGCGGCGGCGAACGCGCCGAGTGCGAGCGGGAGGTCACCTGTCGTCAGCGGGCCGCGCGTGCCGCCGGCCAGGATGTAGGCCATTCCGCCGGCGTATCCCGCGAGGGCGAACTGCGCGCCGTTGAAGGCGCGCTTGATCGGGGCCCAGCCGCCCGGGTGCAGGGTCGCCACCCCTGTCGCCGCGACGAGGGCCGCGCCCACGGGACCCACCAGCACCGCAGCCGCGAGGGAAGCGGCGCAGCTGATGGACACCGTGACCCGGGTCGTCCTGAGCTGGGTAGACCAGGACTCCGCCATCCAGAAGACGAGCGCGAGCGCGCCGACGGTCAGCCAGGGCACCTCAACGGTCGCGGCCCGGGCCAGCGCCGCGAGCGCGACCGCGACGACGAGGACGATATACGCCTGGGCCGCACGCGGAAGGCCGCGTGCGGCCGGACACCTGCTGCGTGCGTTGGGCACGCATGAAAAGGTAAACCCAGATGGGGTCCGAAGCCTAGCCTGACCTCGTCACGACCATGCGATGTTCCGGCTCCACGCGATGTTCCGGCTCAGGACGCTGCTGTGACGGGAGGTCATCTCGGTCCTTCCACGCGTCGGCATCGGTTCCGGTGATGTGCCACACCGTAGACCCGCTGCGTGCTCACATAGCACACAGTGACAGCTCTTATCTGATTTGTGAGCAAAGCGTGAAACAGGAAATATGTCAACCCCTGGGGTCGCGACCTGGCCGGGATCGCGGTTGCGGTCCCCGGGACGCGCGTACCCCGGGACAGACGTGCGGCAGCCGGGTAGACACGGTCGCGGGCGTCGCGAAACGGCCGCTTGTCGGCCGCCCAGCGGCTGGCACCGACTCAGCGGCACCTCACATGCTCGAAGCTTCACCGCCGCCGACGCGCGGCTGTCAGGAATGGCCCCGCTCGCCGGACCTGGCCCGGCTAGTCGGCCGGCAACCGGGAGCCCGCGACCTGCTGAATCCGGTCGAGGACCTTCGCCCGCAGGCCGCCGGGTACGGGATCGCGGCCGCAGTGGCGATGGACGAGCTTCTTGACCTCTTCCTCCAGACCGAACTCCTGCAGGCAGGGCGCGCACTCGTCGAGGTGCTGACGGACCTTGGCGCAGTCGGTCTCGTCGAGCTCACCGTCCAGGTAGATGTAGACGCGAGCGAGGACGTCTCGACAGTCGACTTCGTGGGGTCTCCCGCAGCTCATGTCTCCGCGTCCTTCCCCGGATGGCCTCCGGCCGACGCGCGGGCGACCCCCCGCTCCCGCGCGTAGTCCTCCAGGAAACCTCTGAGCTGGCGCCTCCCACGGTGCAGGCGCGACATCACCGTACCGATCGGGGTGCCCATGATCTCCGCGATCTCCTTGTAGGCGAACCCCTCGACGTCCGCGAGGTAGACCGCGATGCGGAACTCCTCGGGCAGCGCCTGCAGCGCCTCCTTGACGTCGGAGTCCGGGAGGCGCTCGAGCGCCTCGGCCTCGGCGGACTTGAGCCCGCTCGAGGTGTGCGACTCGGCCCGCGCGAGCTGCCAGTCCTCGACCTCCTCGGTCGCCGCCTGGCGCGGCTCGCGCTGCCGCTTGCGGTAGCTGTTGATGAACGTGTTCGTGAGGATCCGGTACAGCCAGGCCTTGAGGTTGGTGCCCGGCTGATACTGGTGGAAAGACGCGAAAGCCTTGACGAACGTCTCTTGGACGAGATCCTCCGCGTCGGCCGGATTACGGGTCATCCGCATCGCGGCCGAGTAGAGCTGATCGAGGTACGGCAGCACGTCATTCTCGAAGCGCGCGCCGCGCTGTTCCAAGGTTTCCTGCTGGACCGGGGCCACCCCCTTATTCTGCCCGCTCCCGTCGTCACGGGAACCGTGCCAGGAGGATAGCGTGCCGGCGCCACCCACCGGACCGTCCACGAGCCCGGCACGCGTCTCGCCCACCGGAGACCGCGCAGCGCAGGACAGGAGCATGGACACGCCCTCTCGTCAAGGATTCGAACGCTTCGTGGGGGTCAACAGGTGCGGCACCCGAACGATTCCCGGGATCGTCAGGTGATCGACCGTCGAGGTGCGTTCCGTACACGGTTGGCCACCCGCCGTTTCCGTGAGATGGTGCGGGTGTCACCCGGAGGTGAGCTCCACGTGCCTGCGTCGCAGCCCGCGCGTGCCGCCGCCGGCGAGTCGCCGCGCGCCTACTGGAGGTTCTATCGGGAGGTCGCGTCCGCCCAGCTCGCCGAGTGGCTGCCGAGGGAGCCCCTTCGCATCCTCGACCTGTCGGGCGTACCTGGCGGGGTGACGCGCCAGATGGCGGGGGCAGGCCACGACATCATCAAGATCGTCGATCCGGGCGACGGTACGATGGCACTTCCCGCAGGACGCGTCCGCGTCCTCGCGGCCGACCGGGCGCGCCTCTCCTACCTCGCGGACAGCTGTGTCGACGCCGTGGTGGCCGAGGCTCGTGCCCTGTCGTTCTCGCTCGCGACCGAGACGACCGTGGAGGAGGCCGCCCGCGTGCTGCGGCCGGACGGGCGCATGTTCGTGTGCGTCGACTCGTTGGTTCTCGGGATGGCACAGCTTGCCCAGCGGCGCTGCTGGGCGGAGCTGTCGGACGCGCCCAGCGCCGACGTGCTCCTCGTCCCCTCCGCGGAGGGGACGATCACTCGGTGCTTCTGGCCCGAGCAGCTGCGCGAGCTGCTCGACGACGCCGGGCTCGAGGTCGAGTGGATCCGACCCCGCACGGTCCTGTCTCCTCCGACGGTCGAGCAGGCGCTGGCCGCCGACCAGGGCGTCCTCCCCGATCTGGTGCGGGCCGAGCTGTCTCTCTCCCGCGACAACGCGGACGAGTCGGTCGGCATCCATCTGGTCGCCAGCGCGCGTCGCGTGCGTGAGCGACGAGCGAGCTGAGCGTCCCGGCCTTACTTGGGCGCTACTTGTAGTTCTCCACCTTGGACTGGCACTCGACGCAGCGCGCCGCCTCGGGTCGAGCCTCGAGCCTGCCGTCGGGCACCCGCTTGCCACAGTCGACGCACCCGCCGTACGTGCCCTGGTCGACCCGGTCGAGCGCGGAGACGACCTCCACGCGCTGCCTCCGGGCGGCCTCCCGCAGCGCCTCTGCGCGGTCGGCCTCGGACAGATTGCTGCCGGAGTCGGCGGGATGCTGGTCGTAGACCGCAAGCTCCTGGATGTTTTCCGTCGGACGCTCACCTTCGAGCGTGGCCAGCGATCTGTCGAGGTCGGAGAGCAGCTCCTCGAGGCGCTTGCGTGCGGTCTCGGCATCCACGAGAGCGTCCTCCCCACCGTTGACATGAGAGAAAACAGGGCCACTGTCCGGCTAGCGCGAGTATCCCGCAGACGTCGGTGCTCCCGACAACCCCTGGCGGGGCCCAGAGACGCGCGGGACGCCCCGAAGCGACGAAGGTACGTGAGTCCCGTCGCCCGGACGGATATACAAGACGCATGGCAATCGTACGTTCCATCGCCAGGCCCATGCTCGCGGCCGTCTTCGTGACCGGCGGGCTCGACGCACTGCGCAATCCCGGTCCGCGGGCCAAACGCTCCGAGCCCGTTACGGACATGATGACCCGGTCGATCCCCAACCTACCCCGGGACCCCGAGACACTCGTACGGATCAACGCGGCTGTCCACATCGGTACCGGGGTGGTGTTCGCGCTGGGCAAGTTTCCGCGCCTCACGCCCCTCGTGCTGGCGGCGACGTTGGTACCCACCACGCTGGGTGGCCATCGCTTCTGGGAGGAGGAAGACGCCCAGCAGCGGGCACACCAGCGGACCCACTTCCTCAAGAACACGGGCCTGCTCGGCGGCCTGCTCTTCGCCGCCGCCGCGGGCAAGGGCCGGCGGCGGCGACCGAGGAAGAGCGCGCGCCGCAAGAGCTCGTAACTTCCGGTCAGGCTGTGGCTAGGCTCTGTCTCATGTCGGGTCCCATGCTGGAAGACGAGCACCACGGCCTGTGGCGGGCACCGACGGCGTCGGCCCCGATCGACGCGGTTGCCCAGGTGCCGGGCTCCAAGTCCGTCAGCAACCGCGCGCTGATTCTCTCCGCGTTGGCGCGCGGGCCGAGCGTGCTCCGCGGCCCGCTGCGCAGCCGCGACACCCGGCTCATGGTCGACGGACTGCGGAGGATGGGGGCGAGCGTCCGGGAGTCGGAGGGTGGCTGGCGCATCGTTCCTGGCCGACTCGTCGGATCCGCCTCCGTCGATGTCGGCAACGCCGGAACGGTGATGCGTTTCCTGCCGCCCGTCGCGGCGCTCGCCGCCGGTGACGTCAGTCTTGACGGTGACCGGCGAGCACGTGAGCGGCCGCTCGCCCCTCTGCTGGCTGGTCTTCGTGAGCTGGGGGCCACCATCGACGACGGCGGACGCGGCGCGCTGCCGCTGACCGTCCACGGTGGCGGCGGGCTCGGCGGCGGGGCGGTGACGATCGACGCGTCGAGCTCGTCGCAGCTCGTCTCGGGGCTGCTGCTCGCCGCGCCGCGGTACGACAAGGGTGTCGAGGTCCGACATGAGGGGTCTGCCCTGCCCTCGGCTCCGCACATCGCCATGACCGTGGCCATGCTCCGCGCGGCAGGGGCCGAGGTCGAAGTTTCGCCGCCGAACGGCTGGCGGGTCGCGCCTGGCCCGCTGCGCGGCGGGGAAACCGCGGTCGAGCCCGATCTGTCCAATGCGGCCCCGTTTCTTGGTGCCGCCCTGGTGACCGGCGGCCGGGTGACCGTGCCGCGCTGGCCCGCCGACACGACACAACCCGGAGCGGTACTGCCCGAGCTGTTGGCGGCGATGGGTGGCACGTACGAGCTGGGACCGTACGGGCTCACCGTCCGCGGCCCCGGCACCATCCGCGGCATCGATGTGGATCTGCGTGACGCGGGTGAGCTGGTCCCCACGATCGCCGGGCTGGCTGCCTTCGCCGACGGCCCGTCAAGGCTGCGCGGCGTGGCACACCTTCGTCGCCACGAGACCGACCGGCTCGCGGCGCTGGCGCGTGAGATCACCGGGCTCGGCGGTGACGTGCGACAGGGCGACGACGGGCTCGACATCCGTCCGCGGCCAATGTCCGGCGGCGTTTTCCACACCTACGACGACCACCGCCTGGCTACGACGGGGGCGCTCCTCGGCCTCGCCGTCGAGGGCGTGCTGGTCGAGAACATCGCCACCACGGGCAAGACGCTGCCTGACTTCGTCGAGCTATGGACGGGGATTCTGGAGGATCCACGCTGAGCCGCCTCACCGAGCGCTACGACGAGAACAGCGTCCGGGTGCGCCCCGGTCGCGGATCCCGCCCGCGCACCCGGCGGCGACCGGACCACGAGAAGGCCGCGGAAGGTTTCGTGACGACCGTCGACCGCGGGCGCTACAGCTGTCTGGTGGGCGATCGCAGGGTCGTCGCGATGAAGGCCCGCGAGCTCGGCCGGGGCAGCGTCGTGGTCGGCGACCGCGTTCGCATCGTCGGCGATGTGTCCGGACGGCCCGGGACGCTCGCGCGGATCGTAGGCGTCAGACCCCGCGGCTCCGTGCTGCGCCGTACGGCCGACGACAGCGATCCCGTCGAACGTGTCATCGTCGCGGGTGCCGACCAGCTCGTGATCGTCGCGTCGCTGGCCGGCCCGCCACCACGTCCACGGCTGATCGACCGCTGCCTGGTCGCGGCCTACGACGCCGAGCTCGACCCACTCCTGTGCATCGCCAAGTCCGACCTCGCGTCCCCCGACGACCTGCTCGGCATCTACGCTCCCCTCGGTGTCCCGTACGTCGTGACCCGCATGGACCGCCCACTCGACGCCCTGCGGACCCGGCTGGTCGGGCGGGTGAGCGTACTGGTCGGCCACTCGGGGGTCGGCAAGTCGACACTGGTCAACGCGCTGGTCCCTGGGGCCCGACGGGCGACAGGCGAGGTGAACGTCGTGACAGGACGCGGGCGGCACGTCTCCAGCTCCGCGGTCGCCCTCCCGCTGCCCGCGGCCGATGGCGGATGGATCATCGACACCCCCGGCGTGCGCAGCTTCGGCCTCGCCCACGTCTCGCCCGACGACGTGATCGAGGCCTTTCCCGACCTGGCCGACGGCGCCCGAGCGTGCCCGCGCGGATGCGACCACCTCGGCCCGGAATGCGCGCTCGACGGATGGGTCGCCGAGGGCAACGCGGGTGCGGCCCTGCTCGACATCACCGACAAC
>JBOHCT010000040.1:0-23806 GCA_050699055.1 Streptosporangiaceae bacterium | reverse complement strand
CGCGTACGCGCCCGCTGGCTGCGCGGCAGCACGGTCGGCAGCGCGGCGGGCTCGCCGGGCGGCAGGCGGAGGGCGGCAGCCGCGTCCGCGGGTTCGTCGGTGCCCCACAACGCGAGGTGCCCGTCGGAGGGGACCTGGCCGCCGGGCCAGAACGTCGCCTGCAGCCGATCCGGGAGCGGGAATGCTACTTCGGCAACCACTCTGGTGATGCTACGCACGGGAGCCCGGCGACACGCGGCGAAACGCGGCGAAACGCGCGGATGAGCCTGAAGACCCTCACGACCCTACTTCCATGATCGCGAAGAATATTACCCCCGAGAGCAGGGGAACACTCTTCGCGATCATGGAACTCCTGGCTCGGTCGAAGGCTCGCTGTCAGGTGACGTCCGCGTCGCCGGGGTGGCGGTGCGGCATGCGCTCGGCCGGGATCTGACCGAGGCGCCCGGCCTGGAAGTCCTCCAGCGCCTGGATGACCTCGGCCTTGGTGTTCATCACGAACGGCCCGTGGTGCACGACCGGCTCCCTGATCGGTTGGCCGCCGAGGAGCAGCACGTCGAGGTTGGGCGTGTGGCCGTCCTGCCGGTCGTCGGCGGCGACGGTGAGCGCGTCGCCCGGGCCGTACACGGCGAGCTGTCCCGTACGGATCGGCTGGCGGCCGGCCCCGACGGTCCCCCGGCCGGCGAGCACGTACGCCAACGCGTTGGAGTCCGCGCGCCACGGCAGCCGCAGCGCGGCGCCGGGGCTGACCGTCGCGTGGATCATCGTCATCGGTGTGTGGGTGACGCCGGGCCCGATGTGCCCGGCGACCTCCCCAGCGATGACACGCAGCAGAACCCCGCCGTCGTACGACGAGACCAACGTCGCCTCGCGGCCCCGGATGTCCTGGTACCGCGGCGGGCTCCACTTCTTCTCCCTGGGCAGGTTGACCCACAGCTGCAGGCCGTGGAACAGCCCGCCCGAGACGACGAGCTGCTCGGGCGGCTCCTCGATATGCAGGATTCCGCCGCCGGCGGTCATCCACTGGGTGTCGCCGTTCGTGATCACGCCGCCGCCGCCGTTGGAGTCCTGGTGCTGGAACGTCCCGTCGATCATGTACGTGACGGTCTCGAAGCCGCGGTGCGGGTGCCACGCCGTGCCCTTGGGCTCCCCCGGCGCGTACTCCACCTCACCCATCTGGTCCATGTGGATGAACGGGTCGAGGTCACGCAGGTCGGCGCCGACGAAGGCGCGGCGTACGGGGAAGCCCTCGCCCTCGAATCCTCTCGGAGCGGTCGTCACCGAGCGTACGGGCCGCTCGCTCACCGCCATCGGGTCGAGCCGCGGGACACGCGGCAGGGCGAGCACGTCATCGACGGTCACGGCCGGCACGGCTACTCCTCCCCATAGGACCACCCTGAAGGGCGGGGTTCGCTGGCGAAAACCGCGCCGAAGGCACCGACATTCCCCCGGGTGTCCTCTCGCACGGGGTCCGCCCGCGAGCGGACGACGAATCGGTCTCTGGTCCGGTGTGTCGCGGGCGGCGACCTGGGACCCTCGCGGGTATGAGAAGCCACCCATCAGCCCGGGTCCGCGTCCTGTGGGCCGCCGCGCTCGTCCTCGCCGCCCTGACCATGGGCCTGACCTTCGCGCACACCCTCGAGCTGCCGCGGAAGATGACGTACGGGCCCGCCCTGTGGACGCGGGTGGAGCACACCCTGTACGCCTACTTCGCCATGGTCGGCGCACCGATCGAGGTCATCACCGTCGTCCTCCTCATCGTCCTGGCGGTCCCGCTGCGGCGGCACCAGGCGTTCTGGTTCGTGGTCGTCGCCGCCGCGTGCTTCGCCGCCGCCCTCGGCTCGTGGTTCGCGTTGGTCCAGCCGGCCAACGCGGCGATCGGCGCGTGGTCCGTGCACGCGGTCCCCGCGGACTGGACCCACTGGCGCGCGCGGTGGGAGTACGGCCATGTCACCGGCTTCGCGCTCATGCTGGTCGGGTACCTGTCCCTGACCGTCGGGACGGTAGGCGGCATGAGCGGGGCGACTCGCCACCCTCGGGACCCAGGGGCTCCGCCTCTTGTGTCCAGCCGGATGCCGAGCGGCTGACCCCTATGTACCCGGTACCCCCAAGGGGTACAGTAGGGCGCATGGAGCTTGACGGAGTGGTCCCGCAGCACGTGGAGCTGGCCGTCGGCGGGATGACGTGCGCCTCGTGCGCCGCCCGGGTCGAACGCGAGCTCAACGGCATCGACGGGGTGCACGCGGCCGTGAACTTCGCGACCGAGACCGCCGCGGTCGACTTCGACCCCGACAAGGCCACACCCGACGATCTCGTCGACACCGTCGCCGCCACCGGGTACACGGCCGAGCTGACGCGGCCGGGTGGCACCGGCACAGAGGAGGACGAGAACGACGAGGCGGCGGCGCTGCGGCGCCGGCTGATCATCGCGATCGCGCTCGCCGTACCCGTCGCGCTCGTCGCGATGATCCCGCCGCTGCACTTCCCCGGCTGGGAATGGTTCACCGCCGTGCTCGCCACCCCGGTCGTGGCGTACGCGGGGCTGCCGTTCCACCGGGCCGCGCTGGCGAACGCCCGCCACGCCGCCGCGACGATGGACACGCTGATCTCGCTCGGCACGCTCGCCGCGTACGCCTGGTCGCTGTGGGCGCTGTTCGCGGGCGGGCACCTGTACTTCGAGGTCGCCGCCGTCGTCACCGCGCTGATCCTGCTCGGCAGGTTCTTCGAGGCGCGGGCGAGGAAGCGCGCCGGCGGCGCGGTCCGGGCGCTGCTCGAGCTCGGCGCCAAGGACGTCGCGGTGCTCGACGCGAACGGCGAGGAGCGCCGGGTTCCCGCCGAGCGGCTGCGGGTCGGGGACCGCTTCGTCGTACGGCCGGGTGAGAGGGTCGGCACCGACGGCGTGGTCGAGCGGGGCGCCTCCGCGGTCGACACGTCGATGCTGACCGGCGAGAGCGTGCCCGTCGAGGTCGCTCCGGGGAGTGAGGTCACCGGGGCCACGGTCAACGCGGGCGGCCGCCTCGTCGTCCACGCGACCCGGGTCGGCGCCGACACCGCGATCGCCCAGATCGGCCGGCTCGTCACCGAGGCCCAGCAGGGCAAGGCGGAGGTCCAGCGGCTCGCCGACCGCGTCTCCGCGGTGTTCGTACCCGTGGTCATCGTCCTGGCCGCGCTGACGCTCGCCGGCTGGCTGCTGGCCGGGGGCGGGGCCGCGTACGCGTTGACCGCGGCTGTCGCGGTGCTGGTCATCGCCTGCCCGTGCGCGCTGGGCCTGGCCACGCCGACCGCGCTCATGGTCGGGACCGGGCGCGGCGCGCAGCTCGGGCTGCTCATCCGCGGCCCCGAGATCCTCGAGTCCACCCGCCGCGTCGACACGGTCGTCCTCGACAAGACAGGCACGGTGACGACGGGTGAGATGACCCTGCACGAGGTCACGGCCGCCGGCGGCATCGACGCGGCGAAGGAGGTACGGCTCACCGGCGCCGTCGAGCGCGGCTCCGAGCACCCGATCGCGCGGGCGATCGCGTCCGCCGCGGCGGATCGGTACGGGCCGCTGCCCGACGTCGACGGCTTCGCGAGCCACCAGGGCCAGGGCGTCGAGGGCGTCGTCGACGGGGTCGGCGTGCTCGCCGGGCGGACCCGCCTGCTCGCCGACCGCGGCATGGATGTCCCCCCGGAGCTCGACGGGGCCCGCCGTCGCACGGAGCGGGCCGGGCTCACGGCGGTCCTGGCCGGATGGGACGGGCGGGCTCGCGTCGTCCTCGGCGTCGGCGACACCGTGCAGCCGACCAGCCGGGAGACAGTACGCGAGCTGGTCCGGCTCGGCCTTCGCCCCATCCTGCTGACCGGGGACAACAAGACGACCGCGCACGCCGTCGCCGGCCAGGTGGGCATCGCCGACGGGGACGTGGTCGCCGAGGTCATGCCGGAGGACAAGGTCGCCGTGGTCCGTCGCCTCCAGCGCGAGGGACGGGTCGTCGCCATGGCCGGCGACGGCGTCAACGACGCCGCAGCGCTCGCCCAGGCCGACCTCGGGATCGCCTTGGGCACCGGTACCGACGTCGCGATCGAGGCCAGCGACCTCACCCTCGTACGCGGCGACCCGCGAAGCATCGTCGACGCGCTGCGGCTGTCGCGCCGCACGCTGGCGACGATCAAGGGCAACCTGTTCTGGGCGTTCGCCTACAACGTCGCGGCGATCCCGCTCGCCGCCCTCGGGCTGCTGAACCCGATGATCGCGGGGGCGGCGATGGCGTTCTCCAGCGTGTTCGTGGTGACGAACAGCCTGCGGCTCCGCGGGTTCCGGCCCGTGCGAGACTGATCGCCTGGCGAGCGACTGGCCGGCCGGTCGCCGCACCCGTGGCCCAAGGGAGGCTGGATGCTGACCGTCGATCTTGTCCGCAGGGGCGCGGTCCGCTACGGCACGCGTACCGCCGTCATCTTCGGTGACCAGAGCCTCAGCTTCCGTGCGGTGGACGACGCCGCCAACCGGATGGCACACGTCATCGGTGGGCTAGGGATACGGCCGGGCGATCGGGTCGCCCTCCTGGTCAACAACGGCCTGTGGTCGATCCCCGTCGACTTCGCCTGCCTCAAGGCCGGGGTCGCCCGGGTACCGCTCAACGCGCGGCTGTCGGCGGACGAGCACGAGCGGATGCTGGCCGAGACCGGGGCCCGGCTCCTCGTGTACAGCGCGGACCTCGACGAGCGTGCGCTGGAGCTCGCCGGGCGCGTGGACGGGCTGCGGCTCGCCTGTCTCGGGCCGCCCGAACGCCCTGACGACGTGGATCTCTTCGACGCGATGAAGGACGCGAGCGCCGCCGACCCACTCCTCCCGGCCGGGCCCGACGACGTGATCCTGATCATCTACACGTCGGGCACGACCGGCCAGCTCAAAGCCGCCCAGCACACGCAGGCGAGCTACGCCGCCATCGCGGCGAACATCCTCGCCAACCTGGTCTCGCCCCGCCGCGGCGATGTCATGCTGCACGCCGCGTCGCTCATCCACGCGAGCGGGACGTTCGTCCTGCCGTACTGGCTGCACGGCGCCGTCTCGGCGGTGCTCACCGGGTTCGACCCCGGGGCGTACCTCGACGCGATCCAGGAGTACCGCGCCACCGCGGTCAATCTCGTGCCCACGATGCTCGCGATGCTGTTCGCCTCCGGTGAGGCGCAGCGCACGGACGTGTCGAGCCTCGACACGATCGTGTACGGCGCGAGCCCGATGCCCCGCCCGGTGATCGACGAGGCCATGGAGTCGTGGGGGCCACGGTTCGTGCAGTACTACGGCCAGACAGAGGCGCCGCTGTGCCTCACCGTTCTCGACAAGTCCGACCACCTCGACCCGGACCGTGACACGCTGCTCGGCTCCTGCGGACACCCCGTGGTGGACGCCGAGCTGGTCGTGGCCGACGGCGGCGGCCCGGTGCCGACGGGAGAGATCGGAGAGATCCGCGTACGAGCGCCGTTCGGCATGGCCGGGTACTACAACGCGCCCGAGCTGAACGCCGAGACGCTCACCGGCGACGGCTGGATCCGTACCCGGGACCTGGCCCGGTTCGACGAGCGTGGGTACCTCCACCTCGTCGACCGCACCAGCGACATGATCGTGACCGGCGGCTACAACGTGTACCCGCGCGAGGTCGAGGACGCCCTGATGGCACATCCGGGGGTCGCCGAGTGCGCGGTCGTCGGCGCGCCCGACCCGACGTGGGTGGAGGCGGTCACGGCGTTCGTCGTGCTCGCGCCCGGACGAGCTGTCGGCGAGGAGGAGCTGAGGGGCGCCGTACGCGCCGGGCTCGCGGCCTACAAGGTGCCGAAGCGGATCCATGTCGTCGACGCGATCCCCAAGTCCGCCGTCGGCAAGATCCTGCGCCGCGCCCTGCGGGACCCGCTGTGGGCGGGTCGCGAGAGGTCCATCTGAGATGGCCGCCGTTTGGGTCGAGCGGTCCGGGGCGGTGACGACGGTCATCCTCTCCCGGCCGGAGGCGCGCAACGCGGTCGATGGGGCGACCGCGACCGCCCTCGCCGACGCGTTCCGCGGCTTCGACGCCGACGACGACGCGGCGGTCGCGGTGCTGTGGGGCGAGGGCGGGACGTTCTGCGCCGGCGCGGACCTCAAGGCGATCGGCACCGAGCGAGGCAACCGGCTGGAGCCCGACGGCGACGGCCCGATGGGCCCGACCCGGATACGGCTCGGCAAGCCGGTCGTCGCCGCGATCGACGGCTACGCGGTGGCGGGCGGCCTCGAGCTCGCCCTGTGGTGCGACCTCCGCGTCGCCGGGGACGACACCGTCCTGGGCGTGTTCTGCCGGCGCTGGGGTGTCCCGCTCGTCGACGGGGGCACCGTACGGCTACCGCGGCTCATCGGCGCGAGCCGCGCGATGGACCTCATCCTCACCGGCCGCCCGGTCGAGGCCCGGGAGGCGTACGAGATGGGGCTGGTCAACCGGGTCGTCCCGCGCGGACAGGCCAGGGGGGCGGCCGAGCGGCTCGCCGCCGAGATCGCCGGCTTCCCGCAGACCTGCCTGCGCCACGACCGCCTGTCCGTACTGGAGCAGGAGGGCCGGCCGGAAGACGAGGCGATGGCGGGCGAGCTCAGGCACGGGGAGATCTCCCTCGCCGCCGACGCCCGCTCGGGCGCCGAGCGCTTCGCCAGCGGAGCCGGCCGGCACGGTTCGTTCGGGGACTGACCATCCCGGTCCGCACGCGGACGCGCGCGCCGCGCGACGGCGGGAGCCGCTCGATGTACCGTGAGCGGCGGGCGGTCAGCGGTCGAACCGACCGCCCTTGAGTTCCGCGACGAAGGCCACCCAGGCTGGTTCGCGGAAGGCGAGCACCGGGCCGGTACGATCCTTCGAGTCGCGGACGGCGACCTCGCGGTCCAGGGCGGCGACCTCGACGCAGTCGCCGCCGTTGGCTGAACTACGGCTCGCCTTGCGCCACACCGGGGCCACCTCGACGCAGTCGCCGCCGTTGCTGGCGCTGCGCCTGGATGTGCGCCAGACGGCGCCGGTCAGGTCCATTGCTCCATCACCCTCGTGATCAGGTCGAGCGACGCGCGGGCCGGCATGGCCTCCGCGCGGATCGCCTCCCAGATGTTCATCACTGCCTGCACGTCGTCGGGGCGGTCGCTGACCTGTCCCGCGCGTACTGAGTCCAAGTACACCACATCCGGCGAGCCGTCGAAGCTGACGATTCCGAAGGCGCCGACATGGCCGGGGTGCACGCCGGCGGACAGCGGCACCACCTGGATCGTGACGTGGGTGTGGGACGACGCCTCGACGAACGCTTGAAGCTGCTCCTGCATGACCTTCGGGCCGCCGGCCGAGCGGTGCAGCACGCCCTCGTCAATGACGAACCACAGCATCGGCGGCTCGTCGCGGTCGAGGACCGCGTGCCGCTCGAGCCGGGTCGCCACCTGCTCCTCGATCTGCTCGGCGGTGACGCCGGGCTGTGCCCGGAGCAGCGCGCGGGCGTAGTCGGCCGTCTGCAGCAGGCCAGGCACCACGATCGGCTGCCAGTTGCGCAGCGTACGGGCCTCCCGCTCGGCCTCGACCCACGGCCGCAGCCAGCTCGGGAACGCCGCCCACCGCACCATCACCAGCAGGCGGGTGAGCGCCCCGTCCGTACCGAGCTCCTCGTCGCAGCGCTCGGCGAACTCGGGCGTCGGCGCCTGCTCCCCGGTCTCGATCTTGCTGACCAGGTCGCCGCTGTAGTTGACGCGCGCGCCGAGCTGGTCCTGGGTGAGCCCGGCCCGGACGCGGTGGTGCCGCAGCTCGCTGCCGAAGAAGTGCAGCGGGCTCTCGCCGGGGTCGAGGCTCTTCGCCGCGGGCACCGATGCCACGCGCGCCCTCGTCGACGCGGTGACGAAGGCTCTGGCCGAGCTGGACAGGCACCCCGTGGGAGATCTGGCCGACGACATCGAGATGGCGGAGATGATCGGCCGGCTCAAGTCCCTGACCGGCGTGCTCGTCGCGGTCGTCGATCACTGAGCAGCCCGCACCCACGGCCCGCCACTCCCCCAGCGTCTGAATGACCGCGTCACCGACGACGCGAGGCGTCGGACACCCCGGCACGCCACCGCTCGGCGTCCGACCAACCGCGCCATCCACGACCCGAACCGGCAGACACCCCGGGAGCACCTGGCCGGGCTGTGTCACGACCACGGCCTGCGGGTGAGCGACGTCCGCGTGATCCGTACCTATCCGGACAAGGCGGCCAACGCGGCCTTCGCCGGTGTGTGGCCGGGGCCCCGGTACGTGTTCGTCACCGACTACCTGCTCGACAGCTTCTCCGCCGACGAGATCGACGCGGTCCTGACCCACGAGATCGCCCACGGCACGCAGCACCACGTCCTCTGCTGACCCAGCACCCCGGCGTCCAGGAACGTCTCGATCGGCTGTACGCTGCCGCGGGCCGGGGAGACGGCGCGCGGACGCGCCCTGACTACTGCCGGTACGACTCCACCTCGCTGATCGGCCGCGCCTCAGCCTGGTCTGGTTCCTGGCCGAACTCCGCGCGGGCGCGCCGCTGCCGAAGCAGGTCCCAGCACTGGTCCAGCCGCTCCTCCAGCCCACGCAGCCGGTCGCGTTCCGCGCCGGTCAACCGGTGGCCGCGCGAGCGCAGCTCATGTTCCTCGGCGATCAACTCGTCGATGCTTCCGATGATGTTCTTCTCGCCGTTGCCGGCCATGGTGGGCCTCCGTCCAGGTGCTCGCATCAGGTGGGTTCGAGGATGACCACCGGGATATCGCGCGCCGTCTTGGTCTGGTACTCATCGTAGGCAGGCCAGATCGAGGCCATCAGCCTCCACAGCCGCGGCTTCTCCTCCGCCGTCGCGGTTCGCGCCCGGGCGGCGAACTTCTCCGCGCCCACCTGGACCTCGACCTCCGGCTCGTCCATCAGGTTGAGATACCAGGCCGGATGTTGCGGTGCGCCGCCTCGGGACGCCACCACGACGCAGCGGTCGCCGTCGCGGCCGTAGATCAACGCCGTGCGGCGAAGCCGGCCCGACTTCCGCCCGCGGGTGGTCAGCAGCAGCGTCGACACGCCGTTCCACTCGTGACCGTCGCGACCATCGCTCTGCACGTACCGACGGATGTGATCCGCTACCCATCCGGCCGGGCTGTCCAGAACCTCTTCACCAGGCTGCGCCATCCGGTCCTCCTTCTGATCTCTCGCGACCTCGCCACAGGGACGCGGGCGGCGGCGCCTGCCACCTCGCCGATGGCAACACCAACCCCGACCCAATCGTTCCACCCGAGTCCCGGCGGGGCTCGCCACGGTCGTCGAGATAAGGGGATGGCTGGTCTGGGGTGTGCGAGGACCTGATGCCCGAGTGGTCCCCTCAGGGTGATCGTGGTCCCATCAGTACGAAAATTTGTCCGCTTTGCCGGTACTCACGGGACCACTCCTGTACGGATGGGACCATTCTCGGGACCGACCAACGTGGGTAGATGGTTCTGTGGACACACGAGACGACGGTTTCCCGATCCTCCGGCAGACCGTCCTGGACTGCACCGATGCGCGCGCGCTCGCGGAGTTCTACCGGCAGCTGCTGGGCTTGCGGTACCGCCCGGGCGACGAGCCTCCACCCGCTGGCGAGCCGGACCCCGCCGGGCAGGACTGGCTGGTGCTGCGGGACGCCGCCGGCACCAACCACCTAGCGTTTCAGCAGGTAGCGAAGTTGCCCGCGGCGACGTGGCCAGAAGGTTCACACCCGCAGCAGCTGCACCTGGACCTGACGGTGCCCACGGCGGCGGACCTCGGCACCCAACACGAAAGGGCCGTGGCCCTCGGCGCCCGGCTGCTCCACGACCTCTCGGAGGACCCCGAGGAGCCGCTGCGGGTGTACGCGGACCCCGCCGGACACCCTTTCTGCATCTTCGTAGCCCCCTCGACCCCGCCATGATCAGCGGGGAACCATGTGGGGTGATCGCCGGGGGACATCGCGCGGGCGCTACCCGAGGTCGCGGAAGGCAGGTATCCCCCAGTGATCACCCCGCTCGGCCGAGGGAAGGCGTACCTGCGCTTGTCGTCACGCGGCCGGGTGCGCGCGGTGCCGCCGAGGGGGGCGACAGCCGTCGCGGCCACGCGCGTGCTCGATGAAGGTGTCGAAGGCGCGGATTGCCGCACACTTGGCGCCCAGCTCGGGAATGTCTGGAGGGTCGAGGACGTGCACCGTCAGTGACCTCCCGTCGGCCCTCGCGACCTGCGCACCCGTAGAAAAACTGTGTCTCGTCACGGCGTCCTCGACAGCACGGCGGTACGCGCCCGCGGCGGTGCCGCTGCCGATGTCGACCTGTCCGAGCGCGGGAGGGAGCAGGAGGACAACACGCGATGGGTTGACCACGTTGATAATGCTCGCGACGCCTTGGCCCAGCGCCTCGCCGCCTCGCTTGAAGGCCCAGCCCGCGCGCGTCAGTTCCCCCTGCTCGTCACGGGCGCCCATCTCGGCGGCTGCCGCGAACGAGCCACCACACACCTCGGCGCGCAACCGCGTGGGAACGGCATAGCAGTCGACGTGGCCGCTCTGCCCGCAGTGGCAAGGGTCGTCGAAGCCCGGCTTGCCATCCCTCTCGCGAAGATCAGGAGTCGGCTCGGACGCCCCCTGAACGACCTGGTGGCCCGGCTCGGCCGCCATGCCCTCCGCCCCCCGGTACACGTGTCCATTGAGGATCAGTGACGCGCCCACGCCGTCATCAAAGACGGCGACGAACGCGATGTTCGGGTCGGGGTAGACCGGACGATAGATCTCCCGTGTGGCGAGCACGTTGACGGTGTTGTCGACGACGACGGGTACCCCCAGTTCCTCCCGCACCGGTGTCGCGAGGTCGAACGCGACACCGGAGCCGATCCCGAGGTGCGTGGCGCCGATGACGTGCCCGTCGTGGATGTGACCACCGTGCGCGATCCCCACGCCGAGCAGTTCGCGGGGGCCGCCCTCGAGTCCGGCGTCCTCCTCGACCAGGGCGTCGCGGAGCCGACCGGCGAGCACCCTCATGCCCTCCGCGACAGTCTCCAACGCGGCCTCCTCGGACAGCTCGGACTCGAGCTTGATCAGGATGTCTCCGCGCAGCGTGGTCACCACCCCGGTCAGGCCGGTGGCAGAACCATCCTCATAGACAACCTTGATGCCGGCCAGCCCCCACCGGTCGCTTCCCAGCCGCAGCGGCTTGATCGGGCGCCCCGCCCGGCGTTGGTCCGCCTGGAGCGCGCCGTCGGTGAGCAGTCCCGCGTCCACCAGCGCCGCGACCGTCTTGCTCACCGCCCCTGCATTGAGGGTCGTCGGCCGCAACAGCATCGTCCCCTTGGCGATGTCGGCCCGCGGCACGTCGTCGGGCGCCCGCACCATCATCCGCACGAGGACGCTCGCGAGGATGTCGCGGCTGACTCCGGACGCGTCCACCAGCCGGTCGAGCAGCTGGTCGTAGACATCGTGCAACTCGATCACCGACATGGCGTTAGGTTAGCAAGCCGAGTGTTGCTCTGCAATAGCAACCCACAGAGTTGCTTTCGAAATCTAAGGGTTGCGGTAATAAAGTCTTGGGTATAGCATCCGAAGTATCCGCTGGTACCGTCCATCCGGACGGTCGGAGGCAGGAGGTGGACCATGGCACAGTTCAGCTCGGAGCTGGCCCTGATTCTGGCCTCGTTCATCACCGGCGGCATCATCGCGGGATGGCTGGTGATGGTGATCGCCGCCACGGCCGCTGGGCGCAGGGACGACTACGTCCAGCGCGAGATTCGCCGGTTGCAGGACGAGTCGAGGCATCAGCACGGCCAGGCGGCCGGACTCGCCGACGCGGTCCACAGGGCCCCGCAGCGCGCAGACGGACGCGAGCCGCTCTGGAGGTAGCCGCATTCCTGATGCTCGTCCCACCGCAAGAGGCGGCCTCTTCGCCGGTGGCCCCCGGTGAGGAGGCCGCGTTCGTGTGCATACCGACCGATGCGGCGACTCGACCCGGGGGAACCCCGCTCGGCCCTTTACTTTCCGTGCCGATCAGCTAGCCTGCTCTAACGAGTGCCGCCGGGCACGCCGCCCTCCGGGGGAAGGAGAGCCGCCGTGCGTATCAGCGACATCCTGCGGGCCAAGGGGGACACGGTCGTCGGCGTCACCCCTGATGCCACAGTCCGCGATCTACTCGAAAACCTCGCCGCGCACAACGTCGGCGCGCTCGTCGTGAGCACCGACGGCGACGCGATCGAAGGGATCGTCTCCGAGCGGGACGTCGTGCGTCATCTCGCCCGTAGTGGGCCCGAGCTGCTCGACGCGCCCGTGTCGTCGATCATGACCGCCGAGGTTCGCACCTATGGCCCTGATCACGCCGTCGACGAGCTGTCCACGCTCATGACCCGGTACCGGGTCCGGCACGTGCCCATCGTGGTGGACGGCGGCCTGCGGGGCATCGTCAGCATCGGTGACATCGTCAAGGCCAGGCTCGACGAGCTGCAACTCGAACGCGACCAGCTCACCAGCTACATCACCGGCGGCCACTGAGCGATTCGTGCCGCGCGGTCGCCGGAACGTAGCGGCGTACTTCTCCAACCCCCGTCGGACCCGCTCCTCGTCGCGGTTAGCGGCCGGGCGCGTCAAGATCTCCTCACAGTGGTCCAGGTCGGCACTATTCTTCGGATCCCGACCACTAGCCGAGATCGTAGGCGCGCCCCCGCCGGTCACCGACCCTGGTCGGGGACATCGGCACGGCTTGGTTCAGCCAGGTGACTCGGGGGGCTCGGCGCGGCGGGTCGCGCTGTCCGGTAGGTCGTCGGGATAGCGGATCTGGATCTCACTGATCGTCGCCGGGAAGTCGCGTTGGTTGTTCGTGATGAAGCGGTTGGCACCTACGGCGACCGCGGTGGCGAGGTGTGCGGCGTCGGCCGCCCGCAGCCGGTAGGTACTGGACAGCACGGTTGCGAGCTCGGCTGTCGCACGGTCAAAGGGACGAAGGTCGAGCCGAGCGAGGAGCCCGGCCAGCGCCGACACCTCTTCTGTCGCTCCGTCACGAAGCGGCTTTCCCAACACCTCCGGCAGAAGCAGGAGGGAACCAACACCGATCGGCGGGTCATCGTCGCCGACAGGTCCCGCTGGGAAGAGGGCAGCGACTCTTCGGCCGAGAGGGTGCTCCGGGGCGGCGGCGTAGATGAGGACGTCGGAGTCGAAGGCGTCCACTATCGGGCCGCACGCCCGGCCCTGATCTCACGGACCAACTCCTCGACCCGCTCCCCGGTCATCCCTGCCGACCCCGGCAATGGGGTGGAGCGGGCGGTCGCAAGCAGCTCGTGCACCTGCTCGGCCTCGGCCAACGCGGTCCGCGCACGACGGCTGCGCAGGACGTCGGGACGAACGACGACGGCCACCGGCTGCCCGTGCCTGGTGATCGTGATCTCCTCGCCGTCGTCGACACGAGTAAGCAGCTCAGGCAAAGAGGCTCGCGCCTCGCTTGTGGTCATCGTCGACATGCAACCATTGTACGGTTACGTACGTCCCTGTACAAGGCACCGGTACGCGACCAACCGGGGGCGGCCTCCTGGACGTGCCTGGAGAAGCTCCTGAGTCCGCAGCGCCGCGCCAGCACGGCAAGGGCCCCATGCCGTTGCTCGGTGATCTCGACTGTGGCGCGGACGCACGCAGGGATCGGTTGGCCTCTCAGGTACGAGAGTGACCGTCAGAACGTATCGGCGTACTTCTCCAGCGCCTGTCGGACTCGCTCCTCGTCGCGGTTGGTGGCGGGAAGCAGGACCTCCTCGACCACGTCGGTGACCTCCGCGACGCGACGGCTCAGCCGGCGCAGCTCCTGCACCTCCGCCTCGAGCGCGGCGATGCGGCGCTTGGCTTGCTCGAGGTCGCGCCGCAACCTGACTACGTCGGAAAGCGACGCCATCATGGTCGGTGCCGCGCGCTCGGCAAGCCTCCGCCCGCCATCCCGTATCCGCTGTCTCATCCGCGTCATCATACGGCCACCGAGCTCCCAAGATCCGCCTGTGTGGTGCGAACGCGCAGAATACTGGCCCGTTCGCACCACAAGATCTTCAATCACGAGTGGTGGGCACGCTCCGCCGCTGCCGCGCGCTACCAGCGGGCGATGAGCCGGCACCCATCCGGACCGCTCTTGCCGGGCGCTGCATCCACTCGGACCGGCTCCCGCTGTTCGATCGCGCCCCCGTGGGACTCGATCTCACGCACGACGAGGTCCGGCTGCAACGGCCGGACGAAACGGCCGCCCGGCCCCGGCACGTGGCGCCGCGCGCCGGTGCGGAACTCGAGGTACAGGCGGCCGCCGGGGCGCAGGGCCATGCGGGCGAGGCGCCAGAAGTTCTCCCGACCCCCCTCCTCGACAGCGTCCACGACGTGTCGTCCACAGAGCACGACGGGCTCGTCGGAGTGAGCGAGCCGAGCGCCGGCCGCCAGGACCTGACGAAGCTCGTAGAGGTTGAGAAACTCGAAGGAGACCGGCAGAGAGCCCCGGCGCGCGGCCTCCCTCCCGCGTCCGACCGCGGCATAGGCGTAGTCGAGGCCGGTGACGCGATGGCCGGCCCGCGCGAGCCACAGGGCGTCGCGGCCGTC
This sequence comes from Streptosporangiaceae bacterium, assembly GCA_050699055.1. Taxonomy (GTDB): domain Bacteria; phylum Actinomycetota; class Actinomycetes; order Streptosporangiales; family JBOHCT01; genus JBOHCT01. Next base: position 9,244 of record JBOHCT010000040.1, on the reverse strand, counting down.
GCCTGCGCCCACGTCAACAACATGGCGCGGCGGGGACTCGTGGTCCGCCACCCAGCGGGCGAACGTCGAGGGCTCGACGGGCGGCGGTCGGTGAGGGGCCCTGCCAGCGGCCCTGCCGAACGAGCGCTCCCAGTGGTCACGGTGGCTGCGCAGCCCGCGCGTCCACCCGTCGAACCACCTTCGAGTGGATGGCTCGGGTTCCGGCCGCCAGGAGGGATCGGGCACCCTCCAGTGCTCGCCATAAGCGGCAGCGAGGAACCTCTCGGGATCCGCCGGCGCGGGGAACGCCCGCCCCTCCAGCTCGATCTCCCCGAGCGGCACGATGTCGGAACGCCGGAGAGGCACCCGCAGCCGGGGCATGGCGTGGAGCACGCCCTCACACACGAAGGCGCCGAAGATGTCGACGCCCCGGGTGGTGCCGTCAGCGATAGGAAACCTCACCTTGAAGTCCGCGGCGGAGAAGCGACGGATCTCGAAACCATGCCTCCTGACGACGCGCTGCAGGTGGTAAGACTCCCGCGCGACATCCAGCGGGTGCGCGTGGCGGCTCAGGTAAGACAGGTCGATGTCGCTGTCGTGTCCGATGAGCCTGCCTTCGCGTACGCCGCCGAGCAGCGCGCCGTACGCGACGAAGGCCGGGACGCCGCCCTCGTCGTGCAGGACGCGGAGCACTTCGCCGAGCCGGTCGAGCAAGGAGCCGAGCGCGGCGGAGTCCGCGGCCTCGAAGGGGTGCTCCAGGTGCCCGACCTTGTCGACGACGAGCGGCCGGCCCTCCGCGTCCGCGACGTTGATCCGCCGCGTCCCCGTGCCAAACCGGTGCTCACGATCGAGCAGGACGTCACCGCTGCCGTGGTCGCGCAGTGTGACACGGGTGGGGCCGCCCAGAAACCGCCGGAGCGGTCCCGGCCAGCGCACCCGGAGGGGCATCCGCGGCTCTCGCGCGGCGCCCCCCTCGGCGGCGACCGACCACACACGCCTGCCGTCGAAGAGGACGTCGACCACTCCACGCTGGCCCGCGGGAAGACGCAGGCCGTCATCGTCGACGGCCGCAGACGCCCCGGAATCGCGCGCGACGTACGAAAGCTGCTGACGGAAGGAGGCCATGGTGTCCTCACCCTACGACCCGAGCACCCCACGTCGTGTGAGCGTACGACCGCGAACGGCGGGGATCGGCCGAGCGCGCGCGACGCCACCGACATTCTCGTAAGGTGACAGCACCGACCGCTGTGGAGGGGTCGTCAGCCGGGCCCGGCGGCTGGGTAGGAGAGGCCGAAGGGGAGGGACGGATGGCACGACGCGTGTTCTTCCACATCGGCGTGCCGAAGAGCGGCACCACCTTCCTCCAAGATGTGCTGTGGAGGAACCGCCAGCGCCTGGCGGACCAAGGCATTCTGCTCCCCTGCCAGCGCCGCGACCACCTGCACAGCACACTGGTGATCCGCGAGCACCCACACATCGACCGGCGGCTGCCGTCGGCGCCCGGGGCCTGGGACCGCATCGTCGACCAGACCAAGAACTGGCCCGGCACTGTCATCATCAGCCACGAGTTCTTCGGGGCCGCCGCCCCCGAGCAGGCCAAACGGGCCATCGACGACCTCGCGCCCGCCGAGGTCCACATCGTCGTCACCGCCCGCGACTACGTCCGCCAGCTCCCAGGCGCCTGGCAGGAACGGCTCAAGTACCGCTCCACCGACCGCTTCTGCGACTTCATCGCCGACGACAGCGAGGGCGGACCGCTCACCGGGCTGGGCTGGCGAACCTACGACATCTCCGGTGTGCTCGGCCGCTGGGCCATCGACCTGCCGCCCGAACGCGTCCACGTGGTCACCGTCCCGCAGAAGAGCGCCAGCCCAGGAGTCCTCTGGGAACGCTTCGCCGGACTCTGCGGCATCGACCCGGACTCCTGCGACCTGAGTGCGGCGTCGCCCAACCAGTCGCTCGGAGTCGCACAGGCCGAGCTGCTGCGACGGGTCAACTTCAAGATCGCACCCCCCATCCGCGGACCTCGGGAGCTCGCCCCCTGGATCAGGGACTTCCTCGCGCACCGCATCCTCGCCGGTCGCCCGGGCCAGCGGTTCGGCCTGCCGCAGGAGGTGACCCCCGCGCTGCGAGAGCGGGCACGGCGCGCGGCCGACGGCGTCTCCGCCGCCGGATACGACGTCGTCGGCGACCTCGCCGAGCTGATCCCGCCCGAGGACCAGCCGAAGTTTCCACAGCCGGACGCGGTCACCGACGCCGAGCTGTTGGAGGTGGCCACCCAGGCGATCGCGGACATGCTGCACGAGTACCGGGCACAGACCCTGCGGGCCGGCCGGCAGAAGCGGCGCGCGGACGAAGCCGAGCGGGCGCTCGCCGACGCCCGCGCGCGGCCTGTCGGGTCGCCTGCCGTGGCCGGCCGGGTTCGACAGGCCCTCGTGGACCTGAGTGAACGGCAGCCGGTGGTCATGAAGGCACGGGTGAGGTACCGACGCACGATCGACGCCGCCCGCCGTCGGCGGAAGCGACGCACATGACGACTCGGGGGGTTCAATGGCGCTGCTAGCCCGGACGGTGATGACGCCGCTCCACGTCGAGATCCGCTCCGGGGCGGTGCGGAACCTCGGGCGGGTCCTCGCTGACGGACGGATCTCGCCAGAAGGACGCGTCGTCGTCCTCGTCGGTCCTGTCAGCGGCAGACGACTGTTGGACAGAGCGTGTCGCGACCTCGGCGGCGCCGACGTCGTGACCGTACACGAAGCCAGCGTCACAGAGGCGACCCGCATCGTCGACGAGCTTCGCGAGCGCTCGTACGACGCCGTCGTCGGGCTCGGCGGCGGTCGCACCATCGACGTCGCCAAATGGGTTGCCACCCGCCGTGGCCTGCCGATGGTGGTCGCGGCCACGACACTCTCCCACGACGGCCTCGCCTCCCCGGTTTCCGTCCTCGAAGACGACGGCCACCGGCACTCTCACGGCGTCCACATCCCGATAGCGGTCCTCGTCGACCTCGACGTGGTCCGAGAGGCGCCGCCCGAGCTCATCAGGTCCGGCATCGGCGACGTGGTGAGCAACCTTTCCGCGATCGCCGACTGGCGGCTCGCCCACGACGTACGGAGCGAACCCGTGGATGGGCTCGCGGTGAACATGGCGCTCACCGCCGCCGAGGCCGTCATCGGGCGCGCCGACGGTGTCGACTGCGCGGATTTCCTCGAGACGCTCGCCAACGGCCTGGTGCTCAGCGGGCTCGCGATGGCGATCGCTGGCACGAGTCGGCCATGCAGCGGCGCGTGCCACGAGATCTCGCACGCCCTCGACCAGCTCAGACCAGGCACCGGCTCGCACGGTAGCCAGGTGGCCCTTGGCGCGCTGTTCGCGACCTTCCTGCGCGGGGACAAGGTGACCGCCGATCGGCTGGCCGACTGCCTGCGGCGCCATGGCCTGCCGCTGCGGCCCGCCGACCTCGGGTTGCCCGCCGAGCAGTTCGCCTCCGCCGTCGCGGCCGCACCCTCGACCCGACCCGGCAGGTTCACCGTCCTCGAGCACCTCTCGCTCGGCGAGCAGGAGCTGCTCGAACGCGTCCACGACTTCGAGACCGCCTACCCCTGAGAGCCTGGTCGGGAACAAGTCTCGGGAGCGCGGGCCGGGGGCGTCAGGCCGTCTTCGGCCTTCCGCCGCCTCAGTCGTCGATCGCCTGGTAGGCCGAGGCGCAGAAGTCGAGACAGACGTCGGGCGGGCTGGGCGAGGTCCAGGCATGCTGGGCCAGCAGGATCCCGACCATGTCCTCGGTGGGGTCCGACCACCACAACGTGCCCAGGCCACCGTTCCAGCCGTACTGTCCGGGCACCGCCGCCGGCTCGTCGCGCCTCGTGACGATGGACACGCCGAACCCCCAGCCGTGGTTGTCGAAGTACCCCGGGACCAGGCCGGAAACCGCCTTCTGCTCGGGCGTCAGCTGGTCGGTGGTCATGACCTCGACCGACGGCCTCGACAGGACGCGCTCGCTCCCGTACTTCCCCTTGTCCAGCATCATCTGGCTGAAGGCCAGGTAGTCGTCGACCGTCGACACCAGGCCTCCGGCGCCGGACGGGAACGCGGGCGGCCGGCTCCACTGACCGCCCTCGGCGTCGTCATAGAGCTCGACCGACCCCGTTTCTGGACTGACCCAGTAGCTGGTCGCCAGCCGGTCGAGCTTCTCCGCGGGAACATGGAAACCCGTGTCCACCATGTCGAGCGGCTCGAAGATGCGTTCGCGCAGGAACGCCTCCAGCGGCTGGCCAGCGGCGCGCGCGATCAGCACGCCGAGCACGTCGGCCCCCGTGTTGTACATCCACCTCTCGCCCGGCTGGTGCATCAGCGGCAGTGTCCCGAGGCGCCGAATCCACTCATCTGGGGCAGGCATCGCCGAAGGGTTCGGCGGTCCGACGCCGATCTGCTGCTCGTTCGCGGCCCGCAGGATCGGGTACGCGTCCGGCGGCGCCGCGATCAGGCCGAAGCCCATGCGGAAGGTGAGCAGGTCGCGCACGGTGATCGGGCGGTTCGCGGGCACGGTGTCGTCGAGCGGGCCGTCGAGCCGTCTCAGGACCGTGCGGTCGGCCAGTTCGGGCAGCAACCGGTCCACCGGCTCGTCCAGCCTCAGCGCACACTCCTCCAGCAAGATCATCGTCGCCGCCGCCGTGATCGGCTTGGTCATCGAGGCGATGCGGACGATCGTGTCGCGCGCCATCCGGTCGCCGCCGACCGCCTTCCTGCCGATCGCATCCACATGCACCTCACCTCGCCGGCTGACCAGCGTCGCGAGACCAGGGACCTCGCCGCGCTCGACGTAGCCGGCCATGACGTCGTGCATGCGGTCGAGCCGCGCCTTGGACAGACCTCCGTGGCTCACGTCGTCTCCTTCCCGGTGTTGTCCGGATACTCGTCGTGGTAGCGGACCTGGTCCCCGCCTGCCGGCGCGCCGAGTCCGCTCGCCCGGCCCTTCGGTCGCCCTCTCCTCGGGACGGGTTCTGCGTCGGGCTCTCGGGGGTTAGACCGCCCGGCGACGCGGAACTCATCGGCCGTCGGGGGTGCGACGGACGCCCACCCTTGCGCCGAGGAAAGCTCTACGATGAGGGGCCTAGTCTTGGTCGCCGTCCGGTCCAAGGGCCGCCGCCAGCGGTTCGAGGCGATGTCGTCTTCGTCATGCCGAGCGACGACCGCCGCAGACGACAGGTGGGATATGACGGACCAGTCCGCGGACCAGAAGAAGGTCGTCTACCTGCACGTAGGCGCACCCAAGACCGGCACGACCTACCTGCAGGATCTGCTGTGGCGGGAACGCGAGACCCTCGCGCGCGACGGTGTCTACCCGGGAGAGAAACCCCTCCATCAGTGGCACGCCGCGCTGGACCTGCTCGACATGCGCTATCTGGGCCACAGTGATCCCAAGGTGGCGGGAGCGTGGGAACACGCGGCCTCAGGGGCCAGGTCGTGGCACGGCAGCACCGCCGTCATCTCGCACGAGTTGCTCGCGTACGCCTCCGCGGAGCAGGCCCGCGAGGCGACACGCTCGCTGGACCCAGCGGAGGTCCATGTCGTGTACACGGCTCGGGATCTCGCCCGCCAGATACCGGCCGTGTGGCAGGAGTCCATCAAGAACAGGAAGACGCAGAGCTTCGACGAGTTCCTCCGTGAGCTGCGCGCGAGGAGGGAGAGCGCGAAGGGGGAGTTCTGGGGCGCGCAGGATGCCGTCAGCGTCCTGTGTCGCTGGAGCGCGGCCGTACCACCGGCCCGGATCCATGTGGTCACCGTCCCGCCGGCGGGCGGGCCACAAGGTCTGCTGTGGGAACGGTTCGCCGGGCTCCTCGGCATCGACCCCGCGGCGTACGACACCGCGGGGTCTGGGGCGAACCTCTCGCTCGGTGCCGCGGAGGTTGCCCTGCTCAGGCGGCTCAACCTCGCGGTCGACGACCGTCTCGGATTCCTCGTCTACCACGGCGTCGTCAAGCACTACCTCGCCCAGCGCGTCCTCGCCGGTCGCCAGGACCGGCAGCGGATCGCCGTCCCTCCGAGCCTGGACGGCTGGGTCATGGAGCAATCGGAAGAACTCGTCGAAGGGCTCAGGAACGCGGGATATGACGTCGTCGGTGACCTGGACGAGCTGGTCCCCGACCTGTCGGCGACCCCCGAGGCGCCGGCGCCCGTCGACGACGTGGACCCGAACCTGCAACTCGACGCGGCGGTCGACGCGCTCGTCGGCCTGCTCCAGCACATCAAGCGGCAGCGCCTCGCCAACGACGAGCTCCGTCGCCGCGTCAGGGAGTTGGAACAGGCACCCCAGTCGAACCTCAAGGCCCGCGTGCGGGGGCTGGCCGAGAACCACCCGTCGGTGAAGCTCGCGCTGACTGCCAAGAGGACGATCACGAGACCGCGCGGGCAGGCAGCCGACTAGGGCGTGTCGCTCGCGCCCCTTACCAGCGAGCGACGAGCCGGCACCCGTGCGGGCCTGGGTCGCCGGACGCGTCACCCACGCGGACCCGCTCCCAGTGTTCGACCGCGCCGCCGTACGCCTCGATCTCGCCCACCACGGTCTCCGCGCGGAGCGGTCGGACGAACAGCCCGGCCGGCCCCCGTCGCCCGCGCCGCCCACCGGTGCGGAACTCGAGGTACAGGCGGCGGCCTGGACGCAGGGCCATGCGGGCGAGACGCCAGAAGTTCTCCCGGCCCTCGTCCTCGACGGCGTCGACGACGAGGCGTCCGCACAGGACCACGGGGTCGTCGAGTCGGGCGAGTCGCGCGCCGGTCGCCAATACCTGACGCAGCTCGTAGAGGTTGAAGAACTCGAAGGCCACGGGCGCGGACCTCTCTCCCGCCGCCTGCCTGCCGCACGCGACCGCGTTGTAGGCGTAGTCGAGGGCGGTGACGCGATGACCGGCTCGCGCGAGCCACACAGCGTCGCGGCCGGCGCCGGAGCCGACGTCGACGACATGGATCGGCGCCGCTTCGCGCTCTGCCACCCAGCGAGCGAACGGCGACGGCTCCTCGGCCACCGGTCCGCGCGCCGCCGGCCCGAAAGAGCTCTCCCACTGGTCACGGTGAGTGCGCAGGCCGCGCGTCCATCCGTCGAACCATCTGCGGGTCGATGCCTCCGCTTCGGGTCGCCACGACGGATCGGGCACCCCCCAGTGCTCGCCGTACGCGGCGGCCAGGAACCGCTCCGGGTCCGCCGGAGCGGGAAACCCGCGCCCCTCCAGCTCGGCCCGACCGAGCGGAACGATGTCGGAACGCCGGAGGGGTACGCGCAGCCTGGGCATGACGTGGAGCCGGCCCTCGCACATGAACCCGGCGAAGATGTCGACGGCCTGAACGATCCCGCCGGAGATGGGAAACCTGATCTTGAAGGTGCCCGACGAGAAGCGCCTGACCTCGAAGCCGTGTCGCCTCATCGCCCGCTGGATCCTGAACGACTCCAGTCCCACGTCGAGTGGGTTGTCGTAGCGGCTCAGGTAGGAGATGTCGATGTCGCTGTCGTGCCCGATGAGCTTTCCCTCGCGAACAGCCCCCAGCAAGGCGCCGTACGCGAGGAAGGCCGGGAGCTGGCATTCGGCGTGCAGAATCTCGAAGGCGTCGCCGAGACGATCAAGAAGCGATTCGACCGCGGCGGTGTCGGACGCCTCGAACGGGTGCTCCAGGTGCCCGACCTTGTCGACCATCAGCGCACGACCCGCGTCGTCCACGACTCGCACGCGTTCGGGGCGGCTGCCGAACCGGTGCTCGCCGTCGAACAGGACGTCGCCCGATCGATGCTCGCGCAACGTGACGCGGGTGACGCCATCGAGGAACCTTCGCAGCGGCCGGGGCCAGCGCACGCGAACGTACCCACCGCCGCTCTCCTTGCTGTGGTCCCCGGGGGCGACCGACCACACGCGCCGGCCGTCGAAGAGAACGTCGATGACCCCGCCCTGGCTCGCGGGGACACGGAGGCCGTCGTCATCGACCGAGACGGTGCCAGGAACACCGGAGCCCTCGTGCGAGAGCCGCCGCTGAAAGGTGGACATGATGCGATCACCATACGACTGGGACGCGTCCATTAACGCTTCGCGCCGTGCGGGAGGGACTGGATCGGACGGACGCCGACCACGGGTGTCTCGTATGGTGACAGACACCGCGTGCGCGGGCGGACCTCCTCCCCACGCCTGACCTCGGAGCGCCGGACCGAAGGAGAGCGACGGATGGCGAGGCTCGTGTTCCTCCACATCGGAGCGCCGAAGAGCGGCACGACCTTCCTCCAAGATGTGCTGTGGAGGAACCGTCAGCGCCTGGCGGACCAAGGCATTCTGCTCCCCTGCCAGCGCCGCGACCACCTGCACGCCACGCTGGTGATCCGCGAGGACCCACACATCGACCGGCGGCTGCCGTCGGCGCCCGGCGCGTGGGACCGCATCGTCGACCAGACCAACAGCTGGCCCGGCACTGTCATCATCAGCCACGAGTTCTTCGGCGCCGCCACCCCCGAGCAGGCCAAACGGGCCATCGATGACCTCGCGCCCGCCGAGGTCCACATCGTCTTCACGTCCCGCGACTACGTCCGCCAGATCCCAGGCGCCTGGCAGGAGCGGCTCAAGTACCGCTTCACCGACCGATTCTCCGACTTCATCGCCGACGACAGCGAGGGCGGACCGCTCACCGAGATGGGGTGGCGGACCTATGACGCTTCCGGTGTGCTCGGCCGCTGGGCCATCGACGTCCCGCCCGAACGCGTCCACGTGGTCACCGTGCCGCAGGAGGGGGGGAGCCCGGGCGTGCTCTGGAAACGCTTCGCCACCCTCTGCGGCATCGACCCGGACTCCTGCGACACCAGCACGGCGTCGCCCAACCGGTCGCTCTCAGTGGCGCAAGCCGAGCTGCTGCGGCGGGTCAACTTCAAGATCGCGCCACCCATCCGTGGACCGCGCGAGCTAGCCGGCTGGATCAGGGACTTCCTCGCGCACCGCATCCTCGCGGCCCAGGGCGGAGACCGGCTCGGCTTGCCGCCAGACATGATCCCTGCGCTGCGGGCGCGCGCGAGACGCGCGGTCGACGAGATCTCCGCCACCGGGTACGACGTTGTCGGTGACCTCGCCGAGCTGATCCCGCCAGAAGGCCTTCCCGAGCGTCCTCACCCGGATGCGGTCACCGACGCCGAGCTGTTGGAGGTGGCCACCCAGGCGATCGCGGACATGCTGCACGAGTACCGGGCACAGACCCTGCGGGCCAACGGGCAGCAGCGGCGCGCGGACGAGGCCGCGCG
>JBOHCT010000039.1:0-23987 GCA_050699055.1 Streptosporangiaceae bacterium | reverse complement strand
GCGAGGGTGAGGGCGTCTTCTACGCCCCGAAGATCGATGTGCACGTGCGCGACGCGATCGGCCGGCGCTGGCAGCTCTCGACCCTCCAGGTCGACCTGCAGAACCCGTCGCGCTTCGACATGCAATACCAGGCCCCCGACGGCTCCAGGCAGCGGCCGTACATGATCCATCGTGCGCTGTTCGGGTCCATCGAGAGGTTCTTCGGCATTCTGCTGGAGCATTACGCTGGCGCGCTGCCGCCGTGGCTGGCGCCCGTGCAGGTGCTGGGCATCCCCATCGCCGAGCGGCATGTGCCGTACCTCCGGGAGGTTGCCGGCGGGCTCCGCGAGCGGGGTGTCCGTGTCGAGGTCGACGACTCCGACGAGCGGATGCAGAAGAAGATCCGTACCGCCCAGACCGAGAAGGTTCCGTACATGCTGCTGGCGGGGGACCGCGATGTCGAGAAGGGCGCGGTGTCGTTCAGGTACCGCGACGGCGGGCAGCGTAACGGCGTCCCCGTCGACGAGGCCGTCGAGGAGATCGTGCGGGCCGTCGAGGCGCGGGTGCAGGTCTGAGTGGTCCACCCCCGCCGTCCCGGCAGCCCCCCCGGGCCTATCCTGACTACCAATGACCGACCCGGAGCCGACCCCGCCGCACGACGGTACGGGCATTCCCGACGGCTTCCAGCGTCTGTGGATGCCGCACCGCATGGCTTACATCAAAGGGGAGAACAAGCCGACGGGCTCGGAACCGGGTGACGGCTGCCCCTTCTGCCGGATCCCGAGGCTGCACGACGAGGAAGGTCTCGTCGTCTCGAGAGGCCGCCTGGTGTACGCGGTCCTCAACCGTTATCCCTACAACGGCGGCCATCTCATGATCGTGCCGTACCGTCACGTCGCCGACGTCACCGAGCTGGACGACCCGGAGTCGCTGGAGTTCGCGGCGTTCACGAAGCGGGCCCTCGTCGCGCTCAGAACAACCAGCGGTGCCCAGGGCTTCAATGTCGGCATCAACCTCGGCGCGGTCGCGGGCGCGGGTATCGCGGGCCACCTCCACCAGCACGTCGTCCCGCGTTGGGGTGGCGACACGAACTTCATGCCCGTCGTCGGACAGACGAAGGTACTCCCGCAGCTGCTGCGCGACACCCGCGCGCTCATCGCAGCCGATTGGCCCCCCGCCTGAGGGGTCGCCGCGCCAGCGGGCGGCGGTTACGTGCTGTCCTCCTTGCCCCTCGCGACAAGCTTGCTCGCCAGGTGCTGCGGCATCGGCTCGTGGCGGAGGTAGGTACGGGTGAACGTGCCCGTGCCGTGAGACATCGAACGAAGGTCGATCGCGTATCGGGTGACCTCGACCTCGGGAACCTCCGCCTTGACGAGGGTCCGTCCGGTGCCCACGGGTCCGGTCCCTGACACCCGTCCACGCCTGGACGAGAGGTCGCTCATCACGGCGCCTACGTAGTCGTCGGTGACTAGGACCGCCACCTCGTCGACCGGCTCCAGCAGCGAGATCGTGGAGTTCTGCGCCGCCTCCTTGAGCGCCAGCTGCCCTGCGACCTGGAACGCCATGTCGGAGGAGTCGACGGAGTGCGCCTTGCCGTCATACAACGTCACCCGGATGTCGACGACCGGGTACCCCGCGAGGACCCCCCGCTCCATCTGCGCGCGTACACCCTTCTCCACAGACGGGATGAACTGCCGGGGGATCACCCCGCCGACGATCTTGTCGACGAACTCGAACCCCTCGCCCGACTCGAGCGGTTCGACCTCGATGTCGCAGACGCCGTACTGGCCGTGGCCGCCGGTCTGCTTGACGTTACGGCCCCGTCCCTGCGCCTTCCCCGCGAAGGTCTCCCGCAGCGGCACGCGCAGGTCGATCGGCTCGACCTCCACGGCGTAGCGGCTCTTCAGACGATCGAGAACGACGTCGCAGTGTCCCTCGCCCATGCACCACAGCACGAGCTGGTGGGTCTCGGCGTTCATCTCGACCCGGAGGGTCGGATCCTCCGCCGTGGTACGGCTGAGCGCCTGCGAGAGCTTGTCGTCGTCCGCCTTGGACCTCGCCTGAATGGCGACGGGCAGCAGTGGCTCGGGCGCCGACCACTGCTCGATCACAAGAGGGTTGTCCTTCGTGGAGAGGGTGTCGCCAGTTTTCGCCTCACCGAGCTTGGCGACAGCGCAGATGTCGCCCGCGACGCAGAGCGAGACCGTGCGTTGGAGCTTGCCCAGCGGGGACGTGAGCGCGCCCACCCGGTCGTCGGCGGAGCGCTTTTCCTCGCCGGGCCCCGCCACATGGACGGAGGAGTCGGGACGCAGTGTGCCGGAGAACATGCGGACCAGGCTGACCCTCCCCACGTACGGGTCGCTGGTCGTCTTGATCACTTGAGCGGCGAGCGGGGCGTCCGGGTCGCAGACTAGGGGAGTGGCGCCCGCCCCGTCCGGCGTAGTGGCAGGCGGTGCCTGCCGCTCCAAGGGCGAGGGGAATGCCTGGGTCATGATCTCGAGCAGCTCGCCCGTACCGAGCCCGAGGGCAGGGGCGGCGGGGAGCACGGGGTAGAAGCTGCCCCTGGCGACGGCCTTCTCGAGGTCTTCGATGAGCACCTTGGGGTCGATGTCCTCGCCCTCGAGGTAGCGGTCCATGAGACCCTCGTCCTCGCTCTCCTGGATGATCCCCTCGATCAGCGCGTTGCGCGCGTCGTCGAAGTCGGGGGCCTCACCGGGCGCGGGTGCCCGTTCCACCCGCTCACCTGAGGAGTAGTCGAAGACCTGTCCGGAGAGCAGTCCCACGTGACCGCGGACCTCGCCGTCGCCCTGAACGGGGAGGTACAGCGGCAGTACGCCCTCGCCGAACGCGTCCTTGCACAGCCGGACCGCGGCTGAGAAATCCGCGCGGTGATGATCGATCTTGGCGATGACCACCGCCCGTGGCATGCCGACCGTCGCGCACTCGTCCCACAGCATGCGGGTCGTGCCGTCGATGTCATCGACCGCCGAGATCACGAACAACGCGGCGTCGGCGGCCCGCAGGCCCGCCCGCAGGTCTCCCACGAAGTCGGCGTAACCCGGCGTGTCGAGGAGGTTCACCTTGATCTCCCCGTGCTCGAAAGGTACGAGCGAGAGGGAGATCGATCGTTGCTGGCGGGCCTCCGCCTCGTCGAAGTCGCTCGTCGTCGAACCGTCTTCGACCCGCCCGGCCCGCGGAATCGTGCCGGTCGCGACGAGGAGGGCCTCGGCGAGCGTCGTCTTGCCGGTACCGGAGTGGCCGACCAGCGCGATGTTGCGGACGGTGCCCGGCTGGTCGACCGTAGGTGCCCTGCCCGCGGCCCCTGCCGGGCCGCTCCCCTTGTCAGCCACGGCTCATGGCCTCCTCGGACTCCGGGGGCGCGAGTACGCCCGATTGGCCTCCACCCTTTACCCTTTGGGCGTCCAGGACAAGAGGTACGCACGCTGCCCTCGAGAGGGTGCCAGCGTCCGGCAGCGCGGGCCCAAACGAATCGGAATACCCATGCTCAACCTGCACGTACGTCCGGCGCTTGCTCGGGTACTGACACCGATCGGCAGGGGGCTCGCGCGCACCGGGATCAGCCCCGACGCGATCACGCTCGTCGGCACGCTGGGCGTCGTCGTCGGCGCGTTCATCTTCTACCCCCGCGGCCAGCTGTTCGTCGGCACGTTGGTCATCACCGCGTTCGTCTTCTCCGACATGCTGGACGGCGCCCTCGCCCGGGCGCGGGGGAGGAGCTCCCAGTGGGGCGCCTTCCTCGACTCGACACTCGATCGCATCGCAGACGCGTCCATCTTCGGCGCGCTCGTCCTGTGGTTCGCCGACGGCGGCGACGCGCCGATGCTCGCGGCACTCGCGCTGTTCTGTCTGATCGCGGGCGTGGTCGTCTCGTACGCCAAGGCCAGGGCCGAGGGAGTGGGCCTCAGCTGTGACGTCGGGATCGCCGAGCGTCCCGAGCGGCTCATCGTCGTCCTCGCCTCCACCGGGCTGGGCGGGCTGGGTGTCCCGTACGCCCTCACAGTCGGGCTGTGGGTCCTCGCTGTCGCCAGCGCCGTGACCCTCGCGCAGCGGGTGCTCGAGGTGCGTCGCCAGACCAGGGAGCCGGACGGCAGTGCCGAGGAGCCGCGTCCCAAGGCCGGGCATCGCCCATGAGTAACCCATGAGGGAGCGAGAAGAGGGGCGCGACCGGCGGGGGCGCGCGAAGGTCTGGCTCCTCGCGACCGCTCTCACGCTCGGATGGGCCGTCGTGCGATGGGTCCCCGAGCCGGTGGCACGCGGGGGGTTCCGGCTGATCGCGGCTGCTATCTGGCGACGGCAGGGTAGAGGGGTCAGACAGCTCGAGGCGAACCTCCGCCGGGTCGTCGCTTCCCCCGAGAGCGAGCTGCCGCGCCTCACCCGGGCGGCCGTGCGCTCGTACCTCCGCTACTGGATGGAGGTGTTCCGACTGTCGGTGATGGATCACGACCGCCTCCTGTCCGAGTTCCACGTTCGGGATGTGGAGCGGCTGTGGTCCACCCTTCGCCTCGGCGGCGGCGTCATCCTCGCCCTGCCCCATATGGGGAACTGGGAGCACGCCGGGGCCTGGGTCGCGGCGTCCGGGTACCCCTTCACGACCGTGGCCGAGCGGCTGCGGCCGGAATCTCTCTTCGACCGCTTCGTTGCGTTTCGCGAGAGCCTGGGGATGGAGGTGCTCCCGCTGACGGGGGGCAACGGCCACGTGTTCGAGACGCTTGCCAGGCGGCTGCGCTCGGGCCGGCTGGTTTGTCTACTGTCCGACCGTGATCTCACGTCCACAGGGGTCGAGGTCAAGTTCTTCTCCGAGGCGGCCCGGATGCCGGCGGGACCGGCCGCACTCGCCCTTGAGACCGGCGCCGCGCTGCTGCCCGTCACGCTGTGGTACGAGGGCGAGCACTGGGCCGCCCGTATCCACGAGGAGGTCGAGGCCCCCCGCGAGGGGTCGCGGGAGGAGAAGGTCGCCGCGATGACGCAGACGCTGGCCCTGGCGTTCGAGGAGGGCATCGCGGCCCATCCTTGCGACTGGCACATGCTCCAGAGGCTCTGGGTCGCCGACGTCGACAGTGCCCGGCTGCCGGAACCCGAGGCCCGGTCGCGAAGCGTACGAGGGTGAGACACCGATGAGGGTGGGTCTGGTCTGCCCCTATACCTGGCACGTTCCCGGCGGGGTACAGCAGCACGTCCGCGACCTCGCCGAGGCGCTGCTGGGGTTCGGTCACCAGGTGTCCGTGATCGCCCCTGTCGACGACTCGTATGAGCGGGCCCCGCTCCCGTCATACGTGGTGCCGGCGGGGCACGCCGTACCCGTGCCGTACAACGGATCGGTGGCCCGCCTCGCCTTCGGTTTCCTGTCGGCCGCGCGCGTACGGAGGTGGCTGCGCGAGGGACGCTTCGACGTCTTGCACGTCCACGAGCCCACCGCGCCCAGCCTGTCGCTCCTCGCCTGCTGGGTCGCCGACGGCCCCATCGTCGCGACCTTCCACACCTCGATCACCCGCTCGCGGGCGATGGCGGCGGCGCAGCCGATCCTGCGGCCGGTGCTGGAGAAGATCAGTGGCCGCATCGCGGTGTCCGAGGCGGCCCGCCGTACCTTGGTCGAGCACCTCGGCGGCGACGCCGTCCTCATCCCGAATGGAGTCGCCGTACGGCGCTACCTGACGGCCGATCCCTTGCCCGGCTGGCCCGGCGAGGGCGGGACGCTCGGTTTCATCGGTCGCATGGACGAACCCCGCAAGGGACTCGGGGTGCTCGTCGATGCCTTCGGCCAGCTCGGGGTCGAGCGTCCGGCGCTTCGCCTGTTGCTCGCGGGCCCAGGCGGCGGGCCCGAGGGAGTCTCCGCTCGGCTGCCCCTCGATCTCCGCGGCCGAGTGACCGCGCTCGGTCGGGTGAGCGAGGAAGACAAGATCCGTGCCTATCACTCCGTGGATGTGTTCTGCGCGCCCAACCTCGGAAGCGAGAGCTTTGGCATCGTCCTCGCCGAGGCCATGGCCGCCGGCGCGGCGGTCGCGGCGAGTGACATCCAGCCCTTTCGCCGGGTTCTTCGCGATGGTCGAGCGGGCGCCCTGTTCCCTGTGGGGGACCCGGGTGGGCTCGCGAAGGTCGCGGCCCAGCTGCTCGACGATCCGGTGTGTCGCCGGCGGCTCGCGGCGGCGGCCCGTGTCGCCGTACGCGCCTATGACTGGGCCGACGTGGCTCGCGATGTCGTTCGCGTCTACGAGGCCGTGACCGTGGATACGGGCGGGGTCCGTGAGGACCTCCGCAGCCGGGTGAGGTAGACCGCGATGCACGCGCTTGCTGTCGAGCTGACGGCCGGGCCGGTAGCTGGGCTGGCGGCTGGTGTGGTGGCCTATGTCGCGGCGAGCTTCGCCGTCCTGGTGCTGCTCGGCTTCTACGTGTCCTGGCGGGCGACGCGGCTGGACAGGCTGCACCAGCGGGTCGAGGCGGCAAGGGCCGCGCTCGACGCGGCCCTCGTCAGGCGTTCGGCGGTCGCCTTGGAGCTGGCGGCGTCCCGGCTGCTCGATCCCGCCACGAGCCTGCTACTCGCGGGGGCGGCGCACGACGCGAGGGCCGCGGCCCCCGAGCCCCGTGAGCTCGCCGAGAGCGACCTCTCCCGGGCGCTGCGCGCGGCCTTCGACCAGCCGGAGACCAGGACGGCGCTGACCACGCGGCAGGGGGGAGCTGAGCTGCTCCGCGAGTTCGACGCCGCGGCGCGCAAGACCGTCATCGCCCGCCGTTTCTACAACGACGCCGTGCGCGACGCGCGGGCGCTGCGCGGAAGGCGGATGGCGCGCTTGTTGCGTCTCGCCGGCCGCGCGCCTGTACCGCCGTTCTTCGAGATCGACGACAGCCCGCCGGCGACGGCCGACCCGGTGGACGCGGCCTGAGGCCCACCCACCCTCGTCGATCTTGACCATGGGGGGAGCCTACCCGCGGCCCCCCGACAGCCTGAGATCGACGGTTATGTCAAGTGATCGAAGCGGTCCCGTCGCCGACCCGACTAGCATGGAGGAAACGATCCCTTTGCCCACCGTGTGAGGTTTCGCCCGTGTCCAACCAAGCCGAAATGTCCTTTTCTGGATCCGCTTCTGGGCCCGCGTCCGGCGTCATCGGTACCGCGCGCGTCAAGCGCGGTATGGCCGAGATGCTCAAGGGCGGCGTGATCATGGACGTCGTCACGGCCGACCAGGCGAAGATCGCCGAGGACTCCGGTGCGGTCGCCGTGATGGCACTGGAGCGGGTGCCCGCCGACATTCGAGCCCACGGCGGGGTCGCCCGCATGAGCGACCCCGAGATGGTCCAGCAGATCATGGACGCCGTCTCGGTCCCCGTCATGGCCAAGGCTCGCATCGGCCACTTCGTCGAGGCTCAGGTGCTGCAGGCCCTCGGCGTCGACTACGTCGACGAGTCCGAGGTCCTCACCCCCGCCGACGAGACCCACCACATCGACAAGTGGGGGTTCACGGTGCCGTTCGTCTGTGGAGCCACGAATCTCGGCGAGGCGCTGCGGCGCATCGGTGAGGGTGCGGCCATGATCCGCTCCAAGGGGGAGGCCGGTACGGGCAACGTCGTCGAGGCGACTCGCCACATGCGTGCGATCCGTGCCGAGACTCGCCGGCTGGCCGGCCTGTCCGAGGACGAGCTGTACACCGCGGCCAAGGAGCTCCAGGCGCCGTACGCGCTGGTTAAGGAGATCGCCCAGACGGGGCGGCTGCCGGTCGTGCTGTTCACCGCCGGGGGGCTCGCGACGCCCGCGGACGCCGCGATGATGATGCAGCTCGGCGCCGACGGGGTGTTCGTCGGTTCCGGCATCTTCAAGTCCGGTGACCCCGCCAAGCGTGCCGCCTCCATCGTCAAGGCCACGACGTTCTACGACGACCCCGACGTCATCGCCAAGGTGTCGCGAGGCCTCGGTGACGCCATGGTCGGGCGGAATGTCGCTGACCTGTCGCCGGAGGAGCGGTACGCGGACCGCGGGTGGTGACGGTGACCCCGTCCGGACCCGTGGTCGGCGTGCTCGCGCTGCAGGGTGACGTGCGTGAGCATCGCCGCATGCTGGAGCGCTGCGGAGCGGTCGCGCGGCCGGTGCGGCGCCCCGGGGAGCTGGTGGACCTCGACGGCATCGTGATTCCCGGCGGCGAGTCCACGACCATGAGCCGGCTCATGCTGTCCTTCGGTCTCCTCGAGCCGCTCCGCGACGCGATCCGCGACGGCATGGCCGCGTACGGATCCTGTGCGGGCATGATCATGCTGGCGGACAAGCTCGTCGACGGCGTCCCCGACCAGCAGACCCTCGGCGGTATCGACGTGGTCGTACGACGCAACGCCTTCGGCCGCCAGATCGAGTCTTTCGAGACCGGGCTCGACGTGGAAGGCGTGGACGGACCGGCATTCCACGCGGTGTTCATCCGCGCGCCGTGGGTGGAGTCGGTCGGCGGCGACGTCGAGGTGTTGGGAAGAGTGGCGAGCGAGGGAGGCTCGAGAAGTCCCGCCTCGGGGCCCGCCGCCGGTAGAATCGTCGCGGTGCGCCAAGGTCGGCTGCTGGCCACGTCGTTCCATCCCGAGCTGACCGGTGACGACCGCATCCATCGCCTGTTCCTTGATCTCGTGCGCGAGCGGGCAGCCCAAGTCGACAAGGAGGTTCGATGAGCGGCCACTCGAAGTGGGCCACCACCAAGCACAAGAAGGCCGCCGTCGACGCCAAGCGGGGCAAGCTCTTCGCCAAACTCACCAAGAACGTCGAGGTCGCGGCGCGGACCGGCGGCGGCGACCCAGCGGCCAACCCAACGCTCTACGACGCTATCCAGAAGGCGAAGAAGAGTTCCGTCCCGAACGACAACATCGACCGGGCGGTCAAGCGCGGCTCAGGCGAGGAGGCCGGCGGCGCGTCGTACGAGTCGATTATGTACGAGGGCTACGGTCCTGGCGGCGTGGCGTTTCTGATCGAGTGCCTGACCGACAACCGCAACCGCGCCGCCATGGACGTTCGTACGACGCTGACCCGGCACGGCGGCTCGATGGCCGACCCCGGCTCGGTCTCGTACCTGTTCAACCGCAGGGGTGTCGTGGTCGTCCCCAAGAACGACCTGGCCGAGGATGACGTGCTGGCGGCCGTCCTCGACGCGGGTGCCGACGAGATGGCGGACATCGGCGAGGAGTTCGAGGTCGTGAGCGCCGCCGACGAGCTGATGCCTGTCCGCACCGCCCTGCGCGACGCCGGTATCGGCTACGACTCCGCCGAGCTCAGCTACCTTCCGACGATGAGCGTCCAGCTCGACGAGAGCGGCGCCAGGCAGACCTTCCGCTTGCTCGACGCCTTGGAGGACTGCGACGACGTCCAGAATGTCTACGCCAACTACGACGTCTCCGACGACATCATGGAGAAGGTCGGCTGAGCGCACGGCTTCTCTCGCCTGTGGTCGCTCTGACATGCGCCGTCTGCTATTGAGAGAGCGTTTGGGAGTCGCGTCGGGTAAGTTGCTGGCTCCCCGAGCGGAGTGTCCGAGGGGCCATCGGGGGTGGCGGGCGCAGCCATGGGGGCGGAAGACTGCGGAGTCTCGGGAGCAAGCTTTGCGGCGTGGCGGACTGCGTCGGACGCGGGTGTCCCTGTAGCCTCTCGTCCGAACTGATGTTCGGATCGGAGGTGCCGTCGCGTGCGTGTCCTCGGAATCGATCCGGGGCTTACCCGCCTCGGGCTCGGCGTGATCGACGGGTCGTCGGGTTCGCCGCTCCATCTGGTCGAGGTGAGCGTCCTCCGTACCTCCGCGCACGATGGCGTGGGCCAGCGGCTCGTCACCCTCGAACGCGACATCGAGGCCTCTCTCGATCGCCTCGCCCCCGATGCCATGGCGGTGGAGCGGGTGTTCAGCCAGCGCAACGTCCGCACGGTCATGGGCACCGCACAGGCGAGCGCGATCGCCCTCGCCTGCGGGGCTCGACGTGGCCTACCGGTCGCCCTGCACACACCGAGTGAGGTCAAGGCCGCCGTGACGGGCAACGGGCGAGCGGACAAAGCCCAGGTCGCCTCGATGGTGACCCGGCTCCTGCGCCTACCGGCCGCGCCCCGCCCCGCGGACGCCGCCGACGCGCTCGCGCTCGCGATCTGCCATCTATGGCGGGGGGCAGCAGAGCGCCGTCTCGCCGCCGCTCTCGCCGAGCGCCGGGGAGCCGCGTCGTGATCTCCTTCGTCAGTGGCCGGATTGTCTCCGTCGCCCCCGACGGCGCGGTCGTCGAGGTGGGCGGTGTGGGGTTGGCCGTCCAGTGTTCGCCCGCCGTGCTGGCCCACCTGCGTCCGGGCGAGCACGCCCGTGTCCCGACCTCCCTCGTCGTCCGTGAAGACTCCCTCACCTTGTACGGCTTCTCCGACGATGACGAGCGTGCGACCTTCGAGCTGTTGCAGACGGCCAGCGGAGTGGGCCCGCGCCTGGCCCTCGCGATGCTCGCGGTCCACGCGCCCGACGCCCTCAGGCGTGCGGTCGGCGAAGGCGACATCGCGGCGCTCACCCGCGTTCCCGGCATCGGCCGCAAGGGTGCGCAGCGGATCATCCTCGAGCTCAAGGACCGGCTGGGGCCACCCGAGGAGCGGCAAGCCCCCGCGGCGGTCGGATCGCCAGGCTCGTCCTGGCGGGAGCAGCTGCACACGGGTCTCGTCGGCCTCGGCTGGTCGGCCCGCGAAGCAGAACAGGCCGTGACGACGGTCGCGCCCGAGGCCGAGGAGATGGCCGCATCGGGAGAGACCCCCGACGTTGGGCGGCTGTTGCGGTCCGCGCTCGGGCGGCTGAGTCGGTCGTGACCAGGCCGGGAGAGTCGAGGAGCGGGCTCGTTACACCCGCGGCCGACGGCGACGAGCGTGCCGCCGAGGCAGCGCTTCGCCCCAGGAGCCTTGACGAGTTCATCGGGCAGGCCCGGGTGCGCGAGCAGCTGTCGCTTGTCCTGGAGAGCGCGCGTCGGCGGGGACGGCCGCCCGACCACGTCCTGATGTCCGGACCACCGGGACTCGGCAAGACGACCATGGCGATGATCATCGCCGCGGAGATGGGAGCGCCGCTGCGCATCTCGAGCGGCCATGCGATCGAACGCGCCGGCGACCTCGCGGCCGTGCTGTCCAATCTCACCGAAGGCGAGGTGCTGTTCCTCGACGAGATCCACCGGATGGCGAGACCGGCCGAGGAGATGCTCTACGTCGCGATGGAGGACTTCCGGGTGGACGTCGTCGTCGGCAAAGGTCCAGGAGCGACGGCCATCCCACTCGATGTCGCCTCGTTCACCCTCGTGGGCGCGACCACCAGGGCCGGTCTGCTGCCGGCGCCGCTGCGCGATCGGTTCGGTTTCACCGCACACCTCGACTTCTACGAGGCCGGTGAGCTCGTGCAGGTACTCACACGCTCCGCTCACCTTCTTGATGTCGAGCTGCGCCGTGACGGGGCGGAGGAGATCGCGCGGCGTGCCCGCGGCACTCCGCGCATCGCCAACCGCCTGTTGCGCCGGGTCCGCGACTACGCGGAGGTCCGCGCGGACGGTGTCGTCACCCGCGAGATCGCGTCGGCCGCCCTTCGCCTGTACGACGTCGACAAAGAAGGCCTCGACCGGCTGGATCGCGGTGTCCTCGACGCGCTGCTGCGCCGTTTCGGCGGCGGGCCGGTCGGCCTGTCCACGCTCGCCGTGGCCGTTGGCGAGGAGCCCGAGACCGTCGAGGTCGTCGTCGAGCCCTACCTCGTGCGCGGGGGACTGCTCGCCCGGACCCCTCGTGGCAGGATCGCGACCCCTGCCGCTTGGTCCCACTTCGGGCTCATCCCCCCACACCCGTTGCCACAGTCGCCTACGCTGTTCGATGACGAGCCGTCGGGCGGTACGTGACCGTGGTTGTCGGTTAGAGAGAGCGAATGCTCGGTGTGTCGTGAGACACTAGACCGAGATGTGGACGCCGTGGCCGCGGTTCGCACCGCTCGCCTAGACTCCGGGGCTCCACCCTGAGGACGTCGTGGTCGTCTGGTCGCGGCCCGTCCCCTGCCCCCAACATCAGAAGGACCATCAAGTGAGCAACACGCTCGTGCAGTTGTTGCCCATTATCGCCATCGTCGTGCTGCTCTACCTCGTGCTGATCCGTCCCCAGCAGCGGCGCCAGCGGCGGATGACGGATGTGCGCCGCCGACTGCAGCCCGGCCAGCGCGTGATGACCAACGCGGGACTGTTCGCGACGGTCAGTGTCGTCGACGACGAGCATGTGGTTCTCGAGGTCGCCCCCGGGGTGCGGTGTCGGTTCGTGAAGGCCTCGGTCGTACAGGTCATAGAGGACACGGAGACCGATCCGACGGAAACTCCGGCGGAAGCGACATCTGACGGGGAGTTCGGGCCCACGCTGGACAATGACCCCTCGCCGGACGGCGCGGCGGAGAGCCCCGACGGGGTGGGCCGGAAGAAGAAGAAGAGGAAGCCCCCCTCCTCGGCGTAGGGTCGGATACTCCGGACGCGGCAGCCGAACAACGGGAGAGAGAAGAGTCGAAAGGTGGCTCCACCCAGCAACGCACCGAAGCCCGGGCGTGTCCTCGGAGCTCTCGTGGTGCTCATCGCCGTCCTGTACGGCGTGATGTTCCTCCAGGGGACGATGTCACCGAAGCTCGGTCTCGACCTGTCCGGCGGCACGACCGTCACGCTCACCCCGGTTACGCTCAAGGGCCAGCGGCCGTCAGACCAGAACATCGACGAGGCCGTCAACATCATCCGACAGCGGGTCAACGCCTTCGGGGTCTCCGAGGCGCAGGTCACCAAGCAGAGCGAGAACATCATCGTGGCCGTGCCAGGCCAGGGGCAGCGCCAGGTCGTCCAGCAGGTCGGGCAGACGGCGCAGCTTCGTTTCCGCCAGGTCCTCCTCTACCAGCCCGCCGGCCTGTCCTCCCAGCTTCCGCAACAGCCAGCGCAGAAGTCCTCGCAACACTCCAAGGAGTCGAAGAAGGGCCAGAAGTCCTCGTCCCAGGACTCCGCGGGAAAGGGGCGCGCGCTCTCCCACGCTCTCCTCGCGCAGCCGTCGCCAAAACCGAAGGCTCCCGCTCCCCCCCAGCAGGGCGGCCTCGCCGGTCAGGACACCTCCGGCATCCACAAACAGGTACTGAAGAAGTTCCGCAAGCTCGACTGCAGGCACCCGGACAAGACGCGAACCTCGCTCAAGCCCCAGAACGAGCAGGTAGTCGCCTGCGACCGGCAGGGCGGTGCCAAGTACGTCCTCAGCAAGTCCAAGATCCCTGGCACGATGGTCGATAACGCCCAGGCGGGGCTGCCTCAAAACGGTCAGACCGGCGGCTGGCAGGTCAACCTCAGCTTCAACGGCGAGGGCGCGGACCGATTCGCCGCCCTCACCCAGAAGGTCGTCAACCTCCCCCCGCCGCGCAACCAGGTCGCGATCGTGCTCGACGGCGTCGTCGCCTCCGCGCCCCGCATCATCAGCGCGATCTCCGGCGGGCAGGCCCAGATCACCGGCGACTTCACCCAGCAGCAGGCGCAGGACCTCGCGAACGTGCTGCGTTACGGCGCGCTGCCGCTGAAGTTCAACAAGAGCGCCATCCAGTCCGTGAGCCCCACCCTCGGCAAGGACCAACTGCGCGGCGGGCTGCTCGCCGGAGCCGTCGGCCTGCTCCTCGTGTTGCTGTACTCGCTCCTCTACTACCGCGGGCTCGGACTGGTCTCGGGGCTCAGCTTGGCCTGCGCCGGACTCATCACCTATGCCGCCATCTGCCTGCTCGGTATGGCGATGAACTTCCGGCTGTCTCTTGCCGGGATCGCCGGTATCATCGTCGCGATCGGCATCACGGCCGACTCCTTCGTGGTGTTCTTCGAGCGATTGCGTGACGAGATTCGCGAGGGCCGCAGCGCACGGTCGGCCGTCGAGCGCGGGTGGCAGCGGGCGCGGCGCACGATCGTCACCGCTGACGTCGTGTCGTTCCTCGCCGCACTCGTGCTGTGGATCCTCGCGGTCGGCGAGGTCAAGGGCTTCGCGTTCACTCTCGGGCTGACGACCATCATCGATGTCTTCGTGGTCTTCGCCCTCACCAAGCCGCTGGTCACCCTGCTCGCCCGCACCCGATTCTTCGGCGGCGGGCACGCCCTGTCCGGACTCAACCCCAGCCGGCTCGGCGCCCGCACGTCGCCCACCGGCCGCGCCGCCGGTCGTCGTCGCACCGCCGCGAAGGAGGCGTGAGCCATGCTGAGCCTCGGCCATTTCGGCGCTCGCCTCTACCGCGGTGAGATGTCGTTCGACTTCATCGGGCGCCGTCGGATCTGGTACGCCGTCTCGATCGCCCTCATCGTGATCAGCGCTCTGGGGGTAGGGCTGCGCGGGCTCAACCTCGGCGTGGAGTTCATCGGCGGCTCGGTGTTCCAGTTCCAGGCACCGCAGGCCACGGTCCCGCAGGTTCGCTCGGCCGCCGCGGCCGGCGGCGCCGACGAGATCATCGTGCAGAAGGTGACCGGCGGCAAGTGGCGGGTCCAGACCGAGTCACTGCCCCCGAAGCAGGTCGACGAGATGCAGACCACGCTGGCGAAGAGCTTCGACCTGAGGCCGCGTGCCATCAGTCCACAGGTGATCGGTCCGTCGTGGGGGCAGCAGATCTCGCACAAGGCGGAGATCGCCCTGGTTGTCTTCCTCGGGCTCGTGGTGCTGTACCTCAGCATCGCGTTCGAGTGGAAGATGGCGGTCGCCGCGATCGTCGCGCTCCTCCACGACCTGATCATCACCACCGGCATCTACGCCCTCGTCGGGTTCGAGGTCACGCCTGCGACAGTCATCGGCATCCTCACGATCCTCGGTTACTCTCTGTACGACACCGTCGTCGTCTACGACAAGGTGCGCGAGAACACCGCGGGGCTGCTGAGCGGCTCACGGATGACCTACAGCCAGGCGGCCAACCTCGGCGTCAACCAGACACTGGTCAGGTCGATCAACACCTCTGTCATCGCGCTGCTGCCGGTCGCGGCCATCCTGTTCGTCTCGGTGGCCTTCCTCGGCACCGGTGTCCTCAAGGACCTGGCGCTCGCGTTGTTCATCGGTATCGCGGCGGGCACGTACTCCTCGATCTTCATCGCTACGCCGCTCGCGACCGAGCTGAAGGAGCGTGAGCAGCCGATGCGGGCGCTCGCGCGGCGGGTACAGGCCCGTCAGACCGCGGCCGCCAAGTCGCAGGCGAAGGCGGGAGCGGAGCAGGAGGCGAGGGTCCCGGCCGGCGCCGGGTCCGGCGCGGACGAGGAACCGGCGGAGGTGGGTGTCTCGCCTGGTTCCACCCGTCGCATGGACCAGCGCGGGCCGCGTCAGCAGCCGCGCAGAGGGTCCAAGAAGCGGCCGAGCGGCAAGAAACGGCGATGACGAGCCCACCCGCGCGTGTCGACCTGCGACGCTTGATCGAGCAACGGGTCCGTGACGTCCCCGACTACCCCAAGCCCGGGGTGCTGTTCAAAGACATCACCCCGCTGTTGGCCGACCATGTGGCTTTCGCCGGGGCGATCGACACGATCGTCAATCACTACGGCAGGGGGACCGTAGACAAGGTCGTCGGGATCGAGGCGAGGGGGTTCATCGTGGCGGCGCCGGTCGCCTACCACTTCGGGGCGGGCTTCGTCCCAGTACGCAAGAAAGGGAAGCTTCCCGCGGGGACCTACGGAGCCAGCTACGACCTCGAGTACGGTTCCGAGACGCTGGAGGTCCACCGCGACGCCTTCGGGCCAGGGGAGCGGATCCTGGTCGTCGATGACGTGCTGGCGACAGGCGGCACGGCGAAGGCGACCGCGGAGCTGGTCCGGCGAGCCGGGGCCGAGCTGGTCGGGATCGCCGTCCTCGTCGAGCTTTCCTATCTGGAAGGCCGTAAGAAGCTCACCGACATCGACCTCTTCACCCTGATCACGGTATGAGGTGAGCCGACGCTCGAAGTTCGCGGACAGGGACGGACGTTCACAGACAGCATTGGGCTGCTGATCCGCGCCGATACACTGGACCCCAGACGCGGACGAGTGAGGAGTCTTGCGTGCCTCGAGAGACGGTGCCGACGCGCGTTGAGGGAGTCGAGCGCCAAGCGGCTTCCGCTGAGGACGTGTCTGCGCACCGCCCGGGGGATTGGGCAGGCTCCCGAGCGGAGCGTCCGAGCTCTGCGGAGTCGGCCGCGACCGAGGAGGAGGCTGGGCACTCCTCGTCCACTGTGCGCGTGCGGCGTCGGTTCGCGCGTCTCGGTAGTCAGCGTGGCAACACGATGAATCCTGTCCTCGAACCGCTCATCAAGAGCATCAGGAGCATCCACCCGAAGGCGGACGTCCGCCAGATCGAGCGTGCGTACGACGTCGCCGCGCATTTCCACCGGGACCAGAAGCGACGCAGCGGCGACCCGTACATCACCCACCCGCTCGCGGTCGCCACGATCCTGGCGGAGCTCGGCATGACCACGCCGACCATCGTGGCCGCGCTTCTCCATGACACCGTCGAGGACACCGCGTACACCATCCGGGACTTGGGCGACGACTTCGACGGTGAGGTCTCGTCGCTCGTCGACGGCGTGACCAAGCTCGACAGGGTCAAGTTCGGCGAGGCGGCGGAGGCCGAGACCGTCCGCAAGATGGTCGTGGCCATGTCCCGTGACATCCGCGTCTTGGTGATCAAGCTCGCCGACCGCCTGCACAACATGCGCACCCTCCGCTACCTCCCGCGCGAGAAGCAGGAGCGCAAGGCCCGGGAGACCTTGGAGATCTACGCTCCGCTGGCGCACCGGCTGGGCATGAACACGCTCAAGTGGGAGCTGGAGGACCTCGCGTTCGCCACGATGTACCCCAAGCGCTACGACGAGATCGCCCGCCTCGTCTCCGAGCGCGCGCCACGTCGCGACGTGTACATGCAGGAAGTCATCGAGGAGGTCTCGACCGACCTGCAGTCGGCCAAGATCGGGACGACCGTGACCGGCCGACCGAAGCACTACTACTCCGTTTATCAAAAGATGATCGCGCGGGCCTGCAGTTTCGACGAGATCTACGATCTCGTCGGCATCCGTATCCTTGTCGACTCCGTCCGTGACTGCTACGCGACCCTGGGGACGATCCACGCCCGGTGGAACCCCGTACCCGGGCGGTTCAAGGACTACATCGCGATGCCGAAGTTCAACATGTACCAGTCCCTCCACACGACCGTGATCGGTCCCGAGGGCAAGCCGGTCGAGCTGCAGATCCGCACCTGGGGGATGCATCGGCGCGCTGAGTACGGGGTCGCCGCCCACTGGAAGTACAAAGAAGAGGCGATCGGGAACGGAACGGGCAACGGAAGGAACGCTGACTCCGCCGGCGACATGACGTGGCTGCGTCAGCTCCTCGACTGGCAGAAGGAGACCTCCGACCCGGGCGAGTTCCTCGAGTCGCTCAGGTTCGACCTCGGCGCCTCCGAGGTGTTCGTGTTCACACCGAAGGGCGACGTGATCTCGCTCCCCCAGGAGGCCACGCCGATCGACTTCGCCTACGCCGTGCACACCGAGGTCGGGCATCGGTGCATCGGAGCCCGTGTGGGAGGACGGCTCGTTCCGCTCGAGAGCAGGCTCGACAACGGCGACGTGGTCGAGGTTCTCACCTCCAAGGCCCACGACGCCGGCCCCAGTCGCGACTGGCTGACCTTCGTCAAGAGCGCACGGGCACGCAGCAAGATCCGGCAGTGGTTCTCCAAGGAGCGACGCGAGACCGCCATCGAGGCCGGCAAGGGCGCTCTTTCCCGTGCCATGCGCAAGCAGGGACTGCCGATCCAGCGGGTCCTTTCCGGTCAAGCGCTCGTCGCCCTCGTACGCGACCTTCACTTCGTCGACGCCTCTGGGCTGTACGCGGCCATCGGCGAGGGACACGTCTCCGCACAGACGGTCGTTCGGAAGCTCGTCCAGGGTGCCGGCGGCACGGCCCAGGAGGATCTGGACGAGGTCGCAGTCCCGACCCGGCGGCGCCGACAGCCCCGTCCGGCCTCCGATCCCGGCGTTGTGGTCAAGGGGGCCCACGACGTCTGGGTCAAGCTCTCCCGCTGCTGTACGCCCGTGCCCGGCGACGAGATCCTGGGCTTCGTCACCCGTGGTAACGGCGTCTCAGTCCACCGGGAGGACTGTCCCAACGCCACCAACCTGAAGCGTCAGCCGGACCGGCTCGTGGAGGTCGCGTGGGCGCCGGCCGCGGGCTCGGTCTTCCTCGTCGCGATCCAGGTCGAAGCCCTCGATCGTACCCGCCTACTGTCCGACGTCACGCGGGTCCTCTCCGACCAGCACGTCAACATCCTGTCGGCCTCCGTCACCACGACCCGGGATCGTGTGGCGCTCAGTAAGTTCAGCTTCGAGATGGCGGACCCCAAGCACCTGGGCCACATCCTCAAGGCCGTGCGGTCGGTGGAGGGCGTCTACGACGTGTACCGGGTCACCAGCGGCCACCACTGATTTTTTCCTGCGAACCTCGCGGGCTTCCGCCCTTCAGGCCTCCACGTGCTCCCGAGCTGCGCAGTCGCCCCCATGGCTGCGCCCCGCCACCCCCGGGTTGCCCTCGGACGCTCCGCTCTGGAGCGCCGATAACCCCGAGACAGCTCGCGAACAGGGGTGAGACGTCGTCGCTAGGACTGGGCCCGGCGGCCTCCGGTCGCCAGGTCGGCGAGCGTGCGCTCAGCCTCCTCGAGCCACGTACGACGCGCGGCGAGCGCCTCCCCGGTCCGTCGGACTTCCTCGTCCTTGCCCTTGGCGCGGGCCTGCCCTAGCTGGCGCTCGAGGCTCACGATGGACTCCCTGAGCCGCGCGATCGTGTCCTCGGCACGGGCCTGCTTGTCGGGATTGGCCCTGTGCCAGGATGCGCCCTCGGCGGAGCGGATGGCCTCCTCGACGCGGCGCAGTCGCCCCTCGAGCCGGTCCCGAGCACCGCGGGGAGCCGGACCGATCTGATCCCAGCGGTCCTGGATGCGGCGCAGCGACGCGCGGGCGGAACGGGCGTCGCGTACGGGCAGCAGCCGCTCGGCCTCGCCCAGCAGCTCCTCCTTCTTGGTCTGATGCTCGCGTTGCTCGCTGTCGCGTTCCGCGAACGCCTCGGACCGAGCATGGAAGAACGTGTCCTGCGCGGACTTGAAACGGGACCACAGGGCTTCCTCGGCGTCGGGGGTGGCGGGGCCCGCGGCCCGCCATTCGCGCATGAGCTGCCGGTAGTGGGAAGCCGTCGGGCCCCAGTCGGTCGCGCCGGCAACGCGTTCCGCCTCGGACACGAGCTCCTCTTTGCGGGTTCGTGCGTGCTCGCGCTGCGCGCGGATCTCGCGAAAGTAGGCCTTGCGCCGCTTGCCGAACTGGTTGCGAGCAGCACTGAACCGTTTCCACAGGGCCGACTCGGTCGGCCGGTCGACACGCCCGGCCACCTTCCACTCCTCGACCAGCTCCCGGAAGCGCTGCCCGCCCGCCTTCCAGTGGCTGCCCTGAGCGGCGATCCGCTCGGCCTCGCCGACGATGCGCTCCTTCTCTTCGCGCGCAGTGGTACGTGCCTGCTGACGGGCGGCGCGCACTTCCTCCTTGCGCTTCTGTACGAACTCGTCGAGCTGGTCGAGGCGGGCCTCCAACGCCTCGAGATCGCCGACCGCCTTCGCGTCCCTGACCTCGCCCTTGAGGCGCCGGACGCTCGCCTGTGCCTGCGACGGCGGGAGGTCCGTCGACTGAAGACGCTGCTCGAGGAGATCGATCTCGGTCACCAGCGCGTCGTACTTGCGATGGAAGAAGGCGAGTGCCTCCTCGGCGTCGCCGGCCTGCCAGGACCCGACGGGTCGCTCGCCTTCGGCGGTACGGACGTAGACGGTGCCCTGCTCGTCTACTCGACCCCACGGGTCGCTGGTCACGTGCCCTCCCTCGCTCACTTCGCACGGCCCGACGACGGGTCACCTCTCCTTGGAGACCGCGATGTCCTTGATGGCCAGGTTCTTCCTTGGAGCCACCCCTTCGTCCGTCGTTCCTGCCCGGGCAATCTCGTCGACGATCTCGAGCCCTTTCACGACTCGCGCGAACGGTGTGTACTTGGGCGCGAGACCGCCCGGCCGGTACACGAAGAAGAACTGACTGCCGTTCGTGTCGGGTCCGCTGTTCGCCATTGCCACGGTACCTCGCTGATAGGCCGCCCCCTTCAGATTCTCGTCGGGGAACGTGTACCCGGGGCCGCCCTTGCCGGTGCCCGACGGGTCGCCGCACTGCAAGATGTGGATCCCGGTTGTCACGAGACGGTGGCAGTGGGTCTTGTCGTAGTAACCCTTGTGAGCGAGGTACCGGAAGGAGTTGACGGCGCAAGGCGCTTGGCTGCTCCGCAGGTCCATGACGATCGTGCCGCGGTTGGTCTTGATCGTCGCCCGGTAACGGGCCTTCTGTGGGGGCTTCTTTGGCGGAAGTCCGACGAACGTCGCGTGCCGCCGGCCCGCGCCCTTGGGGGTCCTGGTGTAGGAGCAGGTGTCAGACCCCGCGGACGCCGCCGAAGGGGACGACGCCGACGTGCCCGCCGCCGCCCCGCTACCCTGGTCGGCTCCGCGGAGTTTGAGGGTGAGCACGGAGGCGCCTCCGGCGACGATGGCGACCGCGACGACGGCCCCGATGACCGCGCTCATCTTGCGCGTGCGTTCGCGGGTCTCCCGCCTGCGTTCCACGTTGCGCTGATAGCGTTCCCTCGCGAGTCGCCGCTCGCGCTCCTTGCCGGGCAACGCGCACCCTCCTTCGACGGTGTGTACGTGGGTCCCGCACCCGCGTGATCGGGGGCATCGTATCGGCCATCCCGGCAACTCGTTCGCAGGACGACCCCGCCCGTCGGTAGGCTCGAAGACGATCCTTCCCCGCCCCCGCTGGAAGCAGAGGACGATTGTGCTCGCCGTCGGGTTCCCCGCTGGATCGTTCGAGACAAACTGTTATGTCGTCGCGCCCGCTCCCGGCGAGGAGTGTGTGGTCATCGACCCAGGTCAGGACGCCGCACCAGGAGTGGACGAGGTCGTACGTGAGCATCGCCTCAAGCCGGTCGCCGTCATCTTGACCCATGGTCACCTCGACCACGTCTGGTCGGTGACGCCGGTCTGCGGCGCACGCGACGTGCCCGCCTACATCCATCCCGACGACCGCGAGCTGCTGTCGAACCCCGCCAAGGGCTTCAATCCGACGGTCGCGGCGCAGCTCCTCGGCGGGCTGACCCTGTCCGAGCCCGACGAGGTCTGTGAGCTTCGCGACGGAGAGGTGCTGCGGCTGGCCGGCCTCGAGCTGACCGTCGATCACGCTCCCGGCCACACGCCCGGCTCTGTCGCGTTCCGCGCACCCGCCGATGCCGACTCGACGACGCTTTTCGCCGGCGATCTTCTCTTCGCGGGCTCGATCGGGCGTACGGACCTGCCCGGCGGCGATTACTCCACCATCCTCCAGAGCCTCGCCCGGGTCTGCCTGCCCCTGCCCGACGAGAGCAGCGTCCTGCCCGGCCACGGGCCGGGCACCACGATCGGGCGCGAACGGGCGACGAACCCGTTTCTCGCCGAGGCGGGGGCCGCGGCCCGGACGCGGGGGGTGTCATGACGCCGACCTTTCAGGCGCCCAAGGGCATCCCGGAGTACGTCCCTCCCCGGTCGGATCTCTTCGTGGCCGTCCGCGAGGGCCTGGCCACGTCCGCGCGTCGCGCTGGCTACGCCTACATCGAGCTGCCCGTCTTCGAGGACACCGAGCTGTTCGCGCGCGGGGTCGGCGAGTCTACCGACGTCGTGACCAAGGAGATGTACACCTTCACCGATCGCGGCGGGCGCTCGATCTCGTTGCGCCCCGAGTTCACGGCGGGCGTCCTGCGTTCCGCGCTCGAGCACGGGCTCACCAAGGGGCGGCTGCCCGTCAAGCTGTGGACCGCCGGTCCCGCGTTCCGTTACGAGCGCCCGCAGGCCGGGCGGTACCGCCAGCTCCAGCAGTTCGACCTGGAGGCGCTCGGTAGCGACGACCCCGCCGTGGACGTCGAGACGATCGCGGTCGCCTGGGACGGC
This sequence comes from Streptosporangiaceae bacterium, assembly GCA_050699055.1. Classification (GTDB taxonomy): domain Bacteria; phylum Actinomycetota; class Actinomycetes; order Streptosporangiales; family JBOHCT01; genus JBOHCT01. The sequence goes on along the minus strand of JBOHCT010000039.1, from coordinate 2,002 downwards.
TACCGTTCCCTGGGCCTGCGCCGCGTCCGGATGTTGCTCAACTCGCTCGGCTGCCGCGAGTGCCGCCCCGCCTACCGCGCGGCCCTGCAGGAGTTCCTCCGTGGGCTCGAGCTGGACGAGGACACCCGCGGCCGGGTGGAGGCCAACCCGCTGCGGGTGCTCGACGACAAGCGCCCCGAGGTCGAGGCTCAGCTCGACGGGGTTCCGCTGGTCGCCGACCACCTGTGCCCCGCGTGCAAGGCCTACCACGATGCCGTACGCGAGCTGCTCGCCGACATCGGCATCCCGTGGGAGGACGACCCGCGGCTCGTCCGCGGGCTCGACTACTACACGCGGACAACCTTCGAGTTCGACCACCCGCTGCTCGGCGCCCAGTCAGGCATCGGGGGAGGCGGCCGTTACGACGGGCTCTCCGAGGAGATCGGCGGCCCGCCGCTGCCGTCCATCGGCTTCGCGCTCGGCCTCGACCGCACGGTGCTGGCCGCCGAGGCCGAAGGCGTCGCGCCCGCGCTGCCCGCCCGATGCGACGTGTTCGCCGTCCCGCTCGGCGAGGAGGCTCACCGCCGACTGTTCGGGTTGGTCGTGGAGCTGCGACGCGGGGGCGTGCGGGCCGACGTCGCGTACGGCGGCAAGGGGCTCAAGGGCGCGATGAAGGCGGCCGGCCGGTCCGGAGCCAGCTACGCCGTGATCGTGGGCGACCGAGATATCCGCTCGGGAACCGCCCAGATCAAGGACCTGACGAGCGGCGACCAGGAGGAGGTGCCCCTGACGGGGCTCGTGACGAGGCTGAAGGCGCGGCTTTCCTGAAGAGGCGACCCTTCCCCTTCCGTGGTCGTCGCCGTGGGTGGCGGTCAACTGTGGTCGGGCGGACAGTGCCCACATGGAGGGACACACCCGCCCTGGACGTCGCCGCTCTTCGACGCGACTCCCTCGTCGTTCGCGCTGTCGGGGGGATCCAGTGGGTTGACAGGCGTGCCTAGGGTCCGGGCATGGAGTTGTTCCCACCGATGCCGCTGTCGGTCTGCCCGACGCGGGGCGGCCGTTCGCCGAGGACACCGAGCACGGGGCCTACGATCCCGCGTGGGTGACCCGCTATTGGCGGGTGCTCTCCCAGGTCAGCGTGACATTGGAGGAGTTCGCCGCTCGGTATTCCGGGAAGATCAGCCCGGTGCATCATTTCTGGCACACCTTCGACGTCGCAGTCACCCGGTTCTCCGACCGGAAGGTCGACCAGCCGCGGGAGGTGGACTCGGTCACGCGGGAGGCGTACTCCAGGGAGGTCATCAGCTTCGGGCTCTGGTTCGGCGACGACACGTTCCCGGAGCCGGCGTTCTACTCCTACACCGCACCGGAGCCGGGTGGGCTGGCCGGCGACCCGCTGCGGTCGGAGGCCGCGCAGTGGGTGCCGCGTGGCGGCAGCCACCTGGCCGTGCTGCGCTACGGCGACGCCCGTGCCGCCGCCGACCCCAGGCGTACGGTGCTCGACTTCTACGAGAGCGCCTATCAGGCCGGGCCCGCCGCGCCGGCTGGGACGTGGAGGAGTTCGCGTGTCCCGGTGGATGCACCGATCCGCGCGCCGTCGCGGGCTAGCTGCGCTCGTGGCCCAGCTGGTGCAGGCAGGCGGTCTGCGGGCGATCGATGCGGGTCCGTTGCGTCGTGCCCGGCAGCTCGAAGCACTGGGGTTCTTGCACATGACGCAGCAGGAAAAGCTCGCTACCGAGTTCGATAGCGCTATCAAGATCGTCGGTTAATGACACCGATCCTACGAGCCCGGTGAGGACTGGTGGTGGTGCTACAACGACGAGCTCGCCTTCGATGTCGAGGGCGCACCGCCCGCGCCGTCGCATCCGTAGGCGTCCGCCGGGTCCGGCACCCTTTGGCCGATGCGGCCCTTGTCAGTGGCCATGCGCGGGCGGAGACTGAGGGTCCGGCGGCTGGGCGCGGCCAGCGACGAACAACCGCCCGGCCGAGGTGTCGTGGGCGGAGCGGGCGACACCTGTGG
>JBOHCT010000038.1:0-24202 GCA_050699055.1 Streptosporangiaceae bacterium | reverse complement strand
GCGCAGCACCGTGCGGAAGAAGTGGACGAGCGGGTAGGCCACGGCCGGGTCGAACATGTCCGGCTCGACCGTCGCCTCGGCCTCGACGACCGCCGGGTCGGCCCGCGGGTCGCCGTAGGCGGGGAGCCGCCCCGTCGCCATCTCGAACAAAGTGACCGCCACCGCGTACCGCTCCGCCGCGGCGTCGAAACGCAGGCGCCGCGGCGGGCCGAGGAACGGGTCGAGGTACGGCGGGGTTCCGGCGCTGATCTCGGTGGCCGGCGTGCGGGCCAGGGAGAAGTCGAACAGCACCAGATGCTTGCTGCGGTCGCCCGGGCGAACGCGTACACCGAGGTTGTCCGGCTTGACGTCGCGGTGGTCGACGCCGTGGGCGTCGAGGTAGGCGGCGGCGGCGAGCAGGTCGTGGCCGTAGCGCTCCAGCCAGTCCAGCGACGGGCGCCCCTCCTGGCGCAGCACCGTGGCGAGCGTCTGGTCGCCGGCGTACTCGAGCACGAGGACGGTGCGGCCACCAATGTCGATCGGCCCGTCGAGCAGCCGGACCACGTGCGGGTCGTCGAGCCCGCGCAGCACGTCGGCCTCGTCGCGCAGGCGCTGCGCCCGGCCCTCGTCGCGGGCCACCTTCAGCACCTTGCGCGCGCCGTCGTCGGCCAGGTCCTCCACGTACAGCCCGGCCGCGGTGGCGCCCGAGCCGAGCCGGCGCAGCAGCCGCCAGCGCTCGTCGATCACCGACCCCGTGGTGGCGTCGAGCGGGTCGACCCCCTCCGGCTCCGCCGGTCCCGCCAGCTCCTCCTCCACCTCGTCCAGACGCTCGAGGAACGCGCGGACGTCGGCGAGCCGTGCCCCGGTCTCGCCGCGGGTGGCGTCGAGCACGAGGGCGCGCAGGCCCTCCGGTACGCCGTCGACCACGCCAGCCAGGTCGAGACCGCCCTGCTCGAACAGGCGGACGCGCAGCCGGGCCGGGTCGGGAGCCGGCGGCTGGCCGGCCAAGACGAGGTAGGCGACCGCGCCGAGGCCGAACACGTCGGCCCTGACGTCGTCGACCTCCCGGCGGGCGGACAGCTCCGGGGCGAGGTAGACGAGCGTGTCGTCCTCCACCAGCGCACCAAGGTGGCGGGTTCCGCCGAGCAGCGACGTCTTGTCCCGGGCAGCACCTCCTTGGGGGCCGCCTGGGGGGTCCGACGCCGAGGTGGAGGTCGCGGCGGAGCGGGCCGCCGTCTGCCAGTCGGCCACCCGTACCAGCGGCGGCTCGTCGCCGCGCAGGCGGACGAGCACCGAGCGCGGCGAGAGCCCGCGGTGGGTGATGTGGCGCCCGTGGGCGTACCGCAGCACCTCGGCGACACCCCGGATGATCTGCAGCTGGGTGGCGAGCGGCAGCTCCCCGGCGTGGGCGGCCAGCAGGTGGTCGAGCCGCCCGAACCGCGGGTCGTGGTCGTAGACCAGGGCGGGGCCCATGTCCGTCTCGTAGAAGCCCCGCGGCGCGACCAGGCCGGGGTGCGACAGGTGGCGGAGCAGCCGGTACTCGCGCTCGGCCGCGCGGGTCAGCGTCGCCCGCTGCTCACGGGACGTGGACGCGCCGGTGTGGTACAGCCGGACGCGTACCCGCTCGTCGCGGAAGCGCTGGTGGGTCGCGAGGAAGTCCTGCCAGCCCGGCCCCTCGGCCTCGACCTCGTCGTCCAGCTCGTACGGGCCGACCGTCCGCTTGCGGCGCCGCGTCATCCCGATGTGGTCCATCAGGCCGGTGATGACCTCGGCCTGCGTCGCGGTCACGGTGCGGTCCGGGTTCGGGGGCTGCCGGGTGACCAGGCCGCTGATGATTCCCGGCAGGCCGGTCCGCTCCCGCTGGCCCTCCAGGCCGTACAAGAACGTGCGGTCCTCGTCCGGGAGGTCGCAGCGCACGTCGGGGCCGTGCAGGAAGACCGCGGCCGTGACGTACGGGACCACGTCCCTGCGGTCGATCCGCTTGCCCGGCTCGCGGGCGCGGCGGCCGACCGCCTGCACCAGCAGGCCCTTGAGGATCTTGGCCTTCTCGTTGGCGAGCCGCCACGGGTTGTCGACGGTACGCGTGCGACCGCCGTCGAGGCGCCACGTGTAGCGGTCGCCGGTGATGCGGCCGGACCACGCCTTCAGCTCGATCAGATACAGCCCGCCGGGAGCGAGGACGAGCAGGTCGACCTCGAGGCTGCGGCCACGGTCGGTGATGATCTCGAGGTTGCTCCAGGCGCGGTACGGCTCGCGGTCGGGGAACAGGGCGTGGACCCGCCGCAACCCCGCCCGTTCGTGCGAGAAGCGCGAGGGCGTGACCTCGATCCACCGGCCGTTGTCCTGCCGCATTCCCCTGCCCGATCCGTTGTCCGACCTCGTCCCGCGCCCCGACGCCCGAGACAGTTGCCCAATCCTCCTACGCGCCGATGGCGTCGTCCACGTCGAAGCTCTCCGCCCCTACCGACGTAACCTCGCTGGCGACAGGCTTGCCCATGGCCGACGCGACGAGGTTGAGCAGGGCACGTTGTCGCGCCCGGACAAACCCATCGAAGTCATCTGACCACAACCGGGCCGTATCGATGCAATGGGGACCCACGTGCTTATCGATAGTTTTCCTGTCGACTCCGGCGCTGTTGGCGAGACGAGACCTGTAGTCGGAAGGCGCCCATCCTCCGATCACTCTGTTCGTACGCGCCGACAGCGGCGTCTTGTTGATGATCGAGTTGTACGTCTTCGGGTCGATGTCGGACTTCTGACACCAGCTCCGGGGAAAAATGTGGTGGATGTCAATGGCGTCCTCGAAGTAGGTAATGGCCGTGACCGCGTCGCCGGTGCGCCAGTCGATGGCACCTTCCTTCAGCAGAAGGATGTACAGGCCCTTGTACGCCGCGCTGACACGGGTGCGTAGGGTCAGCAGCCGGTCGGGAGAGAACAACGCCTCCTGAACCGTGCGTGGCTCCTCCCCGGGAGCCACGCACCCACGCGACGACCTCCGGAAGGTCACGGGCGAACCGCGTCTCCGTGGTCCCGCTGTACAGCTCGCCGAACACCCCGGCCCAGAACCATCTGGCCAGCTTCTGCTGCGCGGCGTGGCTCTCTGCATCGACCCCGAGCGCCGCGAGGATCGCCGCCAGGGGGATGAGCTGCGTCCCGTAGGGCAGGAACTTGGCGTCGAGGACATACTGGCGGTGGAGAAAGCGCGCGGCCGTCTGCAGGCCAGCGACCGCCCTGGGAGCCCATCGCTGGTACTCGTCGAGCTCGAGCCCGGTCGCTGGCAGGGTCGAGGGCGGCACGCATGTCAACGTAGAACCAGCCCCGCAGCCGCCGCCGCTCCGTCCTGGGCCTGGACGGGGCGACCCAACATCAACGCCTGGTAGAGCGAGGTCAGCCGCTGCTGGCCATCGAGCACCAGACGCTCGGCTTCAGGCACGTTCTCCCGGAGCTCGACCCCTTGGATGGGCGTCTCCTTGAAACGAGCGTTGCCGCCCGTACGAAGCAGCATGAGGGTGCCGACCGGATAGCCGAGTGAGATCGAGGCCAGCAGACCGGCGATGTTCCGCACGGGCCAGACCCAGCCGCGCTGGAACTCGGGCAGCTGGAGGTCGCCCTCGGCGATCTGACGGAGCAGGTCATGGAGGAACTCCTTCTCAATCCCAAAGCTCTCAACGCTCACTGGCTCGGATTCCTCTCACGACGCGATGACGCTTCGACAGGGATACTCGCTCTCGTCAGCGAGCACCGGACCTCTTACTAGGTGCATCGGTGGGGGGACCGTACGTGTTGCACCGCGAAGGTACGTGAGTCCCACGGCACCCCGGCCTCGTCCCGGACCGCGATACCCTCGACCCAGAGGCTCGTACCGCTGGGAGGCAAGGTCCATGGCCGCCACCGCTCCGATCCGTGTCGTCGTCGCCAAGCCGGGTCTGGACGGCCACGACCGTGGGGCGAAGATCGTCGCACGCGCGTTGCGCGACGCCGGCATGGAGGTCATCTACACCGGCCTGCACCAAAGCCCCGAGCAGATCGTGGAAAGCGCGATCCAGGAGGACGCCCACGCGATCGGCCTCTCCGTACTCTCCGGCGCGCACATGACGCTGTTCACCCGCCTGATCGAGCTGCTCAAGGAGAACGACGCGAGCGACATCGTCGTGTTCGGCGGCGGCATCATTCCAGACGACGACCTTCCCGAGCTGGAGCAGATCGGGGTCGCCCGCGTCTTCACCCCGGGCGCCCCGACCAGCGAGATCGTCGAGTGGGTCCGGGCCAACGTCGCGACAGCCGCGGTCTAAACCACCTGACCACCACAGCGACCGGCTGCTCAGGTCCGGCGTGCCGTACGCCTCCGTGCCCGCAAGGCCGACGCATGTGGCGGGGGACCGCACGGATACTGCATACTGTGTGCTGAATCGCTGAGGTGGGTCCGGATCGTCGGCGGCGCGGGCGCCCGTGGGTTCGTGATCGTCCACCCGGGCACCTCGAGGTTGGACCCGATGGGCGGCAGTCCGCCCGTCGGGACTACCCTCACGTGCGGACTGCCGCGTAGGTAAGGACGGACGCTCGTGGACCTTCTCGAACATCAGGCGAAGGAGCTCTTCGCCGCGCATGAGGTGCCTGTGCCGGAGGGCAGGGTGGCGGCGACCGCTGAGGAGGCGGGTCGGGCGGCCGCGGAGCTCGGCGGCCGTGTGGTCGTCAAGGCGCAGGTCCACATCGGCGGTCGGGGCAAGGCCGGCGGAGTGAAGCTGGCCGACGACCCGGCGGGGGCCGAGGAGATGGCCCGGCAGATCCTGGGCATGGACATCAAGGGCCACACGGTCGGCAGAGTCCTGGTAGAGCGGGCGAGCGACATCGCCGAGGAATACTACTTCTCCTTCCTGCTGGACCGCGCGAACCGGACGTTCCTCGCCATGGCCTCCCGCGAGGGCGGGGTGGACATCGAGGAGGTGGCCGCGAGCGCCCCGGAGGCGGTCGCGAAGGTCCCGGTCGGACCGCTCACCGGCGTCGACGCGGCCAAGGGGAGGGAGATCGCGGCGGCGGCGAAGCTGCCCGACACCGCGCTCGACGGCGCAGGTAAGTTGATCGCCGCCCTGTGGCGGGTGTTCACCGAGGAGGACTCGACTCTGACCGAGGTGAACCCGATGATCCTCACCTCCGACGGCGCGGTGCTGGCGCTCGACGCCAAGGTCACCCTCGACGACAACGCGGCGTTCCGCCACGACCACGCGAAGTACGCCGAGGGCGAGGACGGCGACTCGATCGAGGCGCGGGCCAAGGAGCGCGGGCTGAACTACGTCAAACTCGACGGACAGGTCGGAATCATCGGCAACGGCGCGGGGCTGGTGATGTCGACGTTGGACGTGGTCGCGTACGCGGGCGAGGCCTACGGCGGGGTCAAGCCGGCCAACTTCCTCGACATCGGCGGCGGGGCGTCGGCGAAGGTGATGGCCGACGGGCTGGAGATCATCCTGTCCGACCCGTCGGTGCGTGTGGTGTTCGTCAACGTGTTCGGCGGCATCACCCAGTGCGACGCGGTGGCCGACGGGATCGTGCAGGCGCTCGGGCTGCTGGAGGACAAGGGCGAGCAGCTCGACCGGCCGCTGGTCGTCCGGCTCGACGGTAACAACCGCGACGCGGGCAGGGACATCCTCGCCAAGGCGGGCCACCGGTTGGTCGAGCAGCAGGAGACGATGGACGGCGCGGCGCGCCGGGCCGCCGAGCTCGCGGCGCAGGAGAGCCGGTGAGGACCGGCGGCAGGCTCGGTGTGACTCAGTCGGCCGCGTGCGCGCAGGAGGGCTAGGCGATGGCGATCTTCTTGGACGAGACCAGCAGGATCCTGGTGCAGGGCATCACCGGCTCCCAGGGGGCCAGGCACACCGCGCGCATGCGGGCCGCGGGTACGACCATCGTGGCCGGGGTGACACCCGGCAAGGGCGGACAGTCGTTCGACCCGGGCGACGGCGGGGAGCCGATCCCCGTGTTCAACACCGTCGGCGAGGGGGTGGCCGCGACCGGCGCGGACGTGTCGGTGATCTTCGTACCGGCGAAGTTCGCCAAGGACGCCGTCATCGAGGCGGTCGACGCCCGGATCCCGGTCGCGGTAGCGATCACCGAGCACATTCCGGTCCACGACGCCACGGAGTTCTGGGCCTACTCCCAGACGCGCGGCGAGCACACCCGCATCATCGGCCCGAACTGTCCGGGCATCGCCACCCCTGGCGGGTCCAACGCCGGGATCATCCCCGCCGACATCACCACCCCCGGACGCATCGGTCTCGTCTCCCGGTCCGGCACGCTGACCTACCAGCTGATGTACGAGCTGCGCGACGTCGGGTTCTCGACCTGCGTCGGCATCGGCGGTGACGCCGTCCCGGGCACCACCCACATCGACTGCCTGCAGGCCTTCCAGGAGGACCCGGACACCGAAGCCGTCGTCCTCATCGGTGAGATCGGCGGCGACGCCGAGGAACGCGCGGCGGCCTACGTCGACGCCCACATCACGAAGCCCGTCGTCGCCTACATCGCGGGCTTCACCGCGCCCGAGGGCAAGACCATGGGCCACGCTGGCGCGATCGTGTCCGGCAGCTCCGGCACCGCCGCGGCCAAGAAGGACGCGCTCGAGAAGGCCGGCGTGCACGTCGGTAAGACGCCCACCCAGACCGCGAACCTGATGCGCGAGGTCATGAGCGGCACCTGAGCGCCCCGCGTCCGGCTCTCCGCCGACGGTCTCCTTTCCGCCCCTTCCGCCGGCGCTCGAAGCGCTCGCCCCCGCCGATCTTGAGATTATCGGCCACATACCGGTCAGTAACCCCCCGATAAGTTCAAGATCGGCGCAAGAGGGAGGGGTCGGCCGCGGTGACGACGTGTAGGGGCACCACGGCGCGTCGGCGTGCTCGTACCGCCCGCACGTTGCGACGATGATCGCGTGACGGCTCTGCTCGGTCCCCCCGATGCCGCCGTCCCCGACGTCGAACGCAGGTCGGGGCGGATCCTCCTCGCCGGCCTCGTCGCCGCCGGGTGGACGGCCGGCATCGGGCTCGTCCTCATGAGCATCGTCACCGTGATCGGCTGGGCCGCCGCTCCGCACGCCGACGTCGGGCACGGCCTCGCCGGAGCGTTGCGCACGGCCGCGCAGGTCTGGCTCATAGCCCACCACGTGGGTTTCGCCGTGCCCGGCGGCCGGGTCGGCCTCCTCCCTCTCGGGCTGACCGTCCTGCCCGCGCTGCTCCTGTTCCACGCTGGGACGTGGCTGGCCCGCCGCTGTGCCGTGCGGCGCCCGCGACACGTCCTCCTCGCCGCGCTCGCGGTCGCCTGGCCATACGCGTTTGTCGCGACAGCCCTCGCCAAGGTGGGCCAGACCTCGCTCGTCCGCCCGTCCGCGGTACGCGCGCTCGCGTTCTGCTTCGTGGCGGCGTTCGTCTTCGGAGGGGCCGGCGTGCTGCACGCCGTCGTGTCGTGGTCACGACAGCTCGCGCTGGTTCCCGAACGCGCGCGGTCGGTGCTCGCGGCCGCGACAGGGGCGCTGGCTGTGCTCGTCGCCGCGGGGTCCGTGTTGGCGGGCGCCTCGCTCGGGACCCATCTCGACCAGGCGCGTAGCCTTGGGGATGCCCTCGCCCCGGGACCCATGGGGGCCATCCTGCTGCTGCTTCTGCAGGCCACGTATGTGCCCAACGCGATCGTGTGGGCGGTCTCGTACGCGGTCGGGCCGGGGTTCGCCGTCGGCGTGGGCACGATCGTCGCGCCGGGAGGGGTGGCTCTCGGCGACCTGCCAGCACTCCCGCTCCTCGCGGCCCTCCCTTCGGGAGGATCGCCGCCCGCGCTCTCGCTCGCCGCGGTCGCCGCTCCCCTGCTCGCAGGGATAGCGAACGGAACCATCACCGTCCGCATCGGTCCCGACCGCGGCGGCTGGCGGACGGCGCTGTGGGCGTTCACGGCCGGAGCGGGCACCGGGCTGGCTGTGGGGGTACTCACCGCCCTCTCCGGCGGCCCGCTCGGCGGCGAGCGGCTGGCCGTCACCGGGCCCTCCCCCTGGCTCGTCGGACTGGCGGCCGGTCTCGAGATCGGACTGATCGGCGCCGGCGCGAGCTGGGTGGTCCGCTTCGTACGCAGACACTGACCGCGGTCGTCGGCGCATCGCGACATTCGGGACACGCCCTAGCCGTTGCCGAGGCGCTGCTCCAAGGCGTGACGCAGCGCCTGCTTGCACGCGTTCTGGGCCTGGATCGTGTTCGCGCCGGACATGCACTGCTGGTAGGTGTTCACCCCGTCCCAGAACACCACGAGCACAGCACAGAGGAATGCCGCGAGCAGCAGCCCGATCACGCCGAGAACAATGCCGGCCACGGCACCCGGTGCCCTGCCGCCGCTGCCCCCGACCCGGCGCAGTGCCCGCGCACCCGTGACGATCGCGACCACGTCGAGCGCGGCACCGACCGGAAAGAACACGAAGGACAGGACGATCCCCGGCACCCCGGCGATCACCGCCCTGCGGCCACCGTGGTCGACCGGCGCCTTCGGGCGAGGCGGCCTGCCCCACGGATCGCCGCCGTAGGGCGACCGCTCGGGCGGGCCGTACGGGTCCATACCCGGGCCGCCCGGCCCATCCTGCCGGTCGTCCGGTCGCGTCACTGCTTCCCTCCCATGCGCGGGATCCTAGTGTCGCGGACGGACCGCCGCGCTCGCCGGCCTCTGAGGCGTCCGGATATCGTGGCCAGGACCGACGACACCTGAGGAGTCATCCCTGTCCGCCCGGCTCGTCGTCCTCGTGTCCGGCACGGGGACCAACCTCCAGGCTCTGCTCGACGCCTGCGTCGATCCAGGCTACGGCGCGCGGATCGTCGCCGTGGGCTCTGACCGCGACGACGCCCGAGGGCTCGAGCGCGGCCGGGGCGGCGGCTGTGAGACGTTCGTCGTACGCCTCTCCGACCATCCCGACCGGGCCGCATGGGACCGGGCGCTCAGCGTGACAGTGGGCGCGTACGCGCCGGACCTCATCGTCTTCGCGGGGTTCATGAAGATCGTCGGGAAGGGTTTCGTGGAGCGTTTCCGCGGACGTGTCGTCAACACCCACCCGGCCCTGCTGCCTGCCTTTCCCGGGGCCCGGGCGGTGCGCGACACGCTCGCCTACGGCGCCAAGGTCACCGGGGTCACCGTCCACCTCGTCGATGTCGACGTCGACTCCGGCCCCGTCGTCGCGCAGTGCGCGGTCCCCGTCCTCGCCGACGACGACGAGGAACGCCTGCACGAGCGGATCAAGTCAGTCGAGCGCGGGCTGCTGGTCGAGACGGTAGGGCTGATGGCCCGCCGCGGATACCGCGTGGAGGGAAGAAGGGTGCTCATGCGCGAGCCGAGCGACACGTACCCGTCGGGGGCAGCCAGATGAACCGGACGAGCGACAAGCGCCCCGTGCGTCGGGCTCTCGTGAGCGTGTACGACAAGACCGGGCTCCCCGAGCTCGGCCGCGCGCTCACCGCGGCGGGTGTCGAGATCGTCTCCACGGGCTCGACGGCCACGAGGCTCGAGGAAGCCGGGGTGGCTGTCACGCGGGTGGAGGAGCTGACCGGCTTCCCGGAGGTCCTGGGTGGGCGGGTCAAGACCCTGCACCCGAAGGTGCACGCCGGGCTTCTCGCCGACCTCCGCGACCCCGACCACGAGCGCCAGCTCAGCGAGCTCGCCATCGCGCCGTTCGACCTGCTGGTCGCCAACCTGTACCCGTTCCGGGAGACTGTCGCGTCAGGCGCGGGCCCCGACGAGTGTGTCGAGCTGATCGACATCGGCGGCCCGGCGATGGTCCGCGCCGCCGCCAAGAACCACGCGAACGTCGCTGTCGTCGTCGACCCTGCCCGCTATCCCGACGTCCTCGCGGCCGTAGGAGACGGGGGGTTCGACGACGACACGCGGCGACGCCTCGCCGCCGAGGCGTTCGCGCACACCGCCGGCTACGACGTCGCCGTGGCGTCGTGGTTCGCCGGTACGTACGCGCCGGACGCGGACGCCGCGGAGACCGGCTGGCCCGACTTCCTCGCCGCCTCCTGGACACGATCCGCGACGCTGCGGTACGGCGAGAACCCGCACCAGCGCGCGGCCCTGTACACCTCGGACGCCGAAGACCCCGGGCTGGCCCAGGCCGAGCAGCTGCACGGCAAGGCGATGTCGTACAACAACTACGTCGACACCGACGCCGCCCGCCGCGCCGCGTACGACTTCGCCGAACCGTGCGTGGCGGTGGTCAAGCACGCCAACCCGTGCGGCATCGCGATCGGCCGCGACGTCGCGGAGGCGCACCGCAAGGCGCACGCCTGCGACCCGGTGTCGGCGTTCGGCGGGGTGATCGCGGTCAACCGCCCGGTCTCCGCGCCCATGGCCGAGCAGGTCGCCGAGGTGTTCACCGAGGTCGTCGTCGCGCCCGCCTACGCGCCAGGCGTCCTCGACATCCTCACCCGCAAGAAGAACATCCGGCTGCTCACCTGCCCTCCCCCGGAGCGGCGCGCCGCCGTCGAGTGGCGGCGCGTCAGCGGCGGGCTCCTCGCGCAGAGCGTCGACCGGGTCGATGCCGAGGGCGACGACCCGGGCGGGTGGAGCCTGCGGACCGGCTCGCCCGCGGACGGGACGACCCTGTCCGACCTGGCCTTCGCCTGGCGCGCCGTGCGATCGGTGAAGTCCAACGCGATCCTGCTCGCCGCCGACCGCGCGAGCGTCGGCGTCGGCATGGGTCAGGTCAACCGGGTGGATGCCGCTGGGCTCGCCGTCCAGCGCGCGGGCGAGCGGGCCAAGGGCGCCGTGGCGGCGAGCGACGCGTTCTTCCCGTTCCCCGACGGGCTCCAGGTGCTCGCGGAGGCCGGGGTACGCGCGGTCGTGGAGCCTGGCGGGTCGAAACGCGACGAGGAGGTCGTCGAGGCCGCCCGAGAGGCCGGGCTCACGTTGTACTTCACCGGGGCCCGCCACTTCTTCCACTGAGGCCGGCCCCCCGGTCACCCCCGCCGCCCGCATCGCCGCCAACCGCGGTGTCTGAGAAGCCGCGCCAGCGGCGACGCGGATCCTCGGACACCCCACGGCTCGGGCCGGTGGGTAGGGACCGGCGACCCTCTTGCTCAGAGCTTCTCGATAGGGGCGTACGCGAGCAGGAGGTGCTTCACGCCGGTCTCACCGCCGAACTCGATCGCCGCCTTGGTCTTGTCGCCGGAGCCGTCGACGGACAACACCGAGCCCACCCCGAAGGCGTCGTGGGTGACCTTGTCGCCCATCGAGAGCGACGGCACCGGCCGGTTACCTGGCGACCGCGCTCCCCTGCCCAGCGCCGACGTCGACGCGGACGGCCCGGCCGCGGACGTCTCCGTACGCTCCCACTCGACCAGGTCGCCAGGAATCTCGTCGAGGAACCGCGACGCCGGGTTGAACGACGGCGCTCCCCACGAGCTGCGCACCGCCGCGCGCGACACGTACAGCCTGCGCTCGGCCCGCGTGACGCCGACGTACGCGAGCCGGCGCTCCTCCTCCAGGCCCTTCGGGTCGTCCATGGAACGCATGTGCGGGAACACGCCGTCCTCCAGCCCGGCGAGGAAGACGACCGGGTACTCGAGGCCCTTCGCGGTGTGCAGGGTCATGAGCGTGACGACGCCGCCCGCCTCCGCGTCGCCAGACGCATCAGTCGTCTCCGCGCCCTCGGGCACCTCGTCGGCGTCGGCGACGAGCGTCACCTGCTCGAGAAAGTCGGCGAGCGTACCATCCGGGATCCGCGTCTCGAACTCTCGCGCGACGGCGACCAGCTCGTGCAGGTTCTCTACGCGCGTCTCGTCCTGCGGGTCGCTCGAGGCCTGCAGCTCGTCGAGGTACCCCGTGCGCTTCAGCACGTGCTCCAGCAGGTCGGCCGGAGGAGTACCTTCCGCCACGAGCGCACGCAGTTCGTCGAGCACTCCGGCGAACCCGCGTACCGAGGTACGCGAGCGCGTGGCGAGATCCGGCACGTCGTCACTGCGGGCGAGCGCCTCCCCGAACGAAATCCGCTCGCGTGCCGCGTACGCCGCGATGCTCGCTTGGGCGCGGTCCCCGATACCGCGCTTGGGGACGTTGACGATCCGGCGCAGCGACACGGTGTCCGCCGGGTTCACGAGCATCCGGAGGTACGCCAGCGCGTCGCGGATCTCCCGCCGCTCGTAGAACCGCACGCCGCCCACGACCTTGTACGGCAGCCCGACCCGGATGAACACCTCCTCGAAAACCCGGGACTGGGCGTTGGTGCGGTAGAACACGGCGACCTCCCCCGGCTTGCACTCGCCGGCGTCGGTGAGCCTGTCGACCTCGTTCGCCACGAACGCCGCCTCGTCGTGCTCGTTGTCGGCGACGTACCCGACGACGCGCCCTCCCGAGCCCGCCGTGGACCAGAGGTTCTTGGGCTTGCGGTCGGCGTTGCGGGAGATGAGGGCGTTGGCGGCGTCGAGAATGGTCTGGGTGGAGCGGTAGTTCTGCTCCAGCAAGATGACCCGCGCGTCCGGGTAGTCGCGCTCGAACTCCAGGATGTTGCGGATCGTCGCCCCGCGGAAGGCGTAGATCGACTGGTCGGCGTCGCCGACGACGCACAGCTCGGCCGGCTCCCCCGTGCCCTCGCGCACGACGTCGCCCTCGACCGTCCGAAGCTCCGACCGGCCGACGATCTCGCGGACGAGCACGTACTGCGCGTGGTTGGTGTCCTGGTACTCGTCGACGAGCACGTGCCGGAAGCGGCGCCGGTAGTGCTCCGCGACCTCGGGGAACGCCTGCAGCATGTGGACGGTCGTCATGATTAGGTCGTCGAAGTCGAAGGCGCCTGCCGCGTGCAACCGCCCCTGGTACATGCCGTACGCCTCGGCGACCGTGCGCTCCAGGTGGGTCGAGGCGCGGGCGGCGAAGGTCTCCTGGTCGACCAGCTCGTCCTTCGCGGCGCTCACCTGGGCGAGAAAGGACTTCGGCGAGTAGCGCTTCGGGTCGAGGTCGAGGTCGCGGCACACCATCGTCATCAGCCGCCGCGCGTCGGCCTGGTCGTAGATCGTGAAGCTGCTCGGGAAGCCGAGCCGCTTGGCCTCCCGGCGCAGGATGCGCACGCACGCGGAGTGGAACGTCGAGACCCACATCGACTCCCCGCGACGCCCGACCAGGCCCGCGACCCGCTCCTTCATCTCACCCGCCGCGCGGTTGGTGAACGTGATCGCGAGCACCTGACCGGGACGTACGTCGCGCTCGGCCAGCAGGTAGGCGATGCGGTGGGTGAGGACGCGGGTCTTGCCCGAGCCGGCGCCAGCGACGACGAGCAGCGGCGATCCCTCGTGCAGGACGGCCGCGCGCTGCTGGGGGTTCAGGGTCTCGAGGAGCGCGTCGCTTGCCATCGCGTCCAGCCTATTGGCTGGCGCCTTCCGGGTCCGGTACGACGCCGCGACGCGTCTGACATACCGCGCCGCATGCGGCCCGGGCGGCGCGGAGCTTTCCCGCGGAGCTTTCCTAGGATGAACCCGTGCTCGATGACAAGGACGTACAGCGCGCTCTCGTGATCCCCGCCCACCCCGACGACGTCGACTTCGGCGCGGCCGCCACCATCGCGGGCTGGACCGACACCGGCATCGAGGTGACCTACCTGATGGTCACCTTCGGTGACGCGGGCGGCTTCGACCGCTCGGTCCCCCGCGAGGACATGCCGGGCATCCGCAGGGCGGAGCAGACCGCCGCCGCCAAGTGTGTCGGGGTCGACGACGTGCGCTTCCTCGGCTACCCCGATGGCCGGGTCGAGGCGACGTTCGACCTGCGCCGCGACATCGCCCGCGTGATCAGGCAGGTACGCCCGGACCGGGTGCTCACCCACAGCCCCGAGCGCAACTACGAGCGGATGGGCCCGAGTCACCCCGACCACCGTGCGGCCGGCGACGCGACGCTCGACGCGGTGTACCCCGACGCGCGCAACCCTTTCGCCTACCCCGAGCTGCTCGACGACGAGGGTCTCGAGCCGTGGAAGGTGTCGGAGGTATGGCTGATGGGCGGGCCTGAAGCGAACCACTACGTGGACGTAACCTCCACTTTCGACCGCAAGGTCGCCGCCCTGCGCGCGCACGAGAGCCAGACCGCCCACATGGAGGACCTGGAGGGGATGCTGCGGGGTTGGCTTACCAGGAACGGGCGCGCCGCGGGGATGTCCGACGGTCGGCTCGCCGAGGGCTTTCGGGTTCTCACGGTCGGCTGAGCGGGGCGAAAACTGTCGGGCCACTCTCGTACGGTTGGACGCGAGCGAGGGCACGTCACCACGAAACGCGAGCGAGGGGGTCCGCCATGAGGCAGGTCGAGCCAGAGGTCTACCTGGTCGCACGGCCGGATCTCGACTACGACACGGTCGCGCGCTATCTCCGCGAGGTCGGCGGCGAGCGCTGGCTCGAGCGCTTCGACCGAGGTGAGCTGGCGGAGACACTGAATGACCCGCAGAACCTCGTCGAGCTCGCCGGTCGGCTCTGCTACCGCTCGTGGGAGCCCGGCCTCAACCCCAACGTCAGCAAGGTGCGCACCGACCAGGACGCGTACCTGCAGAACATCCTGCGGCAGGCCCACGGCTCGGTGCTGGAGCACGCCAGCTTCAGCTTCGTGATCCATAACACCTCGCGCGTCTGCTGCTACGACTCGGAGACAGAGGTGCTGACCGGCCAAGGCTGGAAACCGTGGCCAAAGGTTGTGGGGGACGAGAGCTTCGGGACCCTTAATCCGAACACGGGCGAGCTTGAGTACCAAAAGGCGGAGGAGGTCTTTCACGCCGAGTACGCAGGTCCGATGTACCGCGTGCGTTCCGAACAGGTAGACCTGCTCGTCACGCCGAACCACCGCATGTGGACTCTCCGACACGATACTCGTGCAGCCAGACGCGGGGAACAGACCTTTCGCGTCGAACAGGCACGTGACCTCCTGCACGCTCGTGTGAAGTATCAGAAATCTGCGAGATGGAAGGGGTTCTCGCCACAGCGGATTACTGTGCCAGCGACCCGGCGCATATGGTTGCACAACGGCACAGAATGTGTACGCATCTATCCGGCAAGATCTTTCCCAAGCGAGCCATTCGCGCGTTTCCTGGGCTATTACATATCGGAAGGCTCCATCAATGGACATCAGATCACGCTGTCGCAGAATAGTGGTCCGGTTCTTGATGCCATGGTGACCGCCATCCGTCAGATGGGGCTACCTGCCTGCTTGCCAAAGAGTGGTGGTAATGCGGTACGCACCTGGTGCGCGGCGCTGCGTGACATGCTGGCCTCGCTGGGAAACTCGTACGAGAAGCGGGTTCCCACCATGGTTCACGGATGGAGTCCAGATCTTATCCGCAGCTTCCTGGACGCCATGGTTGAGGGGGATGGGTGTACGCATCCCAGCTCCGGCCACCGAGTCATTTACACCTCCTCCCGCGAGCTTGCCGATGATGTCCAGGTTCTCGCGATCAAGTCAGGGATATCGGCAAGCGTTCGAATCGACGACCGAACTGGACTGGAGCGTACGATCACTTCGACAGGACAGCACTTCAGGAATCTACGCCCTTGCTACGTCGTTTCGTTGCTATCGCACAGGTCGAACCCTCTGGTGAACCACGGCCGCTCTCGACAGATTCCCAGTCGATATCGAAACAGCGAAGGCTATAATGACGCCATCGAGCGCTACGAGGGGTCGGTTCACTGCGTCAAGGTTCCAAATGGGTTGCTTTGGGTGCGCCGCAACGGGAAGCCGGTTGTATCCGGCAACACCCACGAGCTCGTCCGCCACCGGCCGGGCACCGCGATCTCGCAGGAGTCGATGCGGTTCGTCCGCCTCGCCGACCTGCCGTTCTGGTTCCCCGAGTGGGCGCGGGACGACGACGAACTGATGAAGCACGCCACCGAGATGCTGCAGTGGATGGAGGAGTTCCAGCGCTGGATGGCCGACCATTTCGGTCTCGACGAGGAGGGCGTGCCGTTCAGCGAGAAGAAGGCGAAGACCAGCTTCATGCGGCGCTTCGCCCCGGAGGGTGTGGCGACCGGCCTCGTCTGGACGGCGAACGTCCGTACGCTCC
Source organism: Streptosporangiaceae bacterium (assembly GCA_050699055.1). Lineage (GTDB taxonomy): Bacteria > Actinomycetota > Actinomycetes > Streptosporangiales > JBOHCT01 > JBOHCT01. The sequence continues at coordinate 8,184 of JBOHCT010000038.1, read as the reverse complement.
GCCACACGATCGAGGCACGTACGGCCCCGGGCGCCGAGGAGGAGATCCGGCTGGTCTTCGGCAAGATCGCCGAGGTCATGCGGGGCGAGTGCCCCGCCTTGTTCGGCGACTACACCGTCGAGGACGGCGCCTGGATCCCAGGCTGGCGCAAGGTTTGACGCAGCGCCAACCCCTGACGCTGGGTCACGGCCCGGTGGTTCCTTCCGTACGGCACATGCACTGAGTATGGTGTATGACGTGGGTAGTACAGCAGGGATGGAGGAGGATCGTGAGCGGCAAGACTGCTGAACGGACGGCTCCCGCGCAGGTTCGTCTCGGCCCCGACGAGTGGTCCGAGCTGACGCGGTCGATGCGGCTGCTAGGTCTGCACTCCACCTCTGAAGCCCTACGCGAAGGGCTGCGCCTCCTCCACCGCGAGGCGCTCGAGACCGAGGCCGCGAAGGAGATCCACCTCTATTACGGTCGCCTGCCAGCGCCGATCCCCGACGCCGTCGAGCCCGTCACCCAGGCTGACCTGGACGCGGCAGACGAGTCCGAGTGGTAGTGCGTGGCACACCCCTACGAGGCGAGGCGTGGATATGCGCCTTCCCGGCGCGGATCGGACCCCATCCTGTTGTGATCCTGACCATCAACCGCATCGCGGCGCCGCTTTCCGCGGTCACCGTCGTTACCATCACTGGCACCGCGGGGCCTTTGTGGACCCACATTCCTCTTGGCCCAGACGCCGGATTGAAGAAGCACGACGAGTCGTACGTCAACTGCACAGACGTCCACACCGTGCGGAAGCACCAGCTTCGACGACGGCTCGGGCTACTCGCGCCAGGGGAGCTTCGCGCCGTCGAGAACACACTTCGCGTCGTGCTCGGCCTCGACTGACACCGTGTGGGCGTGTGCACCCTAAGACCAGGCGGCGGGCAGTCGCCCAGCGCGACAGCTCATACCGGTTCGAGAGCTGCAGCTTGCGCAGCACCGACGACACGTGCGTCTCCACCGTCTTCACCGAGATGTACAGCCGCCGCGCGATCTCCTTGTACGCGTACCCCCGGGCGATGAGCCGCAGCACCTCCCGCTCCCGCCGGGTCAGCAGGTCGAGCTCTGGGTCGACGGACGGTGCGTCCGTGGCCGCGAACGCGTCGAGCACGAAACCCGCGAGCCGCGGCGAGAAGACCGCGTCGCCCGCGGCCACCCGGTCGATCGCGTCGGTCAGCTCCTCGCCGGAGATGGTCTTCGTGACGTACCCCCGCGCGCCGGCGCGAATGATCCCGATGACGTCCTCGGCCGCGTCAGACACCGAAAGGGCGAGGAACCGGACCTCAGGACACGAGGAAGAGAGCTCCCGCAGCACGCTCTGGCCTCCCCCGCCGGGCAGGTGAACGTCGAGGAGGACAACGTCAGGGAGTACCCCCGCGATCGTCGCGACCGCGCCCTCGACGTCCTCGGCCTCGCCGACGACCTCGACCGCGTCGCCCAGCTCGGCGCGCACGCCGGCACGGAACAGTCGGTGGTCGTCGACGATGACGACCCGTACATGCTCGCTCACTGTGGCCCTCTCGGTGTCCCTCGAGATGGTCTCCTCGGCAACTCCAGCTGAACCTCCGTGCCCTCGCCCGGCGCGGTACGGACCGTCGCCTCGCCACCGGCCCGGCGCATGCGCCCGACGATCGACTCCCGTACGCCGTACCGGTCGGGAGAGACGGCGTCGAGGTCGAAGCCCTTTCCCTTGTCGCGCACGAAGATCGTCACTTGCTCCGACTCCACCTCGGCGTACACCGAGATCGACGTCGCCCCAGCGTACTTCGCGGCGTTGACCATCGCCTCACGCGCGGCCTGGAGGCAGGCGGAGAGCGCGTCGTCGACGGGACAGTCGCCGACGTGCACGACCTCGATGGGCACGCCGTAGATGTCCTCCACCTCGGCGGCGACGCCTTCCACCGCCGCGGCGAAGGTCGCGGTGTCCTGGACGCCGGGGCCGTACAGCCAGCTCCTGAGCTCCCGCTCCTGGGCGCGGGCCAACCTGCGAACCGTCCCCGCGTCGTCGGCATTGCGCTGCAACAGGGCGAGCGTATGCAGGACGGAGTCGTGCAGGTGGGCGGCGAGCTCCGCGCGCTCTTGTGAACGGATTCGCTCCACCCGCTCGGCCCGTAGGTCCCGAGCCATGCGCAGCCACCACGGCGCGAACGTGATCCCCAGGCCGGCGACCACGAGGGCGGCGAGCAGCAGCCCCTCCCGTGCCGCCGCGAGGTCGCCCTGCGCGGCCACCAGGCCGACGATGCCGACGGCGACGAGCCCGCCGCCCACGATCGCGCGTGGCCACAGCCCCCGCTCCCCGGTCAGCCACTGCTCTCGCCGGCTCGGGTCCGCTCGCTGCCACAGGATCGCGGCGCCGAGGCCCACCAGCACGACAGCCCACGTGGCCTGCGCCTGCGCCCAGAAGTTGCCGAGAGCGACGAGGCCGCCCACCGTGAGGACACCGAACAGCAGGAAGCGCGACCACTCCCGCAGCCGAGAGCGTTTGGCGTCCGGTGGGACCGGTTCCGCGGGGACGAGTGCCCAGAACGCGAGGTACGCGAGGATCCCGATGCCACCCGCCAACGTGAGCACCGCGAAAGCGAGCCGGACGACGATCGGCCGCAGCCCGACGTGGGCAGCGAGACCCCGGCACACGCCGGCGATCAGCCGACCGCTCGTGGCGCGTCGGTACACGGGCGTCGGGGTCACCCGAGCATCGTCACACGCGCCCCGCCGTGGAGCACATCCGGCGAACCACGGGTCTCTCCTACGGGACCGCTCCGGGTACAGCCGGGGGCATCCCCGATAGGCACCCACGGGCCGCCGCCCGAGGATGAGGTCTCGTGCTCTTCCCCACCGGCGGCGAGGCCTCGGCCCGCGGGCGACGTTCCCGGCATCGTCGTGGCTGTCGGCCTCCGCTCGCCGCCGCGCCCCAGCATCGCGCCGCGGCCGGCGGCGGCCCCCCTGATGGTGCGCCGACCCGATTCGAGCCAAGATGAAGCCATGAGGAGGCAAGCGCGACAGTGAATGCCGACAACCGCGAGCCGCGTTCGTCGTCACGGCTGACCCGTGGCGACGGCGACCGCATCGTGGGCGGGGTCTGTGCCGGCCTCGCCCGCCGCACCGACATCGACCCGGTGATCTACCGTGTCGCCTTCGGCGTCTTGGCCTTCGTGCAAGGACTGGGTCTGGTGCTGTACGGGTTGGGGTGGCTGCTCCTCCCCGCGGAGGCGAAAGCCGAGCCCTCCGTTCGACGCCTGCTGAGGGGACAGCTCGACACCGGGATCGTGGCCGCCCTCGCCGTGCTCGTTCTCGGCCTTGTGGTCGGACCTACGTTTTTCTTCGTCCACGATCCCGCTGCTCCGCTGATCGCTCTGGGCTGTGTGGTGGGGCTCGTTCTGCTCATCGCGCACCGCCGCGGGGCGAGGATCTCCGACCTGTTCGGCGCCGTACGCCACGAGCCCGGCGAATACCCCTCCGCGTCCGAGGGTCCGTCTCCCGAGGGACGGTCCGTACGACGCCCGTGGGGGGACGGCCCCAGCGGCTGAGAAACGGCGGCGCCGGACGCCGCGGGTCCGAACCATCAGAGACCGGACGCGAACCTTCCGGACCATCTGGGACAACTCGCCCCTCGCAGGCCCGAAGGTCTTCCCCACGGGGCGTGGTCGTCTTACGTTGGCAGAGTCATCGAGATGTAACCGAGAGGTCACCCACGATGTCACCACACGATGGGAAGGGGTCATGTCGCAAGCCATGTCGAGGCGGCACGCGTCCGCCACAGACGCCATGGCGGCCCCTTAAGCCAGCACACCCGAGGCGCCAACGGGAGGACACATGCCACGTGTTTCTGTGCAGGTCGACGGCGTCCAACACAGCGACGACGTCGAACCACGCCTGCTATTGGCCCATTATCTGCGCGACCGGCTCGGGAAGGTCGGCACCCCGATCGGCTGCGACACCACGAACTGCGGTGCCTGCACGGTCACCATGGACGGCAAGAGCGTCAAGAGCTGTTCCGTGCTCGCCGTCCAGGTCGACGGTAGCGAGATCACCACGATCGAGGGCCTCGCGAGCGACGACGAGTGGCACCCGCTGCAGAAGGCCTTCAACGCCGATCACGCCTTGCAGTGCGGCTACTGCACGCCGGGCATGATCATGGCAGCCGTCGACCTGTTGCGGGAGAACCCCGACCCCTCCGAGGAGGAGGTCCGTGAGGGCCTGGAGGGCAATCTCTGCCGGTGCACCGGGTATCAGCACATCGTCCGTGCCGTCCAGCACGCCGCGGCCGAGATGCGGAGCGGAGCGACGACCACGACAGAGGGAGCGTCGGTATGACCACTGCCACGGACCTTCAGTTCGGTCAGGCCCGCCCGCGCAAGGAAGACGCCCACCTCGTCACCGGGCGGACCAACTGGACGGACAACATCCAGATGCCTGGCCTGCTGTACATGACGTTGCTGCGCAGCCCGATGGCACACGCGCGGATCAGCCGCGTCGACGTCTCCCCCGCGCTCGAGCAGCCTGGGGTCGTCGCCGCGTTCAGCGGGCGCGACTTCGCGGCGGAGCAGGGCAGCCTCCCGTGTGCCTGGCCGGTCACGCCGGACATGGTGCAACCCGATCACCCGCCGGTCGCGGTGGACGAGGTGCGCTACGTCGGCGAACCGGTCGCGGTCGTCGTCGCGAACGACAGGTACGCGGCGGCCGACGCGCTCGAGGCCATCGACGTGGACTTCGAGCCGCTGGAAGCCGTGACCGAGATGGAGCAGGCGCTCGCCGAGGGCTCTTCGCTCGTCCACTCCGACAAAGGCACGAACAAGTGCTACGAGTGGCCGTTCGCGGGCGGCGACTACGACACGGCGAAGAGCCGTGCCCAGTCCGAGGGCGGGGTCGTCGTGCACCGCCGCTATATCAACCAGCGCCTCATCGCGGCGGCCATGGAGCCGCGGGCGGTCGTGTGCGCCCCTGTCGCCGACGAGTACACGATGTGGTCGGCGACCCAGGTCCCGCACATCCTGAAGCTCATGCTCGCGATGCAGACCGGCATCTCGGAGCACAAGATCCGGGTGGTGGCGCCGGACGTCGGCGGCGGCTTCGGCTCCAAGCTCGACGTCTACGCCGAGGAGGTCGCCGCCCTGCTCGTCGCCAAGCGGCTCGGCAGGCCGGTGAAGTGGACGGAGAGCCGCAGCGAGGGCTTCCAGACGACCGTCCAGGGGCGCGACCAGATCCAGGACGTCGAGGTCGCCGCGACCCGCGACGGGAAGCTGCTCGGCCTCAAGGTCGACCTGCTCGCCGACATGGGGGCCTACCTCCAGCTCGTGACGCCGGGGATCCCGATCCTCGGGGCGTTCATGTATCCCGGCATCTACAAGATGGACGCGTACGCGTTCACCTGCACCGGTGTCTTCACGACCAAATGTCCGACCGACGCCTACCGCGGCGCCGGCCGCCCGGAGGCCACGTTCGCCATCGAGCGGATCATGGACGAGCTCGCCCACGAGCTCGGCATGGACCCGATCGAGGTGCGCCGGCGCAACTGGATCGCCCACGACGAGTTCCCCTACACGACGGTCACCGGGGCGCTCACCTACGACAGCGGCAACTACGAGGCCGCCACCGACAAGGCGCTGCAGCTGCTCGGCTACGACGAGCTGCGCCGCGAGCAGAAGGCACGGCGTGACCGCGGCGACCCGGTGCAGCTCGGCATCGGCACATCGACCTACACCGAGATGTGCGGGCTCGCGCCATCGCGGGTACTCGGCTCGCTGTCGTACGGCGCAGGCGGCTGGGAGGCCGCGAACATCCGCGTCCTGCCGACCGGCAAGGTGGAGGTCGTCACCGGCATCAGCCCGCACGGCCAGGGCCACGACACGGGCTTCAGTCAGATCGTCTCCGACCTGCTGGGCGTGCCCTTCGAGGACATCGAGCTCATCCACGGAGACACTCAGTCCTCGCCGATGGGCATGGACACCTACGGCTCGCGGTCGCTCGCGGTCGGCGGGATCGCGGTCTACAAGGCAGGCGAGCGGGTCCTCGCCAAGGCGCGGACGATCGCCGCGCACCTGCTCGAGGCCAACCCAGACGACCTCGAGTTCGAGCGCGGGACATTCCGCGTCAAGGGATCGCCGGAGAACGCCACGACGATCCAAGCGGTGGCACTCGCCGCCTTCGCCGCCCACAACCTGCCCGACGGCATGGAGCCCGGCCTGATGGCCGACTTCGTCTTCGACCCGGAGAACTTCTCGTTCCCCCACGGCACCCACCTGTGCGCGGTCGAGGTCGACACCGAGACCGGCCACGTCAAGGTCCGCTCGTACGTCGCGGTCGACGACGTGGGGCGGGTCGTCAACCCGATGCTCCTCGACGGTCAGGTCCACGGCGGTATCACCCAGGGCCTCGCGCAGGCCCTGTACGAGGAGGCGGTGTACGACGCCGATGGCAACCTCACGACGGGCACGCTCGCCGACTACCTCGTGCCCGCCGCGCCGGACGTGCCGACGTTCACGACCGACCGCACGGTGACCCCGGCGACGAGCAACCCGCTCGGCGTGAAGGGTGCCGGCGAGACCGGAACGATCGGCTCGACCCCCGCGGTCGTCAACGCGGTCGTCGACGCGCTACGCCCTTACGGCGTCGACGACGTCCGCATGCCGTGCACGCCGGAGCGGGTATGGCGAGCAATCCAGCAGGGTCCTGCGAGTGACGCCGCCGGTGGCGAGCGCGCGGCCGCCGGTACGGTCGGCGGCTATGGCGGCGCGCAGTCCGCTTCGACCACGGGAGGTGCGCGGTGATCCCGGCTCCGTTCGAGTACGTACGTCCGTCCACGGTCGGCGAGGCCGTGCAGGCGCTCGCGCAGGCCGGCGACGAGGGCAAGGCGCTCGCCGGCGGCCAGAGCCTCATGCCGCTGCTGCGGCTGCGGCTGGCCTTCCCCGAGCTGCTCGTCGACCTGAACCACGTCGACGAGCTCCGCGGGGTACGCGACGAGGGCGACACGCTCGTCGTGGGCGCGATGACCACCCACTACGACGTCGTCCACGATCCGCTCATCGGCCAGTACTGCGGGCTCATCGCCAAGGCGACCGCGACCGTCGCCGACCCGGCCGTACGCCATCGCGGAACTTTCGGCGGCTCGCTCGCCCACGCCGACCCCGCGGGCGACCTGCCGGCGGTCGTGGTCGCGCTCGACGGCGAGATGCTCGTGCGCGGCCCGGGCGGCGAGCGGTCGATCCCCTCCGGGGAGTTCTTCCAGGATTACCTGACGAGCACGATCGAGCCGGGCGAGGTCCTGGTCGGCGTACGGATACCCAAGTTCCCCGGCGACTGGGGCTACGACTACCAGAAGTTCAACCGCGTGGCGCAGGCGTGGGCGGTCGTGGGCGCCGCCGCCGCGGTACGGCGGGCCAACGGGTCTGTCGCCGAGGCCCGCGTGGGGCTCACGAACATGGGCTCGACACCGGTGCGGGCGCGGGCGGTAGAGTCGGCGGTCTCCGGTGCGGAGGCCAACCGCGACGCACTACGCGAGGCGGCCCGGCACGCGGCCGACGGCACGGACCCACCGGAGGACCTGCACGGCCAGAAGGACTACCGGCGCCACCTGGCGCAGGTCCTCACGGGCCGCGCACTCGCCATGGCGGCGGGGGTCTAGCCAAGACCGCGCGGCCGCGGCCGCGGGAAGAGGAGGAGTATGGAGCTCGAACACGAGTTCACCGTTCCGGTACCCGTCGACCAGGCGTGGCCGGTGCTGCTCGACGTCCAGCGGGTGGCGCCGTGCATGCCCGGCGCCACGCTCGACTCGGTCGACGGCGACGAGTTCACCGGGCGGCTGAAGGTCAAGGTAGGCCCCGTGCAGGTGACCTACCGTGGCAACGCCCGTTTCAAGGACAAGGACGAGGGGGCGCACAAGGTCACGATCGAGGGCTCAGGCAAGGAGGCACGCGGGTCGGGGACGGCTTCGGCGACGGTCGACGCCCAACTGCGCGAGCAGGGCGATCGGACCCACGTGACCGTGCATACGACGCTCAACGTGACCGGACGCCCGGCACAGTTCGGCCGCAACGTCATGGCCGAGGTGGGCGGGAAGATCATCGGGCAGTTCGCGGACTGCCTGGAGCGCCAACTCGCCGGCGGTGCGGAGCAGCCCGCGGCCCCCGCGTCGACGGCCGGCGGCCAGGCGGCGAC
>JBOHCT010000037.1:0-24271 GCA_050699055.1 Streptosporangiaceae bacterium | reverse complement strand
GGCTGACCTGGCGGAGTCGCAGTCGCAGTCGCGGGTCGATGGCGTCAGGGATCACAACGAAGCCGTCGCGTTCGAATCTGTCCAACAGGTTAGGGTCCGGGAGCTTCGGCATCGCGCGCCTCCTTTCGCGGAGGATGTGCAGACGTGTTCCAGCAGAGCAGCGGCGTGGTCGGCGAGTGAACGCGCGTCCATGCCGCAGTGGCGGAGCAAGCCCTCGGGCGGGGAGCGGCGCGGGGTCGGGTTCATTCCGGGACTCCAAACCGTGGGGTACGCGCGTCCTCCAGCGCGAGGTGCACGATCTGCTGGTCGGTGTAGAAGTCGATGCTGTGCTCGCCGCCCTCCTGGCCGACCCCGCTGGCCTTGACACCGCCAAACGGGGTGCGCAAGTCGCGGACGTTGTGGGAGTTGACCCAGACCATGCCGACGTCGAGGGCCTGCGCGACCCGGTGGCCGCGGCGCAGGTCGGAGGTCCACACGTACCCGGCCAGGCCGTATCTCACGTCGTTGGCCAGCGCGATCGCCTCGCCCTCGGTGTCGAACGGCGTCACGCACACCACCGGGCCGAAGATCTCCTCCTGGAAGACACGCATGTCCGGCTGCACGTCGGCGAAGACCGTCGCGGACAGGTAGTTCCCCGACGGGAGGTGGTCGGGCCTTCCGCCGCCTGCGACCAGCCGCGCGCCCTCGGATCTTCCGATCTCGACGTAGCCGAGTACGCGCTCGTAGTGCTCCGGGTGCACGAGGGCGCCGAGCTGGGTGCCCGGATCGGCGGGGGGCCCGACCCGCACGTGCCGGGCGCGTTCGGCGAGCCGGGCGACGAACTCGTCGTAGCGGGACCGTTCGACGAGGACCCGCGACCCTGCCGTGCACCGCTCGCCGTTCAGCGAGAACACGGCGTACACCGCCGCGTCCAGCGCCGGCTCGACGTCGGCGTCGGCGAACACCACGACCGGCGACTTGCCGCCCAGCTCCATGGACAGGCCCTTCAGCTCGCCCGCGGCCGCGCATGATCGCCTGGCCGGTGGTGGTCTCGCCGGTGAACGAGATCAACGGCACGTCCCGGTGCTCGACCAGGGCGGCGCCCGCCTGCTCGCCGATGCCGTGCACCATGCCGAACACGCCCGCGGGCACCCCGGCCTCGGCCATGATCTCCGGCCACAGGCTGGCCGACAGCGGCGTCCACTCCGCCGGCTTGAGCACCACCGGGCAGCCCGAGGCGAGCGCCGGCGCGAGCTTCCAGCTCTCCAACATGAACGGCGTGTTCCACGGAGTGATCAGGCCCGCCGGGCCGACCGGTTTGCGGACCACGTAGTTGAGTTGCGCCGACCCGACGCGGAAGGCGTCCTCATGCAGGGCCACGATGACGTCGGCGAAGAAGCGGAAGTTCTCCGCGGCGCGTTTGGCCTGCCCGCGCGCCTGGGTGATCGGCAGCCCGGTCGCGCGACTCGATGGCGTCCGCGATCCGGTTGAGCACCCGCCTGCGCTTCCTGGCGACCATGCCCGGCCACGGACCGTCGCGGAACGCGGCCCTGGCGGCCGCCACCGCGCGGTCGACATCGGCGGGTGTGCCCGCGGCGGCCTGCGCGTACGGCTCGTTGCGCACCGGGTCGGCGACCGCGAACGTTCCGCCGTCCACGCTGTCGACGTGCTCGCCCCCGATGTAGTGCCGCAGCGACCGCGGGACGCCTGCGGGGACCTGCACTACCTGTGTCGCGGGGGCGCTCATACGTGGTCCCCTTCCGCGTCGCCGCCACGGTGCATGAAGGAGGTGAGCGTCGCCAGCTTGTGGGACCGCGCGCACCGTTCGATCTCCTCGGCCGGAGCGCCGGACGAGATCAGCGCGAGCAGCCGGTCGTGCTCGTCGATCGACGCCTGCGCGCGGCCCGGTACGAACGCGAACGTCGACCGCCTGATCAGCGCCATCCTGGCCCACTCCCGCTCGATCAAGGTCCGCAGGTGCGGGTTCGGGCAGGCTTCGCAGAGCACCTGGTGGAACTCCCGGTTGAGCCGGGTGAACCGCATCGGGTCGAACTCCAGCAGGCTGGTGCGCATCCGCTCGTTGATGGCCCCTACCCGGTCGAGGTCGGTACGGGTGAGCGTCGGCACGGCGAGCGCGGTGGCCGCGCCTTCCAAGATCGCCAGCGACTCCATCGTGTGTTCGTAGGCGGTCTCGTCGATGGCCGCCACCTGCGCGCCGACGTTGCGCTGGAAGACGACGTAGCCTTCGGCCTCCAGCAGCCGGATCGCCTCACGGACAGGAACCGGGCTGACCGACAGCTCACGCGCGAGCTGGTCGAGCACCAGCCGGTACCCTGGCCCGTACGTGCCGTCGCTGATGCGTTCCTTGACCGCGTTGTACACCCGCCTGGACTTGCTGTTCCCCGGCGCGTTCCCCGCGGCCGTGTCGCCTGCCATCGTCCATCCCCTCGAAATCGCGGTCAGCAGCCCTCGGCGCCGCCCGTCCAGGTCTCGTACGTCGCGCGCCAGGTCGGGCCCAGCGGATACAGGCCCTCGATAGCCTCGCCCGCGGCGACCCGCTCGGTGATGAACCGTTCCTGGCGCTCTTGCTCCGTGGCGTCCGCGGCGACCTCGGCGACCAGCTCCGGTGGGATCACCACCACGCCGTCGGCGTCGCCGACGAGGACGTCGCCCGGCTGCACCAAGGCTCCGCCGCAGGCCACCGGCAGGCCCGCGTCCCACGGAACGTGCCGACGGCCGAGCACCGCCGGGCGGGTGGCGGCGTAGTAGGTGGGCAGGTCGAGCGCGGCCACCGCCACACTGTCCCTAAGTCCCCCGTCGGTCACGATGCCCGCGGCGCCGCGCGTCTGGGCACGCAGCGCGAGGATGTCGCCGATCGTGCCCGCCTCCCGATTCCCCCGGGCGTCCATCACCAGGACCTCGCCGGGCTATCGTACGTTTCTGCGCGTTCATCCCGCCGCCGTACCGGGCGTACAGATCCTCGCGCAGCGGCAGGTCGCGCAGGGTCCGCGCGGTGCCGACCATCGTGCGGTCCGGCCTGGTCGGACGCAGGCCGCCGATGGTGGCGCCGTTCATGCCGCGCTTGCGCAACTGGGAACTCAGCGTCGCCGTGGAGAGGTCGGCGAGCGTCCGCCGCAGGTCATCGGTGAGTGTCGGGTTGGTGCCCGCGGGATCAGATGCCGCGGCCCGCGCGGAAGTGCCGAACGCCGCGGCGCGTGTCGTCTCGTCCACGTGCGGCATCGCGCCCACCGCGGCGAGGTCGTGGTCGGCCTCGACCACGCCGTTGCGCAGCCGCCCCGTCGAGGGTGGGTTCGGGCCGACGCCGAGTTCGGCGCTCACCTCGACCTCGACGGCGGCGCCCGGCCTCACCACGAACGAGCCCGTAGGGGTCCCGGTCAGCAGCACATCCCCCGGCTCCAAAGTGACCAGCCGGGACAGGTCGGCGAGCAGGAGGTCGAAGCCGAACAAGAGCTCCTCGGTGGTGGCGTCTTGCACCAGCTCGCCGCCCACCCAGGTCCGCAGCCGCAGCGCCGCGGGATCGACCGTCGAAGCGTCGAGCAGCCGCGGACCGATCGGGGTGAACCCGTCCGCTCCCTTGGAGCGCAGGTTGGAACCCCTGTCGGCGTAGCGCAGGTCGTACACGCCCGCGTCGTTGGCCGCGGTCACCCAGCGAACATGTCCCCACGCCCGCTCGCGCGGCACCCGCCGCGCCCGCTCGCCGATCACCAACGCGATCTCGCCCTCGAACGCCAAAAGCTCGCATCCACGCGGCCGAACCAGCGGATCACCCGGTCCGGCCAGCGACGACGGTGGCTTGAGGAAGTACGAAGGAGCCGTCGGCACCCTGCCGCGCTCGCGCGCGCGGCTGCGGTAGTTCACATGCACCGCGATGATCTTCGACGGTGCCAACCCCAACGGATGCGGCATGAGCCTCCTCCAGAATCGTCGCTCAAATCATATAGGGAACTGCTGGTGATGCCAGGAAGAGCGGCGTCCTCCGGGAGCGGCGGCTGAACCACTCGGCCGGTAGCGTGCGTCTCACGCTTCCATCTCCCTGAGAGGCAGCCGCGATGTACTTCCAGCACGCGAGCGAGATCTGGAGAGACTTCCCGGAGCTCGTCCCTGGCGCCCTGTCTGTCGAGGGAATCACCGGGGATGTCGATGTTGGAAGCAAAGTAGCCACGTTCAACGCGGTCGCGGAACGTCGACTCGCGACCACGTCCGCAGGGGAGCTGCCGGAGATTCAGGCGTGGCGGCGCGCCTTCTCGAGGATGGGGCTCAAGCCCACCCAATACCGCTGCGCGGCGGAGTCATTGCTGCGGCGGTTCGCGAAGGAAAGGTCGCTGCCGAGGCTCCATCCGCTGGTCGACGTCTGTAATGCGATCTCGCTCGCGTTCGCGACCCCGGTGGCCGTGTTCGATGTCTCCCAGATCGTGGGCTATATGGAGGTTAGGTACGCGGCCGGCGACGAAACCTATCTGACCTTCGCCGGCGAGACGGAGAGTCCCCACGCCCACGAGGTGATCTTCGCGGACGGTGCCGGGCGGGCCCACGCCCGCCGTTGGCCAAACGGCAGAGTGGCCGCTCAGCCGTACGGGATTCGACAGCGGCGGCCTTGATCGTGGCGGAGGCGATGCATGGCTCGGCGCCCGCGGATATTCAGGAGCTGACCGCCGCGATCACCGATGAGCTGGACGCCATCTGGTCCGTGACCCCGAAATCCGCTGTGTTGAGCCAGTCCTCGCCCCGATTCGAGTTCTGAGAACTGACCGCGACGCCCATAGGGCCCGGCCGTTTCAGCGACAGTCGGGCCGGCGAATTTTGTCGGCGGCGGCGCTAGTGTTCGAGCATGTGTTCGAACGGGGGAGATCCGGTCGCCGCTCTGGTCGGCTTGGCTCGGCAGTTGGCCGCCGACCCGGCGCCGTACGGGGCTGCGGCGATGGCGGAGACGGAGGCGTTGTCGCGGGCGGGGGACCTGCTGGAGGCGGCGGTCGCGGCTCGGGTCGATCATGTGGACGCCGACAAGGCGGTCAAGGGCTCCGGGTATGGGTCCACGGCGGCGTGGCTTAGGCGGGCGTGTGGGTTGCGGTCCGGGCGGGCGGCGGAGCGGGTGGCGGTGGCGCGGCAGTTGCGGCGGCTGCCCGATGTGGCGAAGCGGTTCGCGGCGGGCGACCTCGGGTATGGGCACGCCGCGGCCGTCGCGCATGCGGCCAAGCGCCTCTCGGATGAGCACGCGGCCCGGGCGGAGCCGATCCTCACCGACCTGGCTGACAGCGCGTCGCCGGATGTGGTGGCGAAGGCCGGCCGCTACCTGCGCCGGGTCCTGGACCCCGACGGGTCCCTGGACGACGACGATAAGGGGTTCGAGCGGCGCTGGTTTTCCCTGGCCGACCTGACCGGCGGCGGGTCGCATGTGGAGGGTGTGTTGGATCCGGAGCTGACCGCCCGGCTGAAGGCGGCCTTGGAGCCGCTGGCCACACCCGCCGGGGCGGACGATGGCCGGTCGCAGGCCCAACGCAACGCCGACGCGTTGGACACGCTCATCACCGGCGGGCAACACACCCACATGACCGTCACCGTCGACCTGACCACCCTCGCCGGTGGGGACCGGCCCGCGTGGCTGGGCCCCACCCGCCAGCCCATCTCCGCCGCCGACGCCCGGAGGATCGCGGTCAACGCGGGCCTGTCCCGGCTGGTGACCGGCGCGGGTTCGGGCCCATGGACACCCGAGACCGCCGACGCCGCCCGCACCGCCGCCCACACCATCACCGGCCTGTGCGGACCCGACGCCGCCCGACTCCTCTGCGGCCCGCCGTCGCTGACCATGGACGTGGGCCGCGAGAACCGGCTCGTCACCGCCGCGATCCGCCGAGCGTTGGACCACGACTACCCCACCTGCGCGGTGGACGGCTGCGATATCCCCGCCCACCTCTGCCAAGCGGACCACATCCGCCCGTGGGTACTCGGCGGACGCACAGCCGCCGACAATATGTGCCTGCTATGCCCGTTCCACAACAAATACCGGGCCCGCCACCCCGAACGCGTCCACACCACCCGCGCAGACGACGGGCGCGTCACCTACAAGATCCACAAACCCCGCCATCGACAACGAGCACCATAACGCGCCCGGTAAGCACCATCTTCCCGCCAGCTCGACACCGCCCTCCACGTCGGCCGGCCGGGGTCAGAAGTCGACCCGCATCACGACACGGTGCGGTGTCGGACGGCTGACCTCGGTGTGGCAAGGTGTGGCACCATTCCGAGCCATGAACGCACGTCCGAGGCCAGGACGGCCTCGATCCTGGTGGCGAACCGCGGCCCGTCTTGGACAGAGTGCCTGGTTCTTCGGCAACCTCTACGAGGGTTTGGTCGGGGTGCCACAGCTCCTGGCCGATGCCCGGGCAGAGCGCGCACCCCGGCTCGTCGCGCCTGGGAGTCCGATCCGATACTTCGCATCGATTGCGCCCCTGGCACTCGGTGCGACGACGGTCACCTTGATTGACAGCTGGCGGTCCGGCGGCGACCGGCGTCGAATCACGGCGACTGCGGTGAGCATGGCGTCCGCGGCGGCGCTGAGCGCCTACCTCATACGGTCGGTGAACGTGCACCTGCTGACCTCCGACGAACCGCTGAACGAGCACGAGCGGCATCGGATGGTCGCTACCTGGCATAGAACGAACGCGGTGCGTCTTGTCGCCCTGGCCGTTGCGTCAGCCTCGTTGCCCTCCGTTACGTCGGAACGGTCGGATCACCGTGCGCGCCGTCATCCCGGCCCTACCCGGACACCTCCCTGGAGCCTCGACCGTCGCCGGTGAAGATGCGGTCGAGGTGGTAGTCCAGCGTCGCTAGGGCGTCGCTGATGTCGAGCTGCCCCACGAGCATTTGGATCATCATTCCGTCGGCGAGGGCGAGAAGCGTGTTTGCCTCTCGGTCCGGGTCGAGCATGGCGGGAGCGACGCCGGCGTGCTGGGCGCTGCGGATCTGGTCCCCGACGAACCCGTACAGAGCCCGGCCGTCCTGGTGGAAGGGAACCGCGAGCCGCGGCTCGACGATCGCCCGGGCGAGGAAGGCGACCCACACCGGCGCTTCCGCCCGTGCCTGCTCGCCGAGCGGCAGCATCTCGCGGAGCAGGGCGGAGAGTATCGCTCGCTGGGTCGGTGGTTGGGGTGCTTCCCTGACGGCCGCGCCGATGCGCGCCTCGACCCGCTCGCTCAGAGTCTGGAACGCGAACAGCAGCATTTCGTCTTTGGAATTGAAGTAGTGCTGGACCTGGCCCATCGATACCCCGGCTTCGTCGGCCACGTGGCGCAAGCTGACCTCGTGGAGCCCGTGGGCGGCCACCAGCCGGCAGACCGCGTCGGCGATTTCTTGGCGTCGCTGGTGGTGGTCGACCTGCTTGGGCATGTCAGGACCCTCCTCGTCCTTCTAATACAACTGCATTGACTCAGACGCATGGGCACGTTATGATGCGACTGCATGATAATCGACGGAAGGAGCTTCGGCCATGACAACGACGCGGCGCGACCGTCATCACGACGCCCGGCTGCGTCGGGGACGGCGGCTGTGGAACTTCCTGGGCCGAGTTGTTCCGGCGGCGTTGGGTGAGCGTGGGGCGGCGCCGGTGCACGAGCTGATGTTCGAGCACCTGAACCTTCGGGCTGGCCAGAGCGTTCTCGACATTGGTTGCGGAGCCGGCGGCACCCTCATCGAGCTGCGGGGTGCCGTCGGAGCCGAGGGTCGGCTGGTCGGGGTCGACTACAGCGAACGGATGCTGGCCGACGCCAAGGCGCGGGTCGCCGAGCGCGGCTGGACCAACGTCGAACTGCGCCGGGCCGACGCCACGCGAGAGTCGCTCGGGGACGCGGAGTTCGACGTCGCCGTGGCGCTGAGCTCGTTCAGTGCGATGCCCGACGTCGCCGCCGCCGTCGATCACGCCTGGGACGCGTTGCGCCCCGGAGGTCAGCTGTTCGTGTTCGACATGCGACTCGTCTGCACCGGAGCCGCCTGGCTGCGGGCGACCACGAGGTTGCTGCGCCTGGTGTACCGGGCGCTCGCTGGCTTCACAGGCGAGGACGTCGTCGCAGAACTCGAGCGCAAGTTCGAGGCGGTGCAGGCCGTCCTTCCATACGCCACGACCGGTGACCTGATCGCACTCGCGGTTGCGACCAAGGCGGGAGGCCCAGCCGCTGACCCGGCCACGCCGTCAGCCTCCCCGGGAAGGCAGCCAGCCGCGCGGTGATCAAAGCCGCCCTTCTTACGGACCGGCCCAGCACGCCCGGCCGGGGCGCCGAGAGCCGGCCGAGTTGGGCCTCAAGTACTCGCGGAGTCCAGCGCGCCCTGGATGGCGCGGACGGAGACGACGGTCCACGCTCGGGGTTGAGGAAGTCGATGTTCAGGGTGTGCTCGGCGGGGGCGTGGACCGGGTGGTCGAAGTAGACGGTGGCGGCGGTGAGCGGGAACCAGCCCCCGGGCCCCTTGCCGCTGCCGGTGACGTCTACTTTCTCCGTGGCATAGGTGCACATGGTTCTCCTCTACGCGGTGAGGTGGCGGGCAAAGAAGTCGCGGACGCGTTCCCAGCCGTCGTTCGCCGCCTCCACCCGGTAGCTCGGCCGGTCGACGGCGAAGAACGCGTGCCCGGCGCCGTCGTAGGTGTGGAAGTCGAAGGTCTTGCCCTGCTCGCGCAGCAGCCCTTCGAGCTCGTCCGTCTCCTTCGGTGAGGGGTGCTGGTCCTCGGCGCCGAACAGGCCGAGCAGCGGGCAGCGCAGGTCGGGCACCCGGTCGGTGAGCGGCGACATGTGCACAGGGAAGCCCTCCGGCGGGCTGCCGACGACGAAGGCACCGTAACAGTCCACGGCCGCGTCCAGCGGCAGGCTGCACGCGGAGAGAAACGCCTGACGGCCGCCGGAGCAGTAGCCGATGGCCCCGACTTTGCCATTCGACGAGGGGAACTCCCGTAGGTGCCGCGACGCGGCGTCGACGTCGCCGACCAGGCGCTCGTCGGGCACGCCGCCCTGGGCACGGCTCGCCGCGGCGGCGTCGTCCGGGCTGGCGCCTGGCGCCTCGCGGTAGTGCAGGTTGGGGCAGATCGCGGCGTACCCGAGCGCGGCGAACCTTCGAGTGATTTCCTTGGTCGCCGCGTCGTAGCCGGGCATGTGGTGGATCACCACCACGCTTCCGTGCGGGCCCGAGCCGAGCGGCTGGGCCAGGTACGCCTCGATCTCGTCCCCGCCGTGTCCACTGATGCGAATGGTCTCGGCCCTCATCGCCTCGTCCACGCTGTGCACCTCCAGGTCTCGCGTGAGCGCTCCCATCATCGTCCACCGCCCCGGTCGCTCTCGGCGAAACCGACGAAGCCCGCCGCGCGTGCGCACCGAACAGGATGCGGCGGTCTCGACTGTTGGCCCCGTGACGCCGGAGAGGTCATCATGGAAGCCAAGAGGAGGTATCCCGATGGCGTTCAAGATCTTGCCGCACGGCAGGCTCCAGGAATGGATCGCGGAGGAGCAGGGCTACTTCGCGGCCGAGGGTCTCGACTACACCTTCGTTCCCGAGGGTGACTACGGCATGTCGTCTGTCAGCCGAGACAGCTCGGGGCAGGTCCGGACCGGCGCGTACGAGACCTTCGGCGCCGGGCGGAGCGGTGCCAACATCAGCTGCGCCTGTCACTGGGCGACCAACGAGGCGGCGGCCCGCGACACTGGCCAACTCGTCACGACCGCCTACTCGGTCACCCCGGGTGCGATCATGGTCCCGCCCGAGTCGGAGATCCGCCGGCCAGAGGATCTGGCCGACGTGGAGGTCGGGGTCGGCTACCACTCGGGCAGCCACTTCGCCACGGTGCAGGCCCTCGAGGCGGTGCTGCCGGCCGAGAGTATCCGGCTCAGCTTCGAGGGTCCGCCGAACGAGCGGCTGGACGCGCTCCTGGAGCGGCGCGTCCCGGCGGGGATGGTCTGGGGCGTCCCCTTGTACGTCGCGGAGGCGTTCGGCTTCCGCAAGGTCCTCGACGCAACGTTCATGATCGGCTTCCTCGTCACTGGTGACGGCGTAGATCCGTCCGACGTCGACAAGTACCTGAACGCCCTGCGCCGCGCCCAGGCCGATCTCGATCTCCACCCCGAGCGCTATAAGCACTACCATCTGCGAGCGGTGCCTGAGCGCTACCGGGACCAGGTGGACGTGCGGGCCTTCGGTACAGGAGAGCGGATCGTGTTCCTGTCCTACGCCCCCGAGGTCGCCCAGGAGACCCACGAGTGGGTGCGGGAACACCAGCTCATCCCCGGTTGAGCGCCGCCCGCGTCACTCCACAGCACGGGCCATCGTGCATGCCATAGCAGTTACAGTGGCCCGTTCAGTGCGGTGTGGCTGGCCTGGGCGTAGGAGGCCTGGAGGCTGATCTGGCCAACCCGGATGACGAGGTCTCGCCCGATGTCCAGACCGCGGAACTCGCTGCGCCCATGGTGGTCGCAGCCGCCAGCAGCCGTAGGGCGGTCAACCGACCGGTATAGTGAGCCCATGCGGACCATCGAGGGCGCGCGGACAGCGGCGGGACGCCGCGTGCTGGCGGCCGCGTCCGAGCTGTTCTACACTCACGGCATCCACGCCGTAGGGGTGGCCGCGATCGCGGCCGCCGCGGGGGTCACGAAGAAGACCCTGTACGACTGCTACGGGTCCAAAGATCAGCTCGTAGCCGCCTACCTGCAGCATCGCGACGACACCTGGTGGGCCAGCCTCGAGCGGCGGCTGGCGGCCGCGACCGTGCCCAGGACCCTGGCGGTGTTCGACGCCTACGCCGACGAGTCCCTCGACACCAGCAGAGGCTGCGCGTTCCTCAACGGGGCCGCCGAACTACCCGCCGGCCATCCCGGGTACGCGATCGTCCGTGCCCATAAGAGCGCCGTCAGGGCGCGACTGGCCGAACTCGTCGCGGAGGACCACCCTCACATCGTCGACCGGGACAGATGCGTCGAGCATCTCTTCCTGCTCCTCGAGGGAGCGATCGCGCACCGCGGCATCGACGGCGACGGCCACCACCTGGCCAGGGCCCGCCAGATCGCGCACACCATGCTTGGCGGCTGACCCGGTACCAGCGGCACCTCACCGTTGGAGAATCCCGGGTGGCACGTCGCGTGGCATCGCTCGCTGCTAGGTGGAATAGCACCTATTATTATATACTTCTACCATGGCGCTGAGCATCAAGAGCGACGACGTCGACCGTCTTGCGCGCGACCTGGCCGCTGAGACCGGCGAGTCTCTTACTGAGGCCGTGGAAGTCGCGCTGCGCGAACGGCTCGCCCGCGAGCACGTACGACGGACGGCGCGGATCGGTGTGCGGCTGCGCAGACTGCAGTCCGATGTGGCCGCGCTGCCGGTCGTCGACTCCCGTTCCCCCGAGGAGATCATCGGATACGACAGCGTCGGCGTGCCGCGGTGACTGCGGAGACTGAGTCGATCGTCGTTGTCGACACCTCTGCGGCGGTGGCGGTCCTGCTGGGTGAGCCCGGTAGCGACGAGGTCATCGAACACCTGGAGTGCGCCGCCGTACGGCTGATGTCTGCGGCAACCCGGGTGGAACTGGGGATCGTGATCGAAGCACGGTTGGGTCCCGCCGGTTCGGACACGGTGGCCCGCTTCCTGCGTGACGCCGACATCGAGATCGTGGAGGTCGACTCCGAGGACGCCGACCGGGCGGTGAGCGGGTGGCGCCGGTACGGCAAGGGCCGCCATCGCGCTGGGTTGAAC
Organism: Streptosporangiaceae bacterium; assembly: GCA_050699055.1. Taxonomy (GTDB): domain Bacteria; phylum Actinomycetota; class Actinomycetes; order Streptosporangiales; family JBOHCT01; genus JBOHCT01. The sequence goes on along the minus strand of JBOHCT010000037.1, from coordinate 12,553 downwards.
TTCGGCGATTGCTTCTCTTACGCGCTCGCTGAACGCACCGGACATCCGGTGCTGTGCACGGGCGAGGACTTCGCCGCCACCGACCTCGACGTCATCCGGCCCCGTGAGACGCCGCAGCAGGCTGACGGCGCAGAAGCGTAAGGACGCACCGGATTCGTGAGCTATTGCGGAGCGGGCTGGAGCTAGTTCGACGTGCCTTCCGGGGAGGCACCGCCTTCCTGTCTCGCCGTCGCCTGCTTGTGTTCGGGAACGGCGCAGAACCCGCCGGAGGAAAACCCCACAGGCCCGACCCCGAAGACACGATTGAACCTGGCGCGGTAGTTTTCCCAGGCGACCGTCGCGGCGAGCTCGACGAGCTGGGTCTCCGTGAAACGCTCACGGAGCCGGGCCAACAAATCCTCGGGCACGTCCGTCGGCGTTTTCGCCATCTCGACAGCCAGGTCGAGCACGAGACGCTCGTCCGCGCTGAAGGCGTCACTCTCGCGGTATTGGGAAAGATCGGCCAGCTGTCGCTCGCTGACCCCATGCTCTCTGCTCACGGCAGAGCCGATGTCCAGTCAAAACGGGCAGCCGATGAGGCTGCTGGTCTTGACTTCCGCCAGCGCCTTGAGCCGAGCATCGACCCGGCCACTGAACGTGAGCCCGGTCTCGTAAGCGCCGACGCCGAAAGCGACTCCGGGACGGCGGGCGAGCAGATGAAAAAGCTCGGGCACACGCTCATACCGAGTCCTGGTCACTACCCGAGTCAGGGCCCGCAGGTTGGCGTACAGTCCCATCGCGAGCACTCCCTTCGAGGGTCACATCGGCAGCCTATGTCCCGCGGTCAGGCACGGTCCTTCGGGCACGTGGTCGAGCAGTGTCATCGGCAACCAGTATCGTTCGGTCCTCACTTTCTGAGCGGAGGCGTAAAGATGGCTGAGGTCGTGTTGTTCCATCACGCGCTGGGCCTGACTCCTGGCGTCCACGCGTTCGCCGACGAGCTGCGCCGCGCGGGGCACACCGTGCACACGCCCGACCTGTTCGAGGGCCGCACCTTCGGCACTCTGGAGGAAGGGGTGGCCCATGCCGAGGGGGTCGGCTTCGGCGAGGTCATCGAGCGCGGCGTCCGTGCGGTCGAGGGGTTGCGCATCGAGCTGGTGTACGCCGGCTTCTCGCTCGGTGTGCTGCCGGCCCAGAAGCTGGCGCAGACCCGAGCCGGTGCGCGTGGGGCGCTTCTCTTCTACTCCTGTGTCCCGGTGTCGGAGTTCGGCTCCGCGTGGCCCGACGGGGTACCGGTCCAGGTGCACGGGATGGACGCCGATCCGATCTTCGCCGGCGAAGGAGACATCGACGCGGCCGGGGCGCTGGTCGAAGAAGCGAAGGACGCGGAGTTGTTCCTCTACCCCGGCGACCGCCATTACTTCGCCGACAGCTCACTGCCGTCGTACGACGCGGACGCCGCCGAGCTCCTGCGCGGGCGGGTACTCGATTTCCTCGCCAACCGGTAGCTCCTTCATACGTGCGTTAAGCAGTGGCGATGGCTACGCTGCGGTGGGTGTCTGCCGGTCCACCGGGGCGTCTTCATTGGACATCAGGAAAGGGTGGCGGGCCTCCGTGCGGCGATTCAACGGACGCGTAGCCGTGGTGGTCGGCGGTGCCCACGGAATCGGTCGTGCCGCCGCAACTCGATTGAGCAGGGAGGGCGCATCGATCGTCGTTGCCGATCTGGATCCTAACGCGGCGAACGTGGTCGCCACGGAGTGCCGGCGCCGCGGTTCCGAGGCGGCCGCCGTCGAATGCGACCTGACCGAGCACGGCTCTGTGACCGCGGCTATCGGTACCGCCGTGAGGCGGTTCGGGCGACTCGACATCCTGGTCAACGCCGCGGGCGGTGACCAGGAGCATCCGGCATTCACAGAGACCGGGGACGACACCTGGCAGCTGCTCATTGACCTCAACCTCACCGGCGTCGTGCGCTGTATCCGCGCCGCGCTGCCCCACTTGCTCATCGCACCCGACGGCGGCAGTGTCGTCACGATTGGCTCGATCAACGGCCTGGCGTCCTTCGGCAGTGAGCCCTACTCCGCCGCCAAGGCGGCCATACAGAACCTCACAGCGAACCTCGCCGCCCGGTACGCCCCGCGCGGAGTCCGGTTCAACCTGGTCGCACCCGGAACGGTCCGCACCCGCAACTGGGACAGCCAACCCGGGGCGCTGGATCGCCTGACCCCCCTCTACCCGCTCGGCCGGGTCGGGGAACCGGACGATATCGCCGCTGCCGTGGCATTCCTCGCCTCCGACGACGCCGCCTGGATCACCGGTGTCGTACTCCCAGTCGACGGCGGCATCCTCGCCGCCGGAGGACTGGGCGGCGCGGTGACCGCGGGCGGAGAGGATTGACGACATGAGCACGCCAGACTCGCCGACCTCGTCGTTGCTCGCCTACGTGTTCTGGCACTGGCCGCCCGCGTCCGCGGCCACGCCGGCGTACGAGACAGATTTGTTGGCGTTCCACGCCTCCCTGGCGTCCCGACCGCCGCCCGACTTCGTCGGCTCCGCCACGCTGGCGGTGAGCGGTGTGCCGTGGCTCCCGTCGTCGCGTCAGGGCTACGAGGACTGGTACCTCGTGCGCGATTGGGCGGCGGTGGGTGAGCTCAACCGTGACGCGGTGGCCCCGGCCCACGCTCCCAGTCACGACAGGATCGCCCACGAGGCGGAGGCGGGCATCGGGGCGTTGTACGCCCTGCGCGCCGGCGACGGGGAGGTGGGCGACGCCGCGACGTGGTTCGCCAAGCCACCGGGCTGGAGCTACGCCGAACTCGACGCGGCGCTCGCGGGGCTCCTGGGCGAGGGGCTCGGCTTGTGGCGGCGTCAGATGGTGCTCGGGCCCGCCCCCGAGTTCTGTCTGCGGGGGCACGATCTGCCGGCGCTTCCGCCGCCACTGCGCGGTCAGCCGGTGAGCTACCGTCCGCTTCGATGACCCCTCCAGTTGTGCGATCTGGCGTAGCTATCACCGCACCAGATCGCACAACCCTTCTTCCGTAGATGGGGGCCCCAGCGTCAGGACCGTTCGGGGCGGAAGAGGCGCGGCAGGTCGCCGTTGTACAGGGCCTGCGGGAAGATCCCGATGGGGCTGTCGGCGGAGGGAGGGTGAGCCGTCAGCCGCACGAGGTGCGCCGCACCGCCGAATGTCTCGACCTCGGGGTCGTCGAGCAGCTCCTTCCACGGCGTGCCATTCGCGGTCATCTGGCTATTCCAACGGTTGGGTACCTGGTCGGCGATGCGGGCCGCCATGTCGTCGGACTTGGTGCTCACGCACGCGACCTCTGTGATGTCCTGCGCGGACTCCGCGCGCAGCCCCACGCCGTACAACTGGCCGCCGTTCTCGCCCGCCCCCGCGGTGAGGATGGCAGCGACCACGTCGCCCAGGCAGCGTGCCATCTCGCGGTGGCGGGTGCTGGTCGCCAGCGTGTCCTTACCCCGCTTGTGCATGTGCTCGACCATGTCCACGGTGCGGCCGTACGTGATCGCGTCCGGCTCGACGAGGATCACGTTGAACAGCCCTACCAGGCCGGGGAAAGGGTCGTTCCGGAAGTCGACGGCGCCGCCCTTGTGCCATACCCACAGCGTGCCGCCCTCCACTGAGCGCTGCTTCCCCCCGAGCCGGGCGAGCCTGCTGTTGATGTCGTCGACGTCGAACGAACCCTCGAGCCGCCCGACCCGCTTCGGCGGTTCTCCAGCCGTCACCGCGCTATCGGCCTGGCGCGGGTCGATGCCGGACTTGTCCGCGATCTTGTCCGCCCGGGGGGCTAACTGGGAGTAGCCGATTCCCTGGACCGACTGGAAACGCGAGGTCGGCTCGCCGCGCGACAGCTGGCGCAACGTCTCGATGTCGCCGTACTCCACGTAGGCCCGTGCGGCCTTCGTGTCCTGTACCTGGGTAAGCGCGCCGAGCAGCCCCTCCGAGGTGGTGCGCGCCGACGTGGTCTTGCCGCCGTTCCCCTCGCCTGCCGCGCCGGTGTCTCCGCTCGCACACGCCGCGCAGGCGGGCACCAGTGCGGCGGCGGCCAGCAGCGTGGCCAGCTGCCGCGCCCCTCTCCTCACGTTCGCCTCCCAGTGTCGCTGTAGCGGCGGCCCATTATGCCCGCGTCCACCCAAACCGGGGGCGGGCTTTTGACGATCTTGCAGAAGTCGGGTGGGTACACCTCCGAGGTGCCGCTCCGGCGTCCAGGGACGCCGGAGGAGGTCGCCGCGGTGTGCGCGTTCTTGGCCTCCGACGCGGCGTCGATCGTCACCGGGACGATCGTGATGGCCGACGGCGGCGCCTCGGTCGTGGACCTACCCACCCTCGCCTTCGAGCGCCCGCCATCGACAGGTAGGTGACGTCACTCCTGTTCCATGTACTGGAACGCGAAGGTGGACGCTGACCGTGAGTTGGCCCGAGTGTCTGCTCCCAGAAGCGCAGTCTTGGGAGGCCAACCCACCCATGCAGCGTCCACTGCAGGTCGACGACGCCAGCCGGCGGGACCGGGGCGTCGACAGGACGAAGGCGCCGGTCAGGCGGCGATCGACCTGGCGTCGCATGCTGTTCCGCGACGAGTTGGGTGTCGTCGTCGTGCTCGGTGTCCTCGTACTCGTCATCGGAGGGCTGCATCCCAGGTTCCTGACCGCCGGCAACCTGCTCTCGACGGCGCAGAACTCCGCCTACGTCGGGTTGATGGCCTGCGGAATGGTGTTCGCGCTCGCCATGCGCGAGGTCGACCTCTCGGTCGGGGGCAACTTCGCGCTCGGCATCGTGGCCGGCGCGGTCCTGATCAAGAACGGCATGGACCCCTGGCTGGCGGTGCTGGTCGTGCTGGCTTTGTGCGCGATCCTCGGTGCGCTCAACGGTCTTGTCACCACGGTCATCCGGGCACCGTCGTTCATCGTCACCTTGGCGTCGGGACTGTTGTTTCGCGGGGCGGCGTTGGGGTTGGCCCACGGTAAACAGATCGCGGGCCTGCCCGCCGGGGACTCGTTCTTCACCGTTATCGGCGGCGACCTGGGGGGCGTCCCGACATCGGTCTGGATCCTGCTGTTCGCGGCCGTCGTGCTCACGGTCGTGTGCACGCTGACGCGGTTCGGCGCTCAGGTCCGCGGTGTCGGCTCCAACCCCGACGCCGCCGTGTTCAGCGGCCTGCCCGTCGGTCGGATTCGCGTGCAGGCGCTCGGCATGAGCGGCCTCATGTCGGGCGTGGCCGCCATCGCGGGGCTCGCGTTCTTCATCACCGGCGACCCGACCGTCGGCCAGGGGTACGAGCTGGACGCGATCGCCGCCTGCATCATCGGCGGGACCCCGCTGATGGGCGGCAAGGGATCCGTGCCGGGCGCGGTCATGGGCTCACTGATCCTGAGCGTGGTCGCGAGCGGCCTGGTGTTCTTCCGCGTCCCCATCAACTGGACGACCCTCGCGACCGGCGCCGTCATCCTCCTGGCCGTCGCGCTGGACGCGCAGCTGCGCCGTACCCGCGGGCGCGGCTTCCTGCCGCGTCGTCTCTCGCTCGGGGGTCGACCAGCGTCACCACCATCACCACCGGCAGGGAGTTGACATGAGACGATCGGTTCCACTGCGCATCGCCAGCGCGGGGGCGGTACTCGCCCTCGCCGCGGCGTGTGCGTCGGGTTCCTCCTCGAACGGTTCGGGCGGCGGATCGAACGGGGGCTCGAGCTCGGGCAAGACAATCCACCTGGGCATGTCGGTCGCCAACATCAGCCTCAACTTCGCGACCGAGATGATCGACGGCGCGAAGCAGGCGGTGGCTCACTCCGACAACGTCGAGCTCAAGGTCGTCGGGCCCCCCAACACCGACGGTCCGGCCGAGGAGCGACTGTTCGAGACGCTCACCGAGACCGCGACGGACGGCATCGTCCTGGAGAACCTCGACCCCCCGATCTTCACCCGCCCGGCCGCCAACGCGGTCGACCAGGGCATCAAGGTCGTCGCGCTGGACACCGCTCCGACACACGGGAGCAAGGTCGACTTCTACGTCGGCAACGACAACTACGAGCTGGGCGCGACGCTCGCCAAGCAGGCGCTCAAGCGGATGCCCGACAACCCGAAGGGCACTGTCGTCGTCGGCGAGCCCAACCCCGGCGCTCCCGTCCTCGACAGCCGAGCCGAGGGCATCAAGGACACCTTCAAGAAGGAGGCACCCCACGTCAAGGTCATCGGTCCTTTCCAGACCTACAGCGACCCGGCGCAGAACTACGGGGCCTGGCTGTCGCAGGTACACGCCCACCCGGACGCCCTCGCCTTCCTGGGCGTCGGCGACGCCGACAGCTACGACCTCGCGAAGATCAAGAAGAAGGAGCGCGGCGACTACCTGGTCGCCGGCACCGACGTCGACGCGAAGACGCTCGAGGACGTCAAGGCGGGCCTGGACTTCTGCACCATCGACCCCGAGCACTTCCTCAAGGGCTACATCGCCATGAAGCTGCTCATCGAGTCGAACCGGGGCACCCCCCTCCCGTCGGGATGGTTCAAGACCCCCGGGCTCGTCGTCGACACGAGCAACGTGGACGAGATCATCAAGCGCGAGAAGTCACAGAAAAACGAGTACGACTTCTACAAGCCCCAGATCAAGAAGCTGCTCAGCAACGTGAAGGGGCACATGAAACCCCTGTCGGAGGCACGTTGACGATGCTGTCGAAGGCCCGTTGACCATGACGGGGCCGATGGCCGACCCGGCCGCCGGGGATGCCGCGCGCGGCTCCGTGTTGCTCGCGCGGGACCTGGCCAAACGGTACGGCGGTGTGACCGCGTTGCAGGACGCCAGCGTCGCCCTGCGTGCCGGCGAGGTCCACGGCCTGGTGGGTGAGAACGGCGCGGGTAAGTCCACCCTGGTCAAGATCCTCTGCGGCGTGGTGGCGCCGGACGATGGGGAAGTGAGCGTCGACGGCGCCACCGTGTCCTTCGCGAGCTCGCGTGAAGCCTCCGCCGCCGGGATCGCGTTCGTCGCGCAGGAGCTGAGCCTGTTTCCCGACCTGTCGGTTCGCGAGAATCTCTTCCCCAACCGACCGCCGCGCCGTCTCGGGCTGATCAACGGACGCGCCATCGACGAACGTGCCCGCCCGGTGCTCGCACAGCTCGGGCTCGACGTCGACATGCGAGCGCGTGCCGGCGACCTGCCGCTTGCCGACCAGCAACTCCTGGAGATCTGCCGGGCGATGCTGCAACAGCCGCGCGTGCTGATCCTCGACGAGCCGACGTCGGCCCAGTCGAAGGAGGCCGTCGACCGACTCGCGCGGGTGCTGGCGTCGTTGGCGGACCGCGGTCTCGCGATCCTGTACATCTCACACTTCCTGGAAGAGGTCATCCGCATGGCGTCGCGCATCAGCGTCATGCGCGACGGGCGCATCGCGTTGCCGGGTGTCGAGGCGTCGTGGGTCAGCCTCACCCGTCTCGTGGAGGCGATGATCGGTGGCGCGGCGCCCGCCGACGACGCCAGGAACGCGCGCATCCCCACCGGGAGCGTCGATCGATCCACCAGAGGCCTCGTTCTCCGTGAGGTGAGCGTGCCGGGCGTGCTCGACGAGTTCTCGATGGAGACGGCGCCTGGAGAGGTCGTCGGGGTCGCGGGACTGCAGGGCGCCGGGCATCTCGCGGTGCTCGAGGCCGTCTGCGGCCGTGTCCGCCCGTCGCGGGGTGAGGTACTCCTGCCGGGCGGGGTGAAGCCGCGTTCGCTGCGGCACGCCTATGCCAGCGGCGTGGGCCTCGTACCGAGCGACCGCAAGAGGCTCGGCCTGATGCTCGACAGGAGAGTGTGGGAGAACATCAGCTCTGTCAGTTGGCTGGGCCTGGGCCGCGGCAGCGCCTGGCAGCGGCGGCGCGTGTTCCACACGCGGGCCGCGGCCCTGCTGGACCGCCTGCGGGTTCGCGGCGACGCCGACACCGTGGTCGGGCAGCTGTCCGGCGGCAATCAGCAGAAGATCGTGTTCGCGAAGTGGATGGATACAGATCCATCGGTCATGGTGCTCGACGATCCGACGCGGGGTGTCGACATCGGCGCACGGGCCGAGATGCACGCCGTCATCGGCAAGTTGGCCGCCCAGGGCAAGATCGTCGTGGTGGCCTCGACCGACCTCGCCGAGCTCGTCGAGCTGTGCGACCGCGTCGTGGTGCTGCAGCGTGGTCGGGTGGTGGACGAGTTGGCGGGGGAGCGGCTGGACGAGCGGGCGTTGAGTACGGCGATGAACGCGGGGTTCGTCACGCACTCGTGAGGCCTTCTACGGTCCCGCAGCCGCGCGAGTGCTACCGCGCGCCGGGCATCCGCTCCGCCAAGACTTCGTGGTCACCGCAACGAGCTGACGCGCCGAACGGGCGGGTCATGACCCCGATGCTGCTGGCGATGGGCGCCATCGGCGGAACCGACATCCTCTTCGCCCTCGACTCGATCCCGGCCATCTTCGGGCTCACCCAGAATATCGTGTTCACCGCCACCGCGTTCTCCCTGTTGGGCTTGCGGCAGCTGTACTTCCTCATCGACGAGCTGCTCGGCCGCCTGATCTACCTGACCTACGGCCTGGCAGCCATCCTGGCCTTCATCGGCGTCAAGCTCATCCTGCACGCGATGCACGAGAACAACGTGCCGTTCATCAACAACGGCCAACCGGTGAGCGTCATCGAGATCGGCACCGGCCTGTCTCTCGGTGTGATCGTCGGTGTGCTGATCGCCACCGTCCTCGCCTCCCTGTCCAGCGCCAAGGGCAGGGCCCAGACCGCCGTCTCCGGTGCCAGGCGCCACGCCGCCGCGTACATCAACGTGAACGACGAGACCGATTCCGCGGCGCGAAAGAAGATCTTCGACAAGCTGCTCGCCGAGGAAGAACAGATCAAGAAGCTTCCGGAGAAGTACCGGGCAAGGATCAGGTCGGAAGAGGAGCTCATGGCGCTGCTCAGGCAGGCCCACGCCGAGCACGACGCCTCCCTGACCCACTGAACCGCCTCCGACGTTGACCCGGATGCGCGACGGCGGGGTACCGACGGCTTCGTCGGCATGGACCTCACGTCGCCCGCGGTCTCCTGGCCGGAGCTGTCGGCTTCCCTCGGGGTGCCCGGGGTAAAGGCCGACAGCGCCGACCACCTCGCGCGCCTGCTGAAGGACCGTGATGAGGTGGGCGGGCCACCGCTGGTCGAGGTTCCGACGACGCCCTTCGAGGATCAGCGCTGACGGTCCGCCCGCATGCGGGCGTCCTCGGTGGCGATGACCCGGGACAGAGCCAACGTCGCGGTGCGTACGGCGGGCGCGAGGCGGTGCACGTTGACCCGCCCCGCCACGCCGGTGATCGAGACCGCGGCTATCGCGGCCCGGTCGGTGCCGAAGATCGGGGCCGCGACCGACACGATTCCGCGGTGTGTCTCCTCGATGTTCACCGCGTATCCGCGCGAGGCGACAGTGCGTAGCTGTCGCTGGAGCATGCCGGGCATGACGACGGTATTGGGTGCCAGGCGCGGCAGCCCGGCGTCGATCACCCGCCGCACCGCGTGGCGCGGCGCGTAGGCGAGCAGCGCCTTCCCGGTGGACGTGCTGTGTGCGGGCAGCGTGTCACCCACGCGCAGCAGGACGTCGGACGAACGGTGACCGGTCACCCGGGCCAGGAAGAGAACGTCGGTTCCGTGCAGGACGGCGAGGTTGACGTTCTCGTGCGTGGCCTCGTACAGATCCTCCAGGTAGGGAAGCGCGATGTCGCGCAGGCTGCCCTGCCTCGGCACCTTCTCGCCCAGCATGAACAACCGGACACCGAGCTGATAGCCGTGCTCGACGCGTTCCAGCGCGCCCCAACGAACCAGTTCATTGACTATCCGGAAGACCGTCGCCTTGGGCAGTCCAGTACGGTGCGCCAGCGTGGTCAGTGCGACGTCGCGGTCGCGGTACTCGAACGCGTCGAGGATCGACAGAGTCCGGCTCAGGACCGATCGGCCGGTCTCCGGGTCGGTAGGGACTCGGCTGCTCACGGCCGACTTCTCCTGCCTGTGTGCCTGGTTGCTTGGGCGGCCGGCGGTGCGCTCGCCGCGTCCCCCGCGGACCCGACGGCCAGCACCATCATTCGCGATGCCCTCGGCTGTGTCCACGCAGACACCCGAACGGTTGCCGTTCCGAGATGAGGCGAGCGAACACGGAGCGACCCACGTCGGTCAGTCCAAGTCTGGTCCCGTGAGCACGAGAGTGGTCCAATGAATATCGGCAAAACGGACAAATTCTCACACTGACGGGACCACGATCATCCTGACGGGGCCGCCCCGGGTTCCCGGTCAACTTTCGAGAGGGGAAAGGCAATGCCGGAGCACGCTCATGTCGTTCGCGTCACGACCTTCGTCCCCGCCGATGGCCGCACTGATGAGCTCGCGGAGGCGGTCCGGCCCATCGCGCGGCAGGCGAGCGACGCTGGAGGGAGCTTCGCAGCTCAGGTGTGCGAGGTCGCCGAGCAGCCCGGCGTGCTCGCGGTAATCTCGCGGTGGCAGCGCCGGGAGGATCTCGATCAGTTCCTCAGCGAGCATGGTGATCGCATAAGGGGTGCCGTCGAGGGACTGATCGCGGAGGCGCCCACGACCCTGCACTACTCCGCGCTGTCGCCGTAACGTGGGGCTGGTGCGGGCGGCGCCTATCCCGCCGGTGCCTCGCGTGGGGTCGGCGGCGTTTCCGCACCAGAGCCGTACCGTTCCTGGATCTGCTCGAGCGTCATGCCCTGGCTGGACGGGCCGAAGGCGATACCCACGACGACGGTCACGAACATCATCGCGGCGAGGATCCAGGCCAGTTCGTGCAGGCCCGCGCCGGCGAGCAGCAGCGGTACGACGAAGCTCCAGACGCCGAGCAGGATCCGCATGACGCAGAAGATCGCGCCCTGGGCGGTGTTGCGCAGCATGGTGGGGAACAGTTCGACGGACCAGATGCGCAGCAGCGGCCATTGGCCGGCCCCCTGCGCGAGCCCGTAGAGCAGGATCGGGCCGATCAGCATCGCCATGCCGTGAAGGGGGAAGATCGCCAGCAGGACGAAGGGAATCGTCTGGCCGACCGCGCTGATCCCGTACAGCCACTTGCGGCTGAGCCGGTCTCCGAGCGGCATGAAGATGAAGGCGACGGTCAGGATGGAGGAGACGAACCAGATGCCCTGTATGCCGTCGCTGACGACGGTGCCCTGCTTGCCGACGCTGGAGATGATCGTGGGCAGGAAGAACCCGAAGGTCCCCGCCGGGATGTTCCACAGGGTGAAGATCACCATCATGAACGCGAGGTTGCGCGCGTTACGGCCGCGCAGCAGCCCGCGCAGCGGGCTCATGTTCATGGTCGCCGCGACTTTGGGCCGCTCGTGCTCGGCGTGCCCGGTCTCGACGCTCCACCGTGGCGACTCGATGATCCGGCGACGTAGCCACCAGGTGACGATGCCGACCACGAACAGGTGGGCGAACAGCAGACGGGCGCCGAGCAGGCCGAGTGGTGCCACCCCGAGGGCGATGGCCAGGGTGACGATGGGGCCGATGTACCAGAAGATGTTGGTCAGCCCCATCAGCTTGCCGCGGGCCTTCGACGGCGACAGCTCTGAGATCAGCGACCACGAGGTGGGCACGTCGGCGCCCACCGCGAGGCCCGCGATGATGTAGCCGACGAACAGCATCGGCACGTTCTGGGCGAAGATGATCCACAGCATGCCGAAGCAGTAGACGAGCAGGTCGTAGCTGTAGATGCGCTTCCTGCCGAGCAGGTCACCGAACCGCCCGCCGAGCAGCGCGCCGATGCCCGTCGAGATCGCGTTGGAGCTGAACGCCGCCAGCAGCCCCACAGTGGTGGCGCCCATGCTGTAGCTCTGCGTCCAGAGCGTCAGCGACGCGCCGCCGGCGACGATGGAGCCCGCGTCGATGTAGTCGGCGAGGGAGGTCAGCGTCGCCCAGCGCCAGTGCCGCCGCTCGAGGACCTCGTCGAACTTGTGTGCTATCGCGGTCACTCGTGCTCACCTCCGCAGCTTTCGATGGTCCGGTCGGGTCGATACGCATCCTGAAATGACGCCGAAACGAGCGGCGTGATCTACTTGTCATTGTTCGCGGGGCCGGACGGATGCACGGTGATCGTGTGGATTGGTCGAGTGAGTTAACAGATGAACCGATGGACACTGTGAATGATCCGGAGGGCGTCGTCCATCCGTGCTCCGAGCTGCCCCAGTACGAGAGCGGGTGCGCGCCCGAGGTCGGGTCGATCGTGACCTCGACGTTCCGCGACTCGCCCGGCCGGAGCGAGACGCGCTTCCACCCGACCAGCCGTTTCGACGGCTCATCCGCAGCCGCCGGGAGTGTGAGGTAAACCTGCTCCACCTGCGTTCCCGCGCGGGTGCCGGTGTTGGTTATCAGGAAGCGCACCCGGACGGGCTTGGTGTCCTGCACGATGGTCGGCGTCACCTTAAGGTGGTCGACGGCGAAGGGTGCAGATCTTCTGGAGGCACCCGATTCGGTGTCGAAGCGGACGATTGGTCATGCGGCGAGGACGCTGGGGTCTTTGTATCTGGCGTAGTGGACGCGTTGTTGTTCTTGGTTGAGGTGCCA
>JBOHCT010000036.1:0-25428 GCA_050699055.1 Streptosporangiaceae bacterium | reverse complement strand
GACCTGCTCGGTCCCGGCGGCGTCCGCGATGTGGTCGTCCTGTATCCGGGTCAGATGCCACACCAGCCACGCGATGGAGTTCGCCTCGGCGTCGACGCGGAGCGCGAGCTCGTCGGACGTCATGCCGTCGACAACCTGATGGACGAGCCCACGGACCCTGCCGAAGGCGTCGATGAGCAGGTCGGTGCTTGCCATGGCTTTCCCTTCCGGGTGTCAGTGTCCCCCTCGCTGTGTCAATGGGGCGGGCGGGCCGAGCCGACGGCGGCTGTCACCCCGTCGCAGCTGTACTCGCCGGGCATCAGTTGTACGTGGGTGGGCGACCACATCTCGACCCGACCATCGCAGTCAGGCGAAGGGCGCAGTGTGAAGGGTGAACGCGAACGGCTCCGGAAGCTTCAAGGCGCTGCCGAAAGGCACTCGAGCATCGGCGCGGTAGTCGCGGTCGCCCGGCTCGGAGTACAGGATGACCTGGCCGGCGCTGCGGTCCACCAAGAGGTACAGCGGGATCTCGGCCTCCGCGTACCCGCGGCGCTTCACGTGCCGGTCCGTGCCCGGGCGAGCGGAGGTGACCTCCACCGCCATCAGGACTCCGTCCGGCGCCATCCACGGATCGCGACCGTGGAACAGGCCCACGGGGCCCACGACGCTGTCCGGGATGAACCGGCCAGAGGAGACCGCCAGTCCCTTCGTGCCGCTCGCATAGACCTCCCTCGCCGAGTCACGAACGATCCTCCTGTTGATGAGGGCCACGATGTTCTCGTGGTCACCGTCCGGCGTCGGGCTCACGACGATTTCCCCCTGGATCAGCTCCGCGCGATACCCCTCGGGGACGGTGAGGTTGAGGAAGACATCCAACAGGTCGTCCGCGGTGTCGCGTAGCTCGGGCGCGGGCAGAGTCATCGAGCACCCCTCCTCTGTCTCCCACTGCGCTCCGACTACGATCAGGCTACTGCACGGCCGGACGGCCTTGGGAGAGATCCGCGGTCCGGTGGGTGCCATGGTCGAGGCCTTCGACACCTTCGCGGTGCCCGGGCACGCGCGGATCGGGCTTGGACATCCCGACCTCGTGGGAGTAGACGACGAGGTCGGTCATGTCCTCCCGTGCGGGGCGTGATCTCGAGGACGCCGCCGATGTCGAAGACGATCGCCCGGACAGCCATGCGGTCCTCCCGTCGCGGGTCAACGCCCGTACGACAGCGGGCGCGGATCGGCTAGCGGGTCGCTATCGGGTCCTCCCTGGGGCACAGCCGGGCGAGTTCCGCCGGAGGTTCGCCGGTGTGGACGACGCCTAGGCGCTGGGTGGTCCTGGTCAGCGCGACGTAGAGGTCGCTGTGTCCGCGCGGGGACTCGGCCAGGATCCGCGCCGGATCGGCGACGAGCACCGAGTCGAACTCCAAGCCTTTCGCCTGCTTGACGCTCAGCACCGTCACGCGGCTCTCCAGGTCAGGGTCATCTCCGAAGGCGGTGTCCGGTACGGCCCTCTTGACGTCGTCGCCCAGCTCGTCACGCCGCGTCGTGGGCACGATCACCCCCAGCCGCCCGTTGCCCACCTCGGCGGCCTCGCGCGCCGCGACCGCGGCCAGGCGGCAGGCTATGTCGGCGGCCGGTACCTCCAGCCGCCACGGCTCGACACCCGTCTCCCGCACCGACTCCGGCGGCTCCAGCCCCACGTCGACCCTGGCCAGAACGTCCGCGGCGACGGCCATGATCTCGGCCGGCGTGCGGTAGTTGATGGTCAGCCGCGCGAGCCGCCATCGGTCGGCCACGTACGGGTCGAGCACCCGCCGCCACGACGACGTGCCGGCCAGCTCGCCGGTCTGTGCGACGTCCCCGACCAGGGTCATCGAGCGGGTAGGGCAGCGCCGCATCACCATCCGCCACGCCATCGCGGACAGCTCCTGCGCCTCGTCGACGATGACGTGCCCGAACGTCCATCTCCGGTCGGCGGCCGCCCGCTCCGCGGTCGTACGGGTGTCCACGTCCTCATGGCGCTCGGCGAGCCGCTCGGCGTCCACCAGGTCGGTGGCCGTCAGGATCTCCGGGTCGTCCTCCAGGTCCGTGGAGCGGGACCCGTAGGTGATGTCGAGCAGCTCCTGCGCGTACGCGACGTCTTCCCGTCGCCGGCGCTCCGCGAACGCCCTCGCCGCCCGGTCGTCCTCGCCGAGCAGCTCGGCCGCCTCGTCAAGCAGCGGGACGTCGGCCGGGGTCCAACCGCCCTCGGGGTCGCGCAGCAGCGGCGCGCGTTCGGCCTCGGCGAGGTCTGGCGCGGCGGAGGAGAGCCGATCCGCGCTGGAGAACAGGTCGGCCAGCAGCCGCCGCGGGGTGAGGATGGGCCACAGCCGGTCGACCGCGGCCCACACCTCAGTGTTCTCCCGCAGCTCCCGGCGGATGTCGTCGACGTCGACGTCGTCGAGCAGGTTGGCGCCCTCACCGGGTGCGTCGTCGCCGCTGAGCGGGTCACCCGCGTACGGGTCGCCGCCGAGCCGGTCGGCCACCTGCCCGGCGAGCTCGTCGATGACCTCGCGCGCGACGACCTGCCGGGCCTGGTTGTGCGGCAGGCGGGAACCCCGAGCCCGGTCTCGTATCCGCAGGCAGGTCACCCGGTCGAGGCGGAACACCTCCCGCTCGTAGGTGACCTCAAGCGCGTCGTCGGGTACCCACTGGCGGTCCCGTACGGCGGCGGCCACCACGTCCGCCATGGCCGGCCTGCCCTTGATCGCGGCCGCCGCGGGCGCTTCCCATCGGCGCGCGCTGATCCCCGGATACAGCTCGCCGATGGTCGACAGCAGCACACCGGTCTCGCCGAGCGAGGGCAGCACCTCGCCGATGTAGCGGAGGAAGGTGGTGTTCGGCCCGACGATCAGGACGCCGCGCCTCGAGAGCAGCTCCCGGTACGTGTAGAGGAGGTAGGCGGCCCGGTGCAGGGCGACGACGGTCTTGCCCGTGCCCGGACCGCCCTGGACGACGAGCACGCCCTTGTGGTCGGAGCGGATGACCCTGTCCTGCTCGGCCTGGATGGTTTCGACGATGTCACCCATCCGCCCGGTCCGGCCCGTGTTCAGGGCGGCCAGCAGGGCGGCCTCGCTGGTCAGCCCCTCGTGCCTGGGGCGCTCGGCCGCGTTGAGGTCGAGTACCTCGTCCTCGATGCCGGCCACGGCCCGGCCGGTCGTCCTGATGTGGCGGCGCAGCCTGACGCCCTGTGGTGAAAGCGCGGTGGCGAGGTAGAAGGGGCGCGCCGCCGGGGCGCGCCAGTCCAGCAGCAGGGGCTCGTAGTCCGCTGAGTCGTCGAGGATGCCGAGCCGACCGATGTAGCGGCGCTCGTCGTCATCGAAATCGAGCCTGCCGAAACACAACCCGTTCTCGGCGGCGTTGAGGCGGGTGAGCCGTTCGGTGTACATGGCCGCCGCGGCGTCGCGTTGCGACTGGGCCTGCCGGTTCGTGCCGGCCTCCTGGAACACCCGTGCCAGCCGCGCGGAGGCCTTCTCTCGGAGGTCGTCCAGCCTGCCGTACAGCATCGAGATGTACTTCTGCTCGCGACCGATTTCCCTGGACCGTTCGCTTGACAATCGACCCTCTTTCTATGGATAATAAAAAACGCACTAAGTCCGGATGGCCTTTGTGGTGGGAAGACAACGATAGTACCATAATTCTTCCCGCCAATCTTTGTCGTCCTGGCTCCTCTGGCGCGGTTCCCCGCCGGAGATGTGCTGGCCCGCGGACTGACGACGCTCGTTGCCGGAACCTACGGCGGCTGTGTCAGGCTGGGTAGTGAACACTCCACCGGTCCGGCACGCAGGCGAGCGAGGGCGGCCATGAAGCGTTTGTTCAACGACCCGGATGACGTGGTGCGAGAGGCCCTGGAGGGCATGGCCGCGGTGCATCCCGACCTGATCCGCGTCGCGTTCGACCCGACGTACGTCACACGCGCGGACGCGGGCGAGCGACGCAAGGTGGCCCTGGTCTCCGGCGGGGGCTCCGGGCACGAACCCATGCACGTCGGACTCGTCGGGAGGGGGATGCTCGACGCCGCCTGTCCGGGCTCGGTGTTCACCTCACCCTCCTCCGACCAGGTCGAGGCGGCGGCGCGGGCGGCGAACTCGGGCGCGGGGGTCCTGCTGCTGGTCAAGAACTACAGCGGCGACGTCATGAACTTCGAGATGGCCCAGGAGCTGTTCGAGGCCGACGGGGTCGAGGTTCAGAGCGTCCTCGTCGCCGACGACGTCGCCGTCGAGGACAGCACGTTCACCAGCGGGCGGCGCGGGGTCGGCGCCACCGTCCTCGCGGAGAAGATCTGCGGGGCGAGCGCCGAGCGCGGCGACAGCCTCGCGGACGTCGCGGAGATCGGCGAGACGGTGTGCGCCCGCAGCCGGTCCCTCGGCGTCGCCCTCACCCCCTGCACGGTCCCGCACGTGGGGGAGCCGACGTTCACCCTCGCCGAGGGCGAGATGGAGTTCGGGGTCGGCATCCACGGCGAGCCGGGCCGCGAGCGGGTCCAGGTGGAGCCGGCCGACCGCGTCGTCGACGGGATCCTCGACGCCGTGCTCCCGGACCTGCCGTTCTCGTCCGGCGACCGGGTGCTGGCGTTCGTCAACGGCATGGGCACGGCCACCGATGCCGAGCTGTACATCGCGGCCCGGCGGGCGTTGCGGGTGCTCGGCGACAAGGGCATCGACGTCGCGCGAACGCTCGTCGGCAACTACATGACCTCGCTCGACATGCTCGGCCTGTCGATCACCCTGCTGTCGCTGGACGAGGCGCTGACCGAGCTGTGGGACGCGCCCGTCCACACGCCCGCGCTGCGGTGGGGGGTGTGACGGCGTGGGGGTCACCGCGGACCGTACGGCGAGCCTGGCGCGCCGGTACGCCGCCCTGGTCGCGGACAGCCGCGAGGAGCTGACCCGGCTCGACGCGGCCGTCGGTGACGCGGACCACGGCGAGAACCTCGACCGGGGGATGCGAGCGGTGGTCGAGGCGCTCGATGCCGACACGCCGGACGCGCCCGCCGGTGTGCTCACGCTCGTGGGCCGCACGCTGGTCAGCCGCGTCGGCGGCGCGTCGGGAGCGCTGTACGGTACGGCCTTCCTGCGTGCCGGCAAGGCGGCGGGCGACCGCGCCGAGCTGGAGCCCGCCGACGTGGTCGCGGTCCTCGAGGCCGCGCGGGACGGGATCGCGGCGCGTGGCAAGGCCAAGGCCGGCGACAAGACGATGTACGACGCGTGGGTGCCGGCGGTCGAGGCGGTCTCCGTCGCGGTGACCGACGGCAAGGACCTCGCGGGGGCCTTCGCATCCGGATCCGCGGCGGCCGAGCGCGCCGTCAAGGAGATCGTTCCGCTGGTCGCGCGCCGGGGTCGGGCCAGCTACCTCGGCGAGCGCAGCGCCGGGCACCGTGACCCTGGCTCGGTGTCGACCGCGCTGCTGTGCCGTGCGCTTGCGGAGGAGGCGCAGGCCGGATGCTTAGAGGCCGTGCGGATAGGGCGCTGAATCAGGGACCGGCGAGCCCAGCAGTCCTATCCGCGCGGCCTCTTGGATGGGCCGGACCGGAGCGGCCGTGATCGGGCTCGTCCTCGTCGCGCACAGCGCCGACCTCGCCTCCGGCCTGCGCGACGTCGTCGCCCAGATGGCGCCCGACGTCAGGGTCGGGCTCGCCGGCGGTGCGGAAGGGGGCCTCGGCACCACGCCCGACGCGGTGACCAAGGCGATCGGCGAGGCCGACTCCGTCGACGGCGTGGTGATCCTGTACGACCTCGGCAGCGGGCAGATGTCGGCTGAGATGGCGCTCGAGCTGATCGACCCGGACCAGCGGGAACGTGTCCACGTGAGCGACGCGCCGCTCGTCGAGGGCGCGGTGGCCGCGTCCGTGGCCGCGTCAGGGAGAGCGTCGCTCGAGGACGTGCTCGCCGAGCTGCGCTCGCTGGAGCCGGGTGGCGGGCCGGCGCCGCAGGCCCGCGCGGAGGATGAGGCCCGTCCGGCGCAGCGCCGCACGTTCGAGGTCGTGAACCCGCTGGGCATCCACGCCCGGCCGGCCGCGCAGATCGTGCGGGCGCTGGCCGGCCTCGACGCGGACGTGCGGGTGTGCGGGGACGACACCGAGGAGGTGACGGCCCGCAGCGTGGTCGCGCTCATGCGGGCCACGGTGCCCGCGGGCGGGCGTGCCACCGTCTCCGCCTCAGGTCCCGACGCGGCCGTCGCGTTGGACCGGCTGGCCGAGCTGTTCGAGGCCGGGTTCGGCGAACTGGAGGAAGAACCGGTCGCCGCGACCGGGGCGGAGCACGGGGAGGTGGGGACACCCGCCGCACCCGGCCAGGCGTACGGCCCGGCCGCGTGGCTGCGGGTCGCGGCCCCCGCGGTGCCGGACACGCCGGGCGGCGGTACGCGGGCCGAGCTTGCGCGGATCGCCGACGCGGTGTCCACGGTTCGGGCCGAGCTTGGCGACGCCAGCGGCGTGCTGGGCGTCCACCGGACGGTCCTCGACGATCCAGAGCTCACGGACGCGGTCGAGCGCGGTCTCGCGTCCGGGCGGAACGCCGCGCGGTCCTGGTGGGACGCGATCCAGCGGGTACGCGGGCAGTTGGCCGGCGTACCCGACCCGCTCATCGCGGCGCGGGCCGCCGACATCGAGGACGTCGGCCGGCGCGTCCTCGCCGAGCTGACCGGTGAGGCCCTCGGGGTCGACGTACCCGCCGCCTCGGTGGTGCTCGCCGAGGACCTGCTGCCCTCCCAGGTCCCCGAGCTGTTCGAGCAGGGCGTGGCAGGGGTGGCGCTCGCCGCCGGCGGGGCCCGCTCGCACGCCGCCGTGCTCGCCCGGTCCTTCGGGCTGCCGATGGTGGTCGGTGCGGGGACGCTGCTGGACGGCGTGCCGGGTGGGACGCCGCTGCTCGTCGACGGCGACAGCGGCCGGGTCGAGCTCGATCCCCCGCGGGAGAGCGTGGTCGAGCTGCGGCGGTCCACCGAGCGGTCGCGGCGGGCGTACGAGCGTGCGCTCGTCGCCGCGCACGAGCCGGTACGCCTCGCCGACGGCGGGGCGGTGACGGTCCTGGCCAACGTCGCCTCGGTGGACAACGCCCGGCTGGCCCGCGAGCACGGCGCCGACGGCGTCGGGCTGCTGCGGACGGAGTTCCTGTTCTCCGGGCGGGACGTGCCCGGCGAGGACGAACAGGTCGAGCGGCTCGCGGAGGTGATCGCCGCGTGCGGCCCGGGCCGGCTCGTCGTCCGTACGATCGACCTCGGCGGAGACAAGACCATCCCGGCGCTGGCGCTCGACCCAGTCCGGCACGGCCCGCTCGGCCAGCGCGGCCTTCGGCTGTGCCTGGCGCGGCCCGAGCTGTTCCGCCCCCACCTGCGCGCCCTGCTGCGGGCCTGTGCGGACCGGGCGCTCGACCTGATGTTCCCGTTCGTGTCCTCGCCGCAGGAGGTACGCGCGGCGCGGGACGCCTTGGCCGCGGCAGGAGAGTCGCTGCGCGCCGACGGGACCGCCGCGGGCGAGCCGAGCGCGGTCGGGGTCATGGTCGAGATCCCTGCCCTCGTCCTGCGGCTGGAGGACGTCCTCCCCTCCGTGGACTTCGTGAGCATCGGCAGCAACGACCTCGTGCAGTACCTGTCGGCCGCCGGCCGGGACAACGACGCCGTGGCCTCCGCCTACAGCGCCGGCGAGGACCTGCTACCCAGGGTGGCCTCCGACGTCTGCGCGGCGGCGGCCCGCGCGGGCGTGCCGGTGGCGGTATGCGGCGACGCCGCTGGGGACCCGGGGCTCGCCAGGCTGCTCACCGCCGCCGGCGTGCGGGAGCTCAGTGTCGCTCCCCGGCTGGTCCCTCAGCTCAAGCAGGCGTTGCGCGACCGCTGACGGGTAGCCCACGACGGGAGGCCGGCGAGCCGGCCAAGGGTATGCGCGATGTCCGCGGTGGCCGGCCGGTCAGCGGGGGAGGGCTCGAGACACGCCTCGATCAGCCTGACGAGTGCCGGCGGCAGGGCGCGGCGACGGAGGGCGGCGAACCTCGGCCTCCGGTACGGGTCGTCCCGCTCACTCACGGCGAACGGGCGGCGACGGGTCGCGGCGCGATGGAGCACCCCGCCGAGCCCGAAGACGTCGCTGGCCCCGCTCACGGTACCGCCTGTGAGCTGCTCGGGCGGCATGTACTCGCGGGTGCCGAAGCCGGCCGGACAGGGCCCGGGCGCGCGGGCGTGGCTCAGGTCGAACAACCGTGCCCGGCCGGCCTCGGCGACGACGTTGGACGGCTTCAGGTCGAGGTGCAGGGTCCCGGACCGGTGCAGATACCGGACGACCGAGCACAGCTGCAGGCCGAGCTCGGCCAGGTCGCCCACGGCGAGTCCCTGGCGGCGCGTCGCGATGAGGTGGCCGAGCGTCTGCCCGGCGAGCGTCTCCATCACGACGGCTGGGGGTGGCCCGCCGTGGGTCTCGTAGCCGCGCACGAGATGGGGGTGGCCGAGCTCGCACAGCAGCCGTCCCTCGTGCAGCAGCCGTCGCCGGCCCGCCCGATCGGCCAGCCGGTCCGGCCGTGGCGTCTTGACCACGCACAGGCAGTCGCGCCGTTCGCTCCAGGCCGCGTAGACGTCCAGCGTCTGTCCGCGGGCCAGATGCTCCGTCACCTGATAGCCGGGCAGCAGCGGGTATCCTGGCGAGAACGGAGCCGGTGCGTGCCCGATCATCCGGCCGCCGTCATCCGTTCGGGAGCGTGAGCCTCGTACATCCGCGCGTAGCCCCCGCAGCGCGCGAGCAGGGTCGCGTGGTCGCCGTGCTCGACGACGCGACCGCGGTCGAGGACGAGGATCGTATCGGCCTCACGGGCGGTGGACAGGTCGTGGGAGATCAGGATGGTGGTGCGGTCGGTCATGAGGCGGTGCAGCGGGTCGAGCACCCGGCGGCGCGTCTCGCCGTCCAGGCCGGCCGTGGGCTCGTCGAGGACGAGGACGGGCGCGTCGCGGACCATCGCGCGTGCGATCGCCACCCGCTGCCGTTGGCCGCCGGACAGCCTCCTGCCGCGCTGCCCGATCACGGTGTCGTAGCCGTCGGGCAGTGCGACAGCGAAGTCGTGGACGTCGGCGGACATGGCCGCACGCATGATGGCGGTTACGTCGGCGCCCGGGTGCCCGTAGGCGATGTTGGCGCCGATGGTGCCGTCGAAGACCAGGGTCTCCTGCAGCAGCACGGCGAGGTTGTCCCGTAGGGAGGCGATCGTGAGGTCGCGCAGGTCGTGACCGTCCAGCCGCACCGCTCCCGCGTCCGGGTCGTAGAAGCGAAGCAGGAGCTTGACCAGCGTGGACTTGCCCGCTCCGCTCGCGCCGACGAGCGCGACGACCTGGCCCCGCTCCGCGGTGAACGACACGTCGCGCAGCGCGAGCCCGCCGGCGCCGGGGTAGCGGAAGCTCACGTGGTCAAGCTCCAGCCGCCCTCGTGCTCGGCGTAGCGCCCGTGCCCTTGGGCGGTCGACGACGGCCGGCCGCTCGTCGAGCAGCTCGAGCACCCGCTCCGCGCCGGCCGATGCCGCGTACGCCGTGTTCGCGAGCCGTCCGAGGCTCCGCACCGGGCTGTAGAGCTGGGTGAGGTACGCCGCGAAAGCGAGCAGCCCGCCGAGTGAGATCCTGCCCTGGGCGAGCTCGTACGTCCCCAACGCGACGACGATGAGCGTGCCGATCAGCTCGATCCCGTCCACGAGGGGCGCGAACGTCGCCCGCAGCCGCGTCGCCGCCATCCGGGCACGGAACCGGCCGAGGCTCTCCGTGTCCAGCCGCGCCGCCTCGGTGTCCTGGCGGTTGTACGCCTGTACCAGAGGGATGTTGGCGAGGCTCTCCGCCACGACCGCGGACAGCGCCCCACTGCGCCGCCGCTGCTCCCTGGTGGCCTCCTTGATCCTGCGGGAGAACGACCGCGCGGCCGCCCCGAAGACCGGGACCGCGATCAGCGAGGCCAACGCGAGCTCCCACCTAAGGTAGAACAACGCGACCGTGAAGAAGAGGATCCGCAGCAGGTACGACAGCCCGCGGAACACCCCCGAGACGACCAGGCGCTCGATCTCGGCGATGTCGCCGGTCGCCCGGGCAATGATGTCGCCGAGCCCGCGCCGCTCGAAGAACGAGAGGGAGAGGAGCTGCAACCTGTCGAAGACCGCCCGCCGGAGGTCGAGGACGAAGCGCTCGCCGGCGAGCGTGCCCACACACTGCCGGCCGAACCCGACCGCGCCGGCGACCGCGGTGAGCGCGGCGTACCCCAGCGCGACCCACCAGAGCGCCCCGAGGTCGCGGGGGACGAGCACCCGGTCGACGAGCACCTTGAAGAAGCCGATCGAGATCGTCGCCAGCAGGGGGCTGGCAATGGCGAGCGCGAGCGCCGCTGCGATCAGTCCACGGTGCGGGCGGGCGTACGGCGCGAACCGCCGGAAGATCACCCGCAGCGGTACGACAGGCGCCCGTGGCACGCCGCCCTCTCCATCCCCGACCTGCCCGGCGAGGTCCCTGAGCCACCCCGCGATCCGCGTGCGGCAGGGCGCGGCCGACGGTGAGGCCCCGCTCGGCGGCGGGGCCTCACCCCAGCGGTCACCGACCATGTGCTCAGTCGGAGTCGCCGGTCCGGGACGCGCCCGAGCCGCCGCTCTCGGCCGATCGGGAAGTGCCGCTCGACGCGCTCGTGCTCCGCGCGGCCGGGCGCACGCTGGCGAAGACAGCCATAAGGCGTCCTCCTTTCGCCGTGTCAGCGAGGTCCCCTCGCGGGGCTTACGCTTCCCACTCTCTCCGGCGAGAGGAGAGCGACAAAGGCGTCTAACGCACCCTTACCTGTCGCTTAACTGAGACTTACCAAGTGACCGCGCTACTTCCATGATCGCGAAGCTTTTTCCCGGCTATAGCGAGGAAATGTCTTCGCGATCATGTGGGACGGGTAGGGAAAGCGGCCGGCGCGCCGAGCTCGACGGTGACTTCGGCGCCGCCCGACGGCGTCCGACCGAACCGCACCGCGCCACCCGACGACATCGCTGTGCGCCGTACAATGTCGAGTCCCAGCCCGGTCGAGCCGTCACCGCTCGCACCGCGGCCGGCCGGCTCGCGGCCGTCGGGGAGCCCGGGTCCGTCGTCGCCGACGACGAGCACGGCCCCGCCCGCGCGCCGCGGCGCCAGGCGTACGGCGAACGCCGTACCCGCGGGCGTATGAGCGAAGACGTTGCCGAGTAGCGCGTCGACGGCTGCCTCGAGGTCGTCGGCCGTGACCCGCACCGGGGTCGGCCGGTCCGCGATGTCGGCTGTCACGGCGCGCTCTTCCTCCTCGGCGAGCGCCGACCAGAACCCGACCCGCTCGCGCACCGTCGCGGCGGCGTCGCATCCGGCCGCCACGCCTTCTCGTATCGGCCGGCGCGCCTCCCTGATGACGCGGTCCACGGTCCGCTCGAGCCCGTCGACCGCGTCGCCGAGCCGCGCTCGTTCCTCCTCGTCGCGTACCCCGTCGACGCTCAGCCGCAGCGCGGTGAGGGGGGTACGGAGCTGGTGCGAAAGGTCGGCGACATCCTCCCGCTCGGCGGCGAGCAGCTCGCCGATCCTGTCGGCCAACAGGTTGAGCCCCGCCCCGACCTCGCGTACCTCCGGCGGGCCGCCATCAGCCAGGGCGCGGGCATCGAGGTCGCCGGCCGCGAGCCGGTGCGCGACCGCGGCGAGCTCGCCGACTGGACGCACCACGGACCGCGCGAGCCGGGCGGCGACGAGTAGGCTCAGCGCGAGCAGGCTCACGCCCAGCAACCCGAGGATCAGCCAGGTCCTGGCCACCCCCTGCCGCAGCTGGTCCTCCGGGACGAACGCGCGGACCACCGTTGTGCCGCCCGGGGCTCCCTGGACGGCCACGACGATCTCCCGGCCGCCGCCGCGTACCGCCGTGACACTGTGCCCGGACCGGGCGAGTTCGACGGCGGGCGAGACCGGCGCGGGCGCCCCCAGCCGGGCTCCATCGGGGAAGAAGACGGTGAGCGGGAAGTCCGCGCCGTCGTCGTGGGCCAGCCGCTGCAGGGTCAGGTCGAGGGCACGGCGGTCGACGGTCGCGACGAGGGGGACCAGGCTCTCGGCCTCGCGGGTCGCAGCGTTTACCGCACGGTCCGCGGCGACGGTGCGCACGAGCAGCGCGAGCGGGACCAGAAAGGCCGCGAGCACGACCAGCGTCGTCGCAGCGACGAGGAGCGCGAGCCGCCGTCTCATCCCGCCGCCCCCGGCTCCCGTGCCTCTTCCGCGTCGCATGGCCGCCTCACCGCTCGGGAGGTGCCAGCTTGACGCCGAAACCGCGCACGGTGTGCAGGTAGCGGGGTTGTTGCGCGGTCTCGCCAAGCTTGCGGCGCAGCCAGGACAGATGCACGTCGACGGTCTTGTCGGCGCCGCCGTACGGCTGCCGCCACACCTCGGCGAGGAGTTCCCGTTTGGACACGACGGCGCCGGCGCGGGCGGCGAGGTACAGCAGCAGGCCGAACTCCTTGGACGTGAGCTGTAGCACCTGCCCGTCGAGGCGCGCCTCGCGGGTGCGTGCGTCGACCTCGAGGCCGTCGACGACAACGGGACCCGGCGGTTCCGCGCCGCCCGCGCGCCGGAGCACCGCCCGGATACGCGCGTCCAGCTGCCGCGCGGAGAACGGCTTCACGACGTAGTCGTCGGCGCCCGCCTCGAGAACACGGACGATCTCGGCGTCCTCGTCACGGGCGGTGGCCACGATGACGGGCACAGGGGACGCCCCGCGGATCATGCGGAGGACGTCACGGCCCTCCATGTCCGGTAGGGCGAGGTCGAGCACGACGAGCTCGGGTGGCTCCGCGGCGATACGCGACAACGCGGGCGCCCCGGCCGCGACGGAGGCCACGACATGGCCGCGCTCGGTCAACGCCCGCGTCAACGCGATGCGGATGGGGGCGTCGTCCTCGACCAGCAGCACCTGCGCCACACGGTCACGCTAGCCGGTCGTTGCCCACCCGACGCTCTGCTCCGAGCGCGGAGGGCTTCCGTTAGCCGTGGCTTAGCACCGGCTTAACGCCGGCCGCCCGTGCGGGCGGGCAGCATGGATCCCATGCGCCGTGTACTGCTCGCTGTCGCCGGGTGGCTCGTCGCCGGCGCGGTCGCGGTCGTCGTCGGGCTGCTCGCCGTGTCCCTCCTGGACAGCGGGATTACCGGCCGGCGGGTACAGCCGCTCAGCCAGGAGGCGGTCGCGAGCGCGCTCGCGCGGGCGACGGCCGTCCCGTCGGCTCCGTCCTCGCCGGCGCGGGCGGAGAGCCCAACGCCGGCACCGTCTCCCTCGGTCTCTGGCCAGGTCACCCGTGCGCTCGACGCACCGGGCGGCTCCGTGATCGCGAGATGCCGGGGGACCAACGCTTACCTCGTCTCCTGGACCCCGCGTCAGGGGTTCGAGAGCGATGACCAGGTCCGCGGTCCCGCACGCACGGTGAGCGCGAAATTCGAGTCCGAGGATCTCGACGTCTTCGTCACCGTGAACTGCCGCGGTGGGGCCCCCGTCTCACACGTCGCCACGGAGCGCGACGACTAGCGTGTGCCGTGGGTGCGCGTTCGGAGGGAGAGCACGCGCGCTTCGGTGCGAGCGCGTGCGTGCTCGAACCCGCCCTCCAGGCGGGACAGCGGCATGCGCTCGAAGGCGTACTCGGCGAAATGGACCCTCCGGGCGCCGAGTCGCTGCTTGAGGTGCTCGATCCCGGCCATCCCGCCGGACTCGCCCATCTCGAAGTACCGGCAGCCGAGGTCGCAGGCGTGCTGGATCGAGAGGAACTCGAGGAGCTCGACGGTCCGCAGCGGCCCGGCGTACGGCCGGTCGCCGTAGCAGCGCCAGCCGACGCCGACCGCGCCGTGGAAGAGCGCGATGTTCGCCGCGATCGGCCTGTCGTCCAGGCGGGCCACCCAGATCCGGCAGGAGTCGCCCATACCGTGTGCGGCCGTCTGGAACCGGCGTAGCGGTTCGGCCCGTCGCCCGCGCCAGCGAGCGACCC
Organism: Streptosporangiaceae bacterium; assembly: GCA_050699055.1. Lineage (GTDB taxonomy): Bacteria > Actinomycetota > Actinomycetes > Streptosporangiales > JBOHCT01 > JBOHCT01. The sequence continues at coordinate 11,461 of JBOHCT010000036.1, read as the reverse complement.
CTGTCGGCATCATGCGTTCGCGGGCGCGCCTGTCGAGCCAGCGTACGTACACGTCGTAGAAGGCAGCCACCAGTGCGGGCGAGTTGCCGACCTCGATCTCCACCCCCGCCGCCCGCGTCTTGCGCTCCGCGTTGCGTATCCCCGTCCGCGCCTTCGAGGTGAATCTCTTCCGCCATACCGCGTCGAGGCCGCCGTCGAGGTCGAGCACATGGACGGTGCGCGACACGGTGACGGCACGTGCGCGATCCGCCTTCCACGCGTGTGCCCACGCGGCGGCGCTGTGGAAGCCTGGCCGGACCATCGTGCGCAAGGCCTGCCGGTGGGCGAGGTCGGCCGTCACCGCGTGGACGTCCGCGGGGGTCGCACCGCCGGAGGCGAGGATCCCCCCGCAGCCGTACCCGTGTGGCAGCGACGCCTCGACGGTCATTTGGCCAGAGCGGCCGACTCCACCGATCAGCGGGCGCCTGGCGGCGGGAAGGACGATCATCCGGCCTCCCGGCAGTTCGTACAGCCGGCTCGCGTCCTTCCAACCTTCCGCCGCGCAGGCGCAGTCCAGCCACGTCGGGGTCTGCGAGTGCATCGCTCCTGGATCGGCGGCCAGAACCTCCGCCCAGGAGTCTCGCGGCGCGGGGCTCGTTACCCACATGGTCGCGCTTCCCTCCCAGTCTGGTCGAGCCATGGGGTACCCGTGCCGCACGGCCTTTCCTGCGGCAGACCACCGACAGTGCCACACCCGGCTCGCTTATGACTTCGTCGCCGAGGGACTCGTCGTTACAACTTCCCGGGGACACCGCGATTTCCCCAGGAGTCGCGCGCGACGCCCGCCATCAGAACAGGTCGAAGTGCAGCATTTCGAACGCGACGGCGTACCTGCAGGCGAGTCGGGTTCCGGCGGGCCGGGCCATGCTCTCCAGGAACTCCTCGGGATCGGGCGCGTTCGGCCCCAGACCGCGGAGATACGCCTCGTGGGCACGGAGCGAAGCCACGCCGCGGTCGAAGGTGCCGGTCACGTCCACCCCATGGCGGGCCGCGGGCGATCCGGCGGACCACAGCTGACGGACGCCGCTCCAGGGCTCCAGCCCCTCGTCGAGCAGCTCGGGGAAGACCCACCGGTTGCCCGCGTCGCGGATCGCGTCGAGGGTCGCGCGTCCGGTCGCGATGTGGTCGGCCTGGTTGAGGGCGATGTCGCCGTCCCAGGTGTCGTGGAAGTTGTTGGTCAGCACGATCTCGGGCCGGTGCCGCCGGATCACCCGGGCGATCACCTCGCGCAGCGGCACGCCGTACTCGAGCACCCCGTCCCGCTGGCCCAGGAACTCCACGCTGTCGACGCCGACCACGGCCGCGGAGGCGCGCTGCTCCTCCTCCCTGACCCGGCGCGTCTGGTCCGGGGGCATCCCGTCGATCCCCGCCTCCCCGCTCGTCACCAGCGCGTAGGCGACGCTCTTGTCCTGGCCCGTCCATCGCGCGACCGCGGCCGCCGCGCCGTACTCCAGGTCGTCGGGGTGCGCGACCACCGCGAGTCCCTGCCGCCAGTCCTCGGGCAGCGGCTCGAGCGGGTTCGGGACCGATACGTTGGGCATAGTGTTGCGAGGATACCTCCGGGTACCGCCCTGCTCGCCCGCCCCTGTGGAACCCAGCGTCGCCAACCAGACGTGGCCAGGCAATGGTCATCGACGAGGTCCAGCGTGTGCCGGAGCTCTTGCTGGCCATCAAGGAAGCCTGACGTCATTCTCCGCGGCGTCCATCGGGTACGGATCGTCGCTCGAGGGCGAGCAGGTACCGCTTGCGTTCAAGGCCGCCGCCGTACCCGGTCAGGGTGCCGTCCGCGCCGATGACCCGGTGGCAGGGCACGATGACGCTGATCGGGTTGCGCCCGTTGGCGAGTCCGACCGCCCTGCTCGCGGTGGGCCGTCCGATCCGATCGGCGAGCTTGCCGTACGTCATCGTCTCGCCGTAGGGGATGTCGCGCAGGGCGGCCCAGACGGAGTGCTGGAACGGCGTTCCGTTAGGAGCGAGAGGCAGGTCGAAGCGGGTCAGCCGTCCGGTGAAGTAGGCCTCGAGCTGGCTCGCGGCCTCGATGAGCAGCGCCGCGTCCGGCGGCTGGGCGGTCTCGGCGAACGGCCCGGCGTCCGGCTGCCCGAGGACTCCGTCCGGCTGCCCGAGGACTCCGTCCGGCGGCCGGTGCCGCTGCTCGTCCATGTACAGGCCGGTGAGGGCGCCGCCGCCCGCGACGAGGGTGAGCGGGCCGATCGGGCTGTCCACCAGGGTGTGCGTTCGGTGCTCCGGCAGGGTGCTCGCGGTCATCGAGGTCCTTTCGTGCCGACGCCAGGGTCTCACGCCGGCAGCCGGTTGATGGCGTGGCCGCCGGTGGACCACAGGTACTGCACCGCGTACGCCCGCCAGGGCCGCCAGGCGGCGGCACGGCCGGTCAGCGCCGCCGGTTCGGCGGGCAGGCCGAGCCCACGGGCGGCGAGACGGATCCCGAGGTCGGTGCCGGGGAAGGCGTCGGGGTCGCCGAGGGCACGCATCGCGACCGTCTCGACGGTCCACGGCCCGAGCCCCGGCAGCGCGGTGAGCTGGGCGCGGGCCCGCTGCCAGTCGCCCCCGGCACCGAGGTCGATCTCGTCGGCGGCCAGCGCGGCCGCCAATGTGGTGAGCGTGGTGCGGCGTGTCCGCGGCTGGGCGAGCACGGCCGGGTCCGGCGCGGTCAGCGCGGACGGGTCGGGAAACAGGTGGGTGAGGCCTCCCGCCGGGTCGCTGACCGGCTCGCCGTACGCGGCCACCAGTCGTCCTGTGTGCGTGCGGGCCGCCGCGGTGGACACCTGCTGCCCGAGTACCGCGCGTACCGCGAACTCGCATCCGTCGACCGTACGCGGCACCCGGCGGCCGGGATTCTTGTCCACGAACGGCGCCAGCAGCGGGTCGCGACGCAGCAGGTCGTCGACGGCGACGGGGTCGGCGTCGAGGTCGAGCATCCACCTGCACCGGCTGATCGCGACGGACAGGTCGCGCAGGTCGGTCAGGGCGAGCCGGCAGCCGATGTGGTCGGGGCGGGGTCCCCCGGGCGGCCGCAGCGTGACGACACCGTGCCCGTGCGGCAGGCGCAGCGTGCGCCGGTACGCGCCGTCACGCCACTCCTCCACGCCGGGGACGGCGGTGGCGGCGAGATGGCCGAACAGGTTGTCCGGGCACAGCGGCGTACGGAACGGCAGCCGCAGGGACAGCACCCCGGATGGTACTGCCGGATGGCCGCGGGCGACGCGACTCCGGAGCTCGGTCGGGGACAGGCCGGAGACCTCCCGCACCGTGTCGTTGAACGTCCGGATGCTGGCGAACCCGGCGGCGAAGGCGACGTCGCCCATCGGCAGGGAGCTCTTTTCGATCAGCAGCCGGGCGGTCTGTGCCCGGGCCGCCCGCGCGAGCGCGAGCGGCCCGGCGCCAAGCTCGGTGCGCAGCTGCCGTTCGATCTGCCGGGCGCTGTAGCCGAGCCGGAAGGCGAGGCCGGAGACGCCGTCGCGGTCGACGACACCGTCGGCGATCAGCCGCATCGCCCGGGCCACGGCGTCCGCGCGTACGTTCCACTCCGGGGAGCCCGGGCTCGCGTCGGGCCGGCACCGCTTGCACGCGCGGAAGCCGGCCCGCTGGGCAGCCGCCGCGCTCGGGTAGAAGCGCATGTTCTCGACCTTGGGCGCCACCACCGGGCAGCTCGGCCGGCAGTAGATTCCGGTGGTGACCACAGCGGTGAAGAACCAGCCGTCGAAGCGGGCGTCCTTGGACCGTACGGCGCGTACGCACCGTTCCACATCGTCATGCACGTCGTCAACGTATCCTCTGGTCGCCGCTGCCTTCTAGCGAGATTACGACATCATCCTGCCCCGCGGGCGGCGACCGATCATCGTTGACACGAGCGCGGCACGGCCGTACGCATGAGGTACCGCGAGCGATGAGGAGGTCGGATCGTGAACGCCTACACACCCCCGCACGCGACGATTGGTGACGGCCCGCGCCGGGTCCTCGCGCTGCACGGTTGGTTCGGCGATCGGCACGCGTACGAGCCGATCTGGCCCTATCTCGACCGGTCCGGGTTCACGTACGCGTTCATGGACTTCCGCGGGTACGGCGAGGCGAAGGACCAGCCGGGCGCCTACACCATGGAGGAGGTCGCCGCCGACACGGTCGCGCTCGCCGACCACCTCGGCTGGGACCGGTTCTCGCTGGTCGGCCACTCGATGGGCGGCAAGGCGGTCGAGCGGGTCCTGGTCGACGCGCCGGAGCGGGTACACAAGCTGGTCGGGATCAACCCGGTCCCGGCCAGCCAGATGCCGTTCGACGAGCAGAGCTGGGGACTGTTCTCCGGGGCCCCGGACAGGCCCGAGAACCGGCGCGCGATCATCGACTTCACGACAGGCAACCGGCTCACGGGCACCTGGCTCGACGCGATGGTCCGGCACTCGGTCGAGTGTTCGACGAAAGAGGCGTTCGCCGCGTACCTGGAGGCCTGGGCCAAGAGCGACTTCCACGACCAGGTGCGGGACCGCGAGGTGCCGGTCAAGCTCATTGTCGGCGAGAACGACCCCGCCATCGGCGCCGACTTCGTACGCGACACCTGGCTGCGGTGGCACCCGAGGCCGAGCTCGAGGTGCTCGCGAACGCCGGCCACTACCCGGCGAACGAGACCCCGCTCGCGCTGGCGACCTCGGTGGAGCGCTTTCTCGCCGCGTGAAAGGCTGGTGAGGGCGCCACCGTAAGGGACCGAGGCATGAGCGACACGAAGGCGCAGCCGGAGCTGGAGCCGGCGACATGAGCGAGGCCGATACCGTTCCGGACGTGTTCGACCCGCGCGTGTACGCGCGGGGCATCCCACACGAGTCCTTCCGCCGGCTTCGCGATGAGCGGCCGGTGTCCTGGCAGGCGGAGCCAGAGGTGCTCGGCTGGCCCGCCGGGCCGGGGTTCTGGGCGGTCACCCGCTACGCCCATGTCTCGCACGTCCTGCGTACGCCCGCACGCTTCTCCTCGTGGCTCGGGGCGACGCAGATCCGCGACCCCGACCCCGATGACCTGCCGTTCATCCGCGGGATGATGCTCAATATGGACCCGCCCGAGCACATGCGGCTGCGCCGGATCGTGAGCAGGGCGTTCACGCCGCGGCGGGTCGAACGGTTCGCCGACCAGGTGGCCGCCCGCGCGCGCCGGCTCATCGACGCGGTCGTCGAGCGCGGGGAGTGCGACCTCGCTGTCGACGTCACAGACGACTTCCCGGTACGCAACCTCGCCGACCTGATGGGGGTGCCGGAGAGCGACCGGGGACTGCTGCTCGAATGGACCAACCGGATCATCGGCTACCAGGACCCGGAGCACGCCCACCTCGTACGCGGCGCCGACGGCAAGCCTGTCAACCCGCGCTCGCCCGGCCAGCTGCGGGAGATGTTCGCGTATGCCGACACGCTGGCGGCGTACAAGCGGGCGCACCCGGCCGACGACGTCATGACCGCGCTCGCGACGGCCGAGGTCGACGGCAGGCGGCTGACCGACGCCGAGACGCAGATGTTCTTCTTCCTGATCTCGGTCGCCGGCAACGACACCGTACGCAGCGCCACCCCCGGCGGGATGCTCGCGCTCATCGAGCACGCGGGGGAACGCCGCCGGGTTCTCGACGATCCGTCGCTGCTGGACTCCGCGATCGAGGAGATGCTGCGCTGGCACCCGCCGGTGCTGAGCTTCCGGCGTACGGCCACGGACGATACCGAGGTGGCCGGGCAGCCGATCGCGGCGGGCGACAAGGTCGTCGTCTTCCACGCCTCCGCGAACTACGACGAGCGGCGGTTCCCCGATCCTTACCGGTTCGACGTGGCGCGTGACCCGAACGACCACGTCGCTTTCGGCGACGGTCCGCACCTGTGCCTCGGCGCGCACTTCGCCCGGCTGCAGCTGCGGCTGTTCTTGCGCGAGGCGCTGTGGCGGCTGCCGGACATCGGGCTGGCCGGCGAACCCGAGCGGCTCGTCTCGAACTTCATCAACGGGGTCAAGCACCTGCCGGTACGTTTCACGCCCGGCCGGCCACTCGGCGGCCGGCCGGCTTAAGGGTGTCTGACGGATCGCGTCAGCGGCGGCGCGGTCACTCAGACATCCCCTCCGCCCAACCCCGCCGTCTGAGAAAGCGGGTCATGGGTGGCGTGGTCTATCAGACGCGCCCTGACTGCCCGCGCGGCCTTTGCGCTGTCTCGGACCGCATGCGTCAGACTGGAAGGGTGCGGGTGACGGCGAAGGTCGACTACGCGGTGCGGGCGATGGCGGAGATGGCCAGCGCCTCCGCGGCGTCCCCGCTCAAGGCCGAGACCGTCGCATGGCGTCAGGACATCCCCGTGCGGTTCCTGCTGAACATCCTGGCCTCGCTGCGGGTGGCGAGGCTGGTGGACAGCAGGCGGGGGAGCGACGGTGGGTACTGGCTGGCACGCCCGTCCGAGAAGATCTCCGTGGCCGACGTCATCCGGGCGGTCGAAGGACCGCTGGCGGACGTCCACGGCGCGCCACCCGAGGATGTGACGTACCCGCCCTCGACGGCGGGCCTCCGCGACGTCTGGCTGGCGACCCGCGCGGCGCTGCGGCGGGTGCTCGAGACCGTGACGATCGCGGACGTCGTCGCCGGTGACATGCCCGCGGAGGTCACGGCCGAGTTGACGCAGCCCGGCGCGTTGGAGCGCCGGTGACCGGAACCGTGCCTGTCCCGCCGGCGCGTTGGAGCGCCGCTGATCCTGGGAGCCGCACAGGCGCAGCATCCCCTGATCACGAACACTCCTCGCTTTTATCGCGGGGAGAAGCTTTCGTGAGCATGGAGGAGGGGCCGAGCCAGCGCGCTTATGGTCCCGCATCATGAGACGCACGGGCGAGCTCAGTTCGGCACTATGTTGACAAAGAAGGTAGAGAAGGTGTCTCATCGTCTCTGTGACGCTTGCGACGGAGAAGACGCGGCTCGTCTCGCCCCCGCCAGAGAGCCCCACGAAGAGGGCGCGAGCGGTCGCGAGGCGCGTCCTCTGCCTCTTGGGCGGGTTCGTCCTGTTCGTGGCGGCGCTCCAGCTGATGAAGTCCGGGGCCTCCGCGCTCGAACCGGCGCTGTCCGGGTCGGCCTTCACCGACAACGCGTGGAGCACCCTCGGACTGGGCTGGTTGGGGTCCTGTCTGGTGCTATCGGGCTCGCCGATCGCCGCCTCCGCCCTGAGCCTACTCGACGGCGGCGCGATCAACTGGACAGACGCGTTCACCATGATCACCGGGTCGCGGCTCGGCGCGGCCTTCGTGGTGTTGGTGGCCGGTACGATCTACGCGCTGCGCCACACCGCACGCGGAGGGCGCCGGCCGCCGCTGTCCATCGGGGTGGTCGCGCTGTTCGTCACCGCGGTCGCGTACGTGCCGGCGGCCGCGATCGGCTTCGGGCTGCTCAAGGTCGGTGCGCTCGGCACGGTGGCGGTTTCCGGGCCGGGTACTCCTGGCGTGGCGTTCTCTCTCACCGACGCCGCGCTGGGCTGGGTGGCGCCGCTGGCGGGGTCCGTGCTCCCCGGCCCGCTGCTCTTCCCGCTCGGGGTCGCGGTCCTGCTGCTCGGCTTCCGCGTCTTCGACGGCGGCATGCCGCGGGTCAAGGGGGACAGGTTCGCCGGGCACACGGACGCGTGGTTCACCCGTAAGTGGGCGATGTTCGGCCTCGGCTGCCTCGTGTGCCTGCTGACCCTCTCGGTGTCCGTCTCGCTCACCGTGCTCGTGCCCCTGGTCGCCCGGCGGCACCTGCGGCTCAAGGACACCATCCCGTACGTCGCGGGGGCCAACATCACGACGCTCGCCGACACGTTCGTCGCGGCAGGCGTTCTCGGCAACCAGCACGCCATCCAGGTCGTCGCGGCCATCACGGTCGCGGTTGCGGTATGGACCCTGACCCTGCTGGTCGCCGCGTACCCGCTCCTCCAGCGCGCCTGCCTCCGCGTCGCCGCACTGGTCCTCGCGAGCAGGAAGACCCTGCTCGCCTGCTGTGTGGCGCTTCTCGGCGTACCGCTGGTCCTGATCGCGGTCTGACTCCACGCTGGGGGTACCGGGCGGCCGAGGGGGCCGGAGAGCGTGCTCCCGACCCCCTCGGCCCGGTGTCAGTCGGGTGCACTCCCAGCCCCAGTTGTACGGGCCGGTCCGCAGCGTGTCGACGTAGCCGACGAACCGGCGGTTCTCCACCACGTAATAGTGCGGAGCCCTCTCGGTCGTGGTCCCGGTCATCCGGGTCCACCCGTCGGACGACCAGCTTCGGTGCCCGCCTCGACGCCGTCGGTCTACACCGTGCCGCCGTCGGCGGTGCGGGCGAGATCGTCGAGGAAGGCCCCCGCGAAGTGCACCGAAATCAGCCGGGATTGTAAAGATGTTGCCGGCGTTCTCGAGGCTCATCTGCACCTACTGGCCGGGCGCGAGTTTGATAACCTTCTCGCCATGCTTCTTCCGCACGCGAGCCTTTTTCTTGATGACCTGGGAGAGAGGATCCCCGCGCTCAGTTTTCTCACGACGAAGGTCCTCCCCGTGACGCTGACAGAGTAGCCCGGGGTGTCGGGCGTCAGGACCCTTGTAACATGTGTCGTGGCGACGAGACACTAGGCGAGATTCTCGGGGTTCGGCACGGACGAGGGGAGCGGAGATGGTCGATACTGAGCAGGCCATTCACAACGCCGCTCGTTTGTTGGACGCCGCCGAGGCGGAGACGAACCTCGCGTTGATGGAGCGTCTGGAGAAGCTCGCGGACTCGTGGATCGGGCTCGCCCACCTTCTCCACGAACGTGAGCGCGTCTGACCGTGTCGTCGTGGGGGCTCTTACGCGGCCGGGCCGCCTGCGAGCCAGGACGCGGTGAGCCGGAGCCCCTCGTCGAGTCCCCGCGGGGCGAAGCCGAGCGCACGGGCCTGACCGTCGTCCACCCGCGTCGGGCCCAGCTTGCCGTACACCTCGGAACGCACGGCGTACTGCGGCGCGCCGTCGCCCAGGGTGGTCCCCGGCGGCAGGGCGCGCACCCGGTGCGGGCTGCCGACCAGCTCCGCGTACGTGTCGAGGACCTGCGGGAACGACGCGACCTCGCCGCAGAGGAGGTAACGGCGGCCCGGCTCGCCCCGCTCGTACGCGAGCAGGTGCCCGAGCGCGACGTCCTCGGCGAGCACCCAGCCGACCCGCGCGTCGACGATCTCGTGCACCTCGCCGCGGGCGGCGGCGGCGAACAGGCTGTTGTAGCTGTGCGCACCTCGCGGGCTCGGACCGTAGGCGTTGGTCACGTTGACGATCCGGGCGTCGAGCCCGTCGGCCACGGCGGCGAAGACCTGCCCCTCCGCCTCGGTCTTGGTGATCGAGTACGGGTCGGCGAGCGCGGTCGCGTTGCGTGCGGTTTCGCTCGTCAGGCCGGACCGCTCGATGATCGCCGCGCTGGTGCTGGTGTGGACGACCCGCCGCACCCCGGCCCTGGTGGCCGCGCGGAGCAGGTGCCGGGTGCCCCGCACGTTCACCCGCCGAGCGTCCTCCAAAGAGCCGCCGCTGAGGGCCGCGGCCATGTGGAACACACCCTCGCATCCCTCGACCGCCCGCTCGATCGAAGCCTCGTCGTCGAGATCGGCCGAGACGCGCTCCACCCCGTCAGGCAGCACATCGCCACGCTGGGGGTCGCGGACGATGGCGCGTACGGGCAGCCCCCGCGCGGTGAGCAACGCCACGAGCGTCGCGCCGAGGTAGCCGGTCGCGCCGGTCACGAGAAGCATGAGCCAATCCTGGCATCCCGCTCCGACAAAGGAGGACATCGGGCAGCCCGTTGGGCGCCGCCTCAGGTGGCGGACGAGGCCACCCGCACGGAAGGGGTGCCGGGCCGGTGCTTGCCCTTGTTGGAGATACTGGCGGTCTCGGGGATGATCAGAGTCGGGCGATCACCGCTGCGGTGTAAACCAGCTTGGCGACGCGGGTCGGGGACGCGTGTCGAGAGTCACATTGGCTCCGAGAGAGCTTCGCGGCGGGTTGGAATATCGTGGCGTCGCAGGATGCTGCGTCTAATGAGCGCGGAGAGTTTCCCCAGCTCAGCATCCATCTAAGCGGTCTATTCATCCATGATCGACGCGCAGCCTGCGCGGTTGTGCTCGGGCTCCGCGTGGATGACGGATGGTCACTACACGGGTTCGTTCGACGATCAGAGAGAAGAGGGTCCAGCACGATGATGACAGTGTGGACGGTGCTGTTGAGCGAGGCAGCAGTGGCGTTCATGATCGCACTTGCCGTGGCAGTGTGGGCGAACACCAGGCTGCGCGTGAGCGTCGCCTCGGATCGGGCCGCCGATGCCGGGGAGACCGCGACTGTGACGGCGCCCGCGACGGAGGCCGATGCCGCGGAGGCTCACGCTGCGGACTACGACGGTGGGGGTCCTCGACAGGACGCCTGCTGACAACACGAAGTCCGGGCCGTCAGGAGCGTGGCCGTGGGGAGCGGAGCGGCCCGGACCGCAATGTCTCCGTTGGTGACGAGTTCCCGAACCGAGCCAACCGAGCTACTCGAGGGGGCGAGAGCGTGTTCTTCGCCCCTTGTCGTGTCTGAGGAGAAGGTTACGCCCTCCGCCCCAACGCCCCCAGAAATAGGGAGTTTGTATCCTCCTTATGGTTGTGGCTTCGGACGGGAACACCGGCTCGTCACCCCCGCCATCCGCCGGGTGCTGGAGCACCGCGACGGCGGGTGCGTGGTCGAGGGCTGCGACATCCCCGCCCACTTGTGCCAGGCCGACCATATGAGGCCGTGGGCCCTCGGCGGCCGCACGGCAATCGACGACCTGGCCCTCTGCTGCCGATTCCACAACAGATGGAAAGCACGCCACCCCGGACGCATCCACATCACCCGACACCCGGACGGCCGCATCACCGACCGCATCCCCAGACCCGGCCACCGGCGGCGGGCACCATAAGCCGTCTTCACCCCGACCAGGCACCTGACCTGACTGCGGTAAGACACAAGCGGCCCCCGCACCGGCGGAACTTCATAGCGGGCCGCCTCCTGCCCCGCGGTGGACGCCATGAGTCCATCGTCCCAGCCGTCCCCTGCATCCGAGGCATTGACCACCCCAAGATCGTCCTGCTAGATATGACGATCATCCTCAAGGCGGAGGGGACCAGCCGTGTCACCGCGCACGTCAATACTCCGTACGGCCGTGATCACGGCCGCGATCACCACAGCGACAGCCACGGCGGCTCTGCCGGCCGCGGCCGGCCACACGAGAGATCACGGAGCCGATCACGCCCCGGACCGCGGACACTTCCACGCTGGCGCGCCCGGCGCGGGCGACCCCTACTTCCCGTACGCCGGCAACGGGGGCTTCGACGTGCGGCACTACGCGCTGAACCTCTCGTACAAACCCTCCACCCACCACCTCGCCGGCACCGCCGTCGTTTGCGCGGTCGCGACCGAGAACCTCGACCGGTCCGA
>JBOHCT010000035.1:0-26219 GCA_050699055.1 Streptosporangiaceae bacterium | reverse complement strand
GAGCAGCCGCGGCCGAAGCGCGAGGGCGCGCGCCAGCTCGAGTCGCTTGAGGGCGGCCGTCGGCAGCTCCGTGGCGGGCTGGTCGCGGTAGCGGGACAGTCCCACGCGGTCGACAACCTCGGCCGCGGCGTCACGTGCCAAGGCGCGGCGGCGGTGGCGGGCGTGCGTCGCGATCGCGACGTTGTCGAGCACCGTCATGCTGTCGAACGGCCGCATCAGCTGGAAGGTACGGACGAGCCCGCCCCTCGCCAGTCGATGCGCGGGCCACCGGGTCACGTCGCGGCCGGCGAAGCGGACGCGGCCCCGGTCCGGTCGAAGAGCACCGGCGACCACGCCGAACAGGGTCGTCTTGCCGGCACCGTTGGGACCGATGAGCCCGACGATCGAGCCGGCCTCGACCGCGAGGTCCACGTCGTCGACGGCCCGCAGCCCGCGGAACGACTTCGTCACTCCCTCGACGGCCAGGAGGCTCATGGCCGCAGCCTCGCCCGGATCGAGCCGTAGACGCCGCGCGGCAGGAAGACGACGATCACGACGAGCAGCGCGGCGTACAGCATCACGTCCAACCCGTTCCGTCCGCCGAGGAATGCCAGAACGGCCGGTGGGTTGTTCAGCAGTGACGAGGTCGCCTCGGAGAGGGGCCCGACGATCAGCGCGCCGATGACCGGCCCCCAGAGCGTCCCGACGCCGCCGATGATCGCGGGCACGATCGCCTGGATCGACACGCTCGCGCCGAAGGCGGTGTCGGGGTTGACGTACAGGTAGTACTGCACGTAGTAGACACCGGTCGCGGCGGTGATCGCGGCGCTGATCGCGACCGCTGTCAGCTTGTAGCGCATCACGTTCACGCCGAGAGACGACGCGGCTTCCTCGTCGTCGCGTACGGCCATGACGTACTGGCCTGTCCGGCTGCCCCGCAGCGCGATGGTCACGGCCACCGCCAGTGCCAGCAGCGCGAGCGGGATCCAGTAGTAGAGCTTCGAGCCGGCGGGGAACTGCAGCTTGACCCACGAGGAGCCGTGGATGAGCTGCACGTTGAACCCGACCGTCTTGTTGAGGACGCCGAGGTTCGAGACGAGGAGCCGGAGCATCTCCGCGAAGGCGAAGGTCGCGAGCGCGAAGTAGGCGCCTTTGAGCTTGTACCTGAACGAGAGGAAAGCGGTCACGACGCCGAAGAAGGCGGCCAGGACCGCTCCTACCGCCATGCCGGCCCACGGTGAGATGCCGTGCACGACCAGGAGGTAAGCTCCCGTGTAGGCGCCGATGCCGAAGTAGGCGGCGTGCCCGAAGCTGAACATGCCGCCGACGCCGCTCATCAGGTTCCACGCCACGCCAAGCAGCGCGAAGATCAGCGTACGGACGGCGACGCCCTGCTCGCCGGCCGGCAGGATGTACGGCAGCACCGCGAATACCAACCCGCCGACGACGAGCACGACGAGGTTCCAGCTGAACCCGCCCGGTGCGCCGCGCCGAACCGCCTTCGCTGTCATGACCGGCCCCCGAACAGCCCCTGCGGGCGCACGAACAAGACGAGCACGAAGACCGCGAAGACGAGCAGCAGGCTGCCCGTACCCGGAAGGTAGAGGGACCCGACCTGCTGCACGAGGCCGACGACGAGACCGCCGAGGACCGCACCGACGACACTGCCCAGCCCGCCCAGGACCACGATCACGAAGGCGAGGATCGTGAACTGCTCGCCAACCGTAGGGACCAGGGAGAGAAACGGAAGGATCAACGCGCCCGCCGCGCCCACACAGGCGGTGCCGAGGCCGAACGTCAGCGCGTAGACGCGTGGGACGTCCACTCCCACCAGCGAGGCACCCTCGGCGTTGGCGGCGACCGAGCGGATCGCCATCCCGAGCCGGGTACGGCGAAGGAGCCACGTCAGCACCGCGGCCAGGGCGAGTGCCCCGCCGAACGCGATCACGCGTGGCACCTGCGCGACCGCGCCGAAGACGTCCAGCGACCCCTGCCACGGCGCCTGCACCGACTTCGGCTGGCCGCCGAAACCGAGCAGCAGGGCGTTCTCGATGAACAGGGAGAGACCGAGGGTCACCAGCAGCTGGTTCTCCAGGCCGCGCCCCATGAGCCGGTTGAGCATCGTCGTCTGCACGCCGTACCCGAGGAGAAACAGCACAGGAATCGCGACGAGTATGGCGAGGTAGACGTTGACACCGCCGTAGGCCGCCATCGCGTACGCGACGAACATCGCGAGCGTGAGGAGTGTCCCCTGGGCGAAGTTGACGATCTCGAGCACCCCGAAGATCAAGGTCAGCCCCAGTGAGACGAGACCGTAGACCCCACCGAGCAGCAGCCCCGTGACGATGGCCTGAAGGACCAGCTGCTCGCTTTGGCCGCCCGCGAAGGTGACGAGGAACAGTCCGACGACGACGGCGATCACGGTGCCGAGCACCCGGAGCGCTAGCGAGAGCACGCCCCAGGAGAGCCATCCGCGCCTGGTCTCCCCGCGGGGTGTGCTCGTCAGGTCCGTCACGACTTCTCGGGCGGCGCGGGGAACTTCAGCTTCGCCTCGGCGTACTTGGCCGGGTACACCTGTCGCACCTTGCCTGACCGCACCTGCATGACGATCGGGATCGCGTGCACGTTCTGGCCCTTGTCGTTGAAGACGATCGGGCCCTTGTTCGCGACAAGAGGCTCATCGATCCGCAGGCCAGAGATGGCGTCGCGCAGTTTCGTCGGGTCCGTGGAGCCCGCCTGCTCCAAGCCCTTCGCGATGACCTGAACGGCCTGGTACGCGAGCACGGCATCGGTGCGCATCGGCTCGCCGTACTTCTGCTCGAACTGCTTGCGTATCTTCTTGACCTCGGGGTTCGTCGCGGAGAAATGGTAGTTGGTCGACAGGTAACCCGCCGCCGCCTTCCCCGCGTCCTTAGGGAACTGGTGGTTGTCGAACCCGCCGTCCGCGATGCCGTACACCGCCCGCACGTCCGGCTTGACAGACGCGATCGTCTTGGCGATGAGCAGCGAGTCAGCGTAGTAGCCGGTGACCACGATCACGTCGGGATGCGCGGACGCCGCCTTGGAGACGATCGTCGTGGCGTCGGTGAGGCTCGCCGGGTCGTAGGAGACGTCCTTCACGACGCGGATGCCCTTGGTCGAGGCCTCCTTCGTGAACGCCTTGGAGACGCTTGTCCCGAAGTCGCTCGAGTCGTGCAGGTACGCGACGGTTTTCACCGAGCCTTCGCTGATCCGCGCGAGGTCGTCCGCGCCGAGCCTGCCCATGGACGACGCGTTCGGCTGGACACGGAACGTGTAGCGGTATCCCTGCTGGAGGATCTGGTCGGCGACCGCCACATCGATGACGAGCGGGACCTGGTTGCGCTCCGCCACCGCCGCGACGTTCTGGGTGACGTCGGACTGGTAGGTCCCGACAAGGGCGGTCGCGCCCGACTGGATGATGCGCTGCGCCTCGCTCTGACCGACCTCCGGCTTGCCCTGGCTGTCGCCGGACTTCACCGCGAGTTTCCGGCCGTCCAGCGCCTTGATGCCGCCGGCAGCGTTGATGTCGTCGACGGCCATCTTCACCGCGTCGTCCATCAGCTTGCCGTCGCCGGCCAGCGGCCCGGTCAGCGGGTGGATCGAGCCGATGACGATGGGGCCGCCGCTCCCACCCCCGCCCCCGCCTCCCCCCGCCTTCGGAGCGCTCGAGCCGCCGCCGCAGCCAGCGGCGGCGGCAAGGGTCGCGGCCGCGGCGATCACCAGCGGCACCCGGAGGATGGGTCTCATCCCCTGTCCTCCCATCGTTTCGTTCCGTTCCGTTCGCGGGAACACATGTCCTGAGGTTGGGTCAATGCTTAGCACGGGCTTGCTACCGCGGTCAACACCTGGTTGTATCTATACGACATCGCGATGAGAAGGAGCCGGAGAAGAGAGGCCATGGCCCCCGGATGAGCAGTTGTGTTTCGCCCACGGGAACAGCCGGCCGGACTGGTACAGAGTCCGCGTCCCGTGTCGCGGATGTGTTGCTCCTCTTCACGCACGGCCCGGCGGCGCTGGGCGTCACCGAGATCGCCCGACAGCTCAGACTGTCGAAAGCCGTCGTGCACCGGATCCTGCAGTCACTCGCCTCCCGCCAGGTGGTCGAGGTGGACGGGGAGGGCCGGGGATACCGCCTCGGACCGGCGGCCGTCGCCCTCGGCGCCCGGGCCCTGCGCGACCTCGACCTGCGCCGAGCGGCGCGCCCCGTGTTGCGCCGCCTCAGAGACGAGACCCGGGAGACGACCACGCTCAGCGAGCATCTCGGCCTCGCGCGCGTCTACCTCGATCAGTTCGAGAGCCCGCAGGAGATCAAGATGACGGTCGAGCTCGGCCGACAGCACGCGCTCCACGCCGGGGCGACGGGCAAGGCGATGCTCGCGTTCCTGCCGGCCGACGTGCGCGACCGGGTACTGGCGGGACCGCTCCAGCACGTGACGTCGAGGACGGTCACCGAGACGCCGCGGCTGCGCAAGCAGCTCACGGAGATCGCGACCACCGGTGTAGCGACGTCGCTCGGCGAGCGACAGCACGGCGCCGGATCGGTGGCGGCGCCCGTCTTCGGAGCCTATTCGGAGGTCCTCGGGGCGATCAGCGTCTGCGGGCCGGTGGACAGGTTCGACCGCGCCGCGGTCGAGGCGCACGCGCCCAAGGTGCTCGCCGCCGCCGAGCAGATCTCTCGGGTACTCGGCTGGGTCGGGACCCTCCCCGACACGTCACCACGCGAGGAGGAAGCGACGAGATGACGGACACGCCGGCCCTGGGCGGATTGAAGGTCGTCGACGCGGCGACGCTTTTCGCGGGACCGCTCGCGGCGACGCTTCTCGGAGACTTCGGCGCCGAGGTCATCAAGATCGAGCATCCAAGAGACGGTGACCCCGCCCGTCGCCACGGCGCGCAGAAGGATGGCGTGCCACTGTGGTGGAAGCTGCTCGCGCGCAACAAGAAGGCCGCAACCCTCTATCTCGGCTCGGACGAGGGGCAGCGGCTCTTCCGGCGCCTGTGCGCCGACGCCGACGTCGTCATCGAGAACTTCCGGCCCGGCACCCTGGAACGGTGGGGTCTCGGCTATGACGTGCTCGCGGCCGACAACCCGGGGCTCGTGCTCGCACGGGTGACGGGCTTCGGGCAGTACGGGCCGTACGCCGGTCGCCCCGGGTTCGGCACCCTCGCCGAGGCGATGAGCGGCTTCGCCGCGATCACGGGTCAGCCCGACGGGCCGCCCACCCTGCCGCCGTTCGGTCTCGCGGACGGGATAGCGGCGATCACGACCGCCTTCGGCGTGATGGCCGCGCTTCGCGCCAGGGAGCGCGGCGGCCGGGGCCAGGTCGTCGACATGGCCATCATCGAGCCCATTCTCACCGTCCTCGGCTCCCAGCCCACCGTGTACGACCAGCTCGGCGTCACTCAGCAACGGACAGGGAACAGGTCCGCCAACAACGCCCCCCGCAACACCTACCGGACGAAAGACGGCCGGTGGGTGGCGATCTCGACCAGCGCGCAGCGGGTCGCGGAACGGGTGATGCGCCTGGTGGGGCGTCCCGAGCTCATCGACGAACCGTGGTTCGCGTCCGGCGGTGAACGCGCGAAACACGCCGACGAGCTCGACGCGGCCGTCGGCGACTGGATCGCCCGCCGGACCCGCGACGAGGTCGTCGAGGAGTTCGAGAAGGCACACGCCGCGGTCGCACCGATCTACGACGTCGCCGACGTCATGCGCGATCCGCAATACGCGGCCCTGGACTCGATCGCGACTGTCGACGACCCCGAGCTGGGACCGCTGCGGATGCAGAACGTGATGTTCCGGCTCTCGGGAACACCGGGCCGCATCAGATCGACCGGGCCGCGGCTCGGCGAGCACAACACCGAGGTGTACGGGGCTTTGGGGCTGGGCGATGACGATCTCGCCGAGTTGCGCGACAAGGGCGTCATATGACGCAGGCGCTCCACCGCAGCTACCTCTACGTCCCGGCGAACGACGGGCGGCGGGTCGCGAAGGCCTACGCGAGCGGCGCCGACGCCATCATCCTCGACCTGGAGGACGCGGTCCCGCCCGACCGCAAGGACGCGGCCCGCGCCGCCGCCCGCGAGCTGCTCGCGGACCGCCCACCCAAACCGACCTACGTACGCGTGAACGGGTTCGCGTCCCGACGCGCCGCGGCGGACATCGCCGCTATCGCTCACGGGGAGGTCGCGGGCATCCGCCTGCCCAAGTGCGAAGGGCCAGAGCAGGTGCGCCGGGCCGCGCGGGCGAGCGGCGGCCTCCCGCTGCACCTGTTGATCGAGTCCGCCACCGGCGTCGAGCTGGCGTACACCCTCGCCACCGCGTCCGACAGCGTCGCCGGCATCAGCCTGGGTGAAGCCGACCTGCGGGCCGACCTCAGGGCCGGCCCGCAGGTCGACAACGCGACGCTGGACTTCGCCCGCGGCCGGGTCGTCGTGGCCGGCCGAGCCGCCGGCCTGCCCCCGCCCGTCCAGAGCGTTTTCACGGCCGTGCGGGACCTGGACGGCCTGCGCGCCTCCTGCGTCCGAGGCCGGGCGATGGGCTTTCACGGACGCTCGGCGATCCACCCCGCCCAGCTCGATGTGATCAACGGGGTCTTCACTCCGACAGACGATGAGATCGCCGACGCCAGAGCCCTCATCGACGCTCTCTCCGTGGCCGAGTCGCAGGGGCGCGGCGCGTCCGTCACAGCGGCCGGCCGGTTCGTCGACGAGGCCGTCGTCGCGTCCGCCCGCCGGACGCTGGAGCTCGCGCACGCGTACGGAGGGGAGACGATCTCGTGAGCGACGCACTGCTCGGCGCGGCCACGCGCGGCGTGACGGTCTACGATCTCGCGCAGCCCCTCGAGGCGGGCATCCCCTGCTCGCCGAACCACCCGGGTTTCCGCCTCGCGTTGACGCGCCGACACGGCGACACGGTCCGGCCCGACGGCGGCTCGGCGGCCAGCGAGATGATCGTGACGGGCGGACACGTCGGCACGCACGTCGACGCCCTGGCGCACGTCTCCCATGACGGTCGCCTGCACGGCGGCCTGCCGGCCGACGAGACCCAGCGGACCGGGCGTTTCTCCGCGCTCGGCGTCGACACGATCGCCCCGATGGTCTGCCGTGGCGTGCTGTTGGACGTGGCCTCCGCCCGTGGCGTCGCTGTTCTCGCGGGCGGTGAAGGCATCACCGCCCGCGACCTCGCGGACGCCGCCGCGCAGGCAGGTGTCGAGCCGCGCGAGGGCGATGTCGCGCTCGTGCGCACCGGGTGGGCACGCAACTGGGACGACCCGGACGCCTACCTCGGGCACTCGACGGGCGTGCCAGGCGTCACAGAGGACGGCGCGGCCTGGCTCGCCGACCGACAGGTACGGGCGACGGGGGGCGACACCACCGCCTACGAGCAGATACCGGCCGGTCAGGGGCACCGGCTCCTCCCCGTCCACCGGCTGCTGCTCGTCGAGCGCGGCATTCACATCATCGAGCACCTCGACCTCGACGCCCTCGCCGCGGCGGAAGTGACCGAGTTCCTCTTCGTCCTCACCCCGCTCAAGATCGTCGGCGGCACCGGCTCGCCGGTGCGCCCCATCGCGGTGGTGGGCGGGTGACCGCGCTCATCGAGCAGGTCGCGGCCTTCGCCGCCAGAGCCCGTGAGACCGGCCTCCCGGAGACGCTGCGCGGCGACGCCGCCCGCCGGGTGCTCGACGTGATGGGAAACTGCCTGGCCGCCGCTACCGAGGAGCCGGCCCGCATCGTGACCGAGACCGTCGACGGATGGGGAGGGCACGAGGTCGCACACGTGATCGGTCGGACCCGACGCTATCCGGCGCCGAGTGCCGCGCTCGTGGACGGCACCCTCGCCCACGCCCTCGACTTCGACGACACCCATCTCCCCTCGGTCCTGCATCCCAGCTCGTCCGTCGTCCCCGCCGCGCTGGCCGCCGCCGAGGCCGAGGGGCGTACGGGTACCGCTCTGCTCGACGCCGTCGCCGTGGGCGACGAGGTCTGTGTACGCCTCGGCGTGGCCGGCTACGACGAGGCGCTCGGCAACTCGATCTTCTTCGAACGCGGCCAGCACGCGACCGCGATCTGCGGCACCGTCGGGGCCGCCGTCGCTGTCGGCATGCTGTACGAGCTCGACCCGGCCGGCATCGCCGCGGCCGCCGGCATCGCCGCCAGCATGGGAGCCGGCCTGCTGGAGGCCAACCGGACCGGGGGCACTGTCAAGCGCGTGCACTGCGGGTGGGCCGCACACGCGGCCGTGGCCGCGGGCGACCTCGCCCGCCGTGGGCTCACCGGGCCACCGACAGTCCTCGAGGGACGTTTCGGCTTCTTTCAGGCCTGGTGCGGCGACAACGCACGCCCTGACCTGGTCGTACGCGATCTGGGCGACAGATGGGAGACGCCCGGGATCTTCTTCAAGCCCTATCCCTGCAACCACTTCACCCACGCCGGCATCGACGCCGCACTCCGGCTCAAGGCCAACGGGCTCGCTGTCGATGACGTGGACTCGATCGAGCTGGGCGCCCCCGCCGCGGTCCTACGCACGATCGCGCAGCCGCCCGAGATCAAGGCCGCCCCGCCCAGCGGGTACGCCGCGGCATTCTCCGGGCCATACACGGTCGCCGCCGCGCTGACCGGCGGCGGCGGTCTCGGGGTATGGCTCGACGACTTCACCGACGAGGCTGCACGGGACCCACACCGACTGGACCTGGCCTCGAAGGTCACGTGCGTACCCGACGCGCACTGCGATGAGATCTTCCCACGGCAGTTCCCCGCCGTGCTCCGCATTCGTACGAGGACCGGCCAGACCCACGAGGTACGCGTCGACGCCAACCGCGGCGGGCCGGACAACCCGCTCTCCGATGCCGAACTGGCGGCCAAGTTCGCCCTCGGCGCCCGCCGGGCTCTACCGAACGAGCGGGTCGCCAGGCTCGAGGAGGCGGTCCTTGGCCTCGCCGACGCGCCGTCCGTCGCCGACGTCCTCGCCCTCGCCGCGCGCCTCGAGGAGGAGCCGTGAACGAGACACGCGAGCGCCTGCGCGAGCTCGGCGAGTTCATCGCCGAGCTGCGGTGGGAGCGGCTTCCCGACGCCGTACGCGACCGTGCCCGACTGGTTCTGCTGGACACCCTCGGCGTGACGGCCGCCGGGGCCCGAACCCCGGAGCTGCGCCGTCTCATCGACGCGTGGGACCCTCCCGACGGCCCGGCGACACTGATCGGAGCCGGGCGGCACACCGACGTGGACGCCGCGGTCTGGCTCAACGGCACCGCCGCCTGCGCGCTCGAGCTCGACGAGGGCAACAAGTACGCACGCGGCCATCCCGCGGCCCACGCCGCCTTCGCCGCCCTCGCGTTGGCGCAGGCCAGGCCGACGCCGGGTACCGAGCTCCTCGCCGCGTTCGTCGCGGGCCACGAGGTCGCGGCGCGCTTCGGTCGCGCCACGACCACCCGACCGGAGATCCACACCCACGGTCATTGGGGGACAGCGGGTGCGGCCGCGGCCGCGGGGCGCCTTCTCGGACTCTCGGCTCCGGCGCTCGCCGCCGCCCTCGATGCCGCGACCGGGCTGGTCTTCGCGCCGCCGTGGGCCTCGGTCCTCGGCGGTAGCTTCTTCCGTAACACGTGGATCGGTGGCGCGGGCGTGCACGGCCTCGTCGCCGCCCGCATCGCGGCGGCGGGACTCGCCGACGCGGACGGCACGGCGGGCCACACGCTCGGTGGACCCCTCGGCGATTTCGAGCCCGACGCTCTGACCGACGGTCTCGGCGAGCGGTTCGACGTCTGCCACGGCTACTTCAAGCGGCACGCCGCCTGCTCATACACTCACCCGGCGGCCGACGCCGTGCTCCACCTGCGCAAGGACCTCGACCCGGGCGACCTCAGAGACGTCGCCTCGGTCACCGTCGAGACCCACCGCCTCGCGGTATCGCTCGCCGGAACCCGCTTCCCCACGCGGCTCGCCGCGATGTTCTCCATCCCGTATGTCGTTGCCGTCGCGCTCGCCCGCGGCACCGTGTCGCCGGACTCGTTCGAGGAGGACCGCCGTCGGGACCCTCTCGTCCGCCGACTCGTGGATCGCACGACGGTCGTCCGCGGCGAGGAGCTGGACGCGCGGCTGCCACGCGAGCGGCCGGCCCGCGTCACGATCCGGCTGCGCGACGGACGCCAGCTTCGCGCCGAGACGCCGAACCCGGTCGGGGACGCCGACCACCATCCCTTCGGCCGAGCCGAGATCCTCACGAAGCTCGACGGCCTGCTCCACCCCGGCGAGGCCACCGCCCTGGCCTCGCTCGTCGACAAGCTCGACGGCGCCCCCAAGGCCGGTCCCCTCCTCGACCGCCCGGCGCGCCGCGAATAGAGGACTCATGCAGGTAGGGCTCGCGCTCAAGGACCCGCCGCTCGGCGATGTCCCCAGGCTGGCCAGGCAGGCGGAGTCACAGGGTCTCGCGTACCTCCTCTTTCCTGAGCTGAGCATCGTCGGGGGGCCGGTCACCGGACGTGACCCGTTCGTCGCCTCCGCGGCGGCGCTGTCGACCACGTCTCGCCTGCGCGTCGGTCCCGGTGTGGTGGGGACAGTGTTCCGCCCGGCGCGGCACATGGCCCTCGCCGCGGCCAGCGCGCAGGAGCTCTCCCAGGGCCGGTTCGTCCTCGGCTGCGGGGTGTCGCACCAGGCGTACGCGGATCAGCTCGGCGTCCCGTACCCCTCCTCTCCGCTCGCCCACGCACGGGCGTACGTCGACGAGCTGCGCCGGCTGTCCCGAGCGGAGCTGGCCTTCGGTCGGGGCTTTCCGCTCTGGCTCGCCGCGCTCGGCGACCGGATGATGGCGGTGGCCGCCGAGCACGCGGACGGTGTCCTGTTGAACTGGGTCACTCCCGCATGGGTACGGCGCGCTCGCGAGCGTATAGATCAACAGGCGCCGACCCGGCCAACCCTCGGGGTGTTCCTGCGCGTCGACGAGCCCGACGCCCTCGTCGCCCAGGCGGACCGGTACGCCACGATCTTCCCCAACTACGCGCGCCATTTCCGGAACCAGGGTCTCTCCGATCCCGCCGACGTCGCGGCCGGCACCTGCGCGCCGCTCACCGATCGCCTTTGGGGGCGGGTCGCGGAGTACGAGCGCGCGGGCGCGGACGCGGTGCTTCTGTATCCGGCGGACGCCGGGCCTGCCGGGATCGAGAAGCTGCTCGCGAAGGAGCGGTAGATGCTGGACCTACTCCTGCACGGCGGGCTGGTGGCGACCGAGCCACCGACCCACGCGGACATCGGGGTACGCGACGGCAGGATCGCGGGGCTGTACGAGCCGGGCGCGGCCCCGGCGGCAACACAGACCCTGGACGCCTCCGGGTGTGCGGTCCTCCCCGGGTTGCTCGACGCCCACGTCCATCCGGGCGTCTACCGTGACCTCGCGGACGACCTCCGAGACATCACCCGCTTCGCGGCGCTCGGCGGGATCACCAGCATGGTCGCGTTCTATCGGCCGACAGAGGCGTGGGCGGGGTCGGTGCCGGCGGGCATCGACACCTTCGCCAGCAACTCCTACCTCGACTTCGGTTTCATCCTCGGGCTGACGCGAGAACGCCATATCGAGGAGATCCCGATCGCGATCCGCGATTTCGGGGTTAACGCGTTCAAGTACTACCTCGGTTACTGCGGACACGAGGAACGCTTCCACGCCGACTTCTCCTTTACCGACGACTGGCTCATCCGCGTCCTCGAAACCCTGCGTGATCAGCCGACTGATCCGCTGCTGTGCGTGCACTGCGAGAACGCCCAGATCTCCGGCTACTACCAGGAGACGCTGCGCCACCAGGCGGAGGACTCCCTGCGTCACTTCGAGCGGACCAACCCGGTCGTCTCCGAGCTCGACGCGGCCGCGCACGTGAGCCTCCTCGCGCACAGCTACGGCGTCCGCGCGTGCGTCGTGCACGTGAGCGCCGGAACCACAGCCGGAGCGTTGCGCAGCCTGCCCTGGCACGGCGACGGCCGGACGGTCCTCGAGACGTGCCCCCACTACCTGTGCGTCGACGTCGACGATCCGAGCGGCCTGCGAGCGGTCGTACGCCCGCCCGTCCGCGAACGAGCGGAGGTCGAGTCCCTGTGGGGACACGTCCTGGATGGCGCGATCGACACCCTGGGCTCCGACAACTGCGCCAACGATCTCGAGGAGAAGGCGCGGGCGGAACTGGCTCGGTGCGCTTTCGGCTTCGGCGAGATGGGCCTCACACTGCCCCTCATGCTCACAGAGGGACACCACAAGCGGGGACTGCCGCTGCCCAGAATCGCCGCGATGACCAGTACTAACGTCGCCAAAGCACACGGCCTCTACCCCCGTAAGGGCAGCCTGCTACCCGGCGCGGACGCGGATCTCGTCGCTGTCGACCTCGACGCCGAGCGCACGGTCGACCCTCTCGCCGTCAAGGGGCGTCCAGACGGGTCCGTGTACGACGGGCGGACCCTCCGCGGCTGGCCGGTGACGACCATCGCTCATGGGGAGGTCATCGTGCGCGACGGAACATTCGTCGGGGAACTCGGCCGCGCCCGTCACCTGCGACCGGCCGCTGCCGCTTCGATCTGAGAACGCCGGTCGGCCGGCGGTCGGGGCCGTCGGGCATCACCCCCGGGTCAGGTGGAGAACCGTCTGACCAGCAGCGCCAATCGGCGCTGCTGGTCCCCGCGCCGCAGCCTGCGGTTGCGCGTGAGCGCGAGGAGGCCGTGCAGCCCGCTCCAAAAGGTCTCGGCGAGCGTGTCCAGATCGTCGTCTCCGGCAAGGGGTCGCAAGGTCTGGCGTAGTTCGGTGAACGCCGCGTGCAGGGCGGCCGGCGCGTCAGGGCCAGCGAACGGCAGGTCGACGGCGTGGGTGAACATCGCGTCGTACAGTGCCGGTCGTCGCTCGGCGAACGCGGCGTGGGAGGCGGCGACGTCGGCAAGGGCCTGCCGTGGGCCGGCCGCCGAGGTACGGGCCGTGCGCAGCGCGGCGGCGAGGTCGGCAAAGCCCTCCACCGCGACCGCGGTCATGATGGCGTCCTTGCCGGAGAAATGGCTGTAGAGAACCGGCTGGCTGTACTCGATCTCCGCGGCGAGTCGCCGCGTCGTCACCGCGTCCCACCCCTCGGCCTCGGCCAGGTCCCGCGCGGTCGTGACGATCAACCGCTCCCGCTCTGCCCGCTCGCGCTCCCGGCGTGTCTGAATTGACATACGCCAATACTAGCAGCGCTAGGACTTTTATCGCAGGCATGATAGCCTTGCTTGAGTTCCTAGCGATGCTAGACCATTCGGAGGAGATCGTGCTCACCCCCATCGCCTACGGGCTGGCCATCCTGCTCAGCCTCTCGATCATCGTCATCGGCGTGCGGTTCCTCGTGACACCGCGGGCCGCGGCCGCCGGCTACGGCGTCCCGGCCAGGGCCGGCGGAGACGACGCTTACCTCAGCATCAAGGGTCTGCGCGACTCCAGCTACGGCATCCTCGGCCTCGTCCTGCTCGCCGTCGCCGACCCCCACGTCGTGGGCTGGGTCATGCTGGTCATCGCCCTCGCCCCACTCGGCGACACCCGGTGACCGGGACAAGAGCCCTGGGCCTTGTTACGGTGCCCTGGATGCCGAGCGACGGGTACGCGCTCGGGGTGCACGACCAAGAGCGCGTCCTCGCACTCGAGGTCGCGCGGTACAGCGCGAAGTTCCGCGGCAGACACGCCGCCGATCTCGTGAACGCCGAGTGCGATGAGCCGCTCGGCTTGCTGGCTGAGCGTAGGCAGCGTTCGCAGGGCAGCTGACACGCGACGACCCTCCCCAAGGTCTAGACGGAGGGTGGGGCGGTCACCTTCCGGCCCAGGCAGGCGGCCAGACGGTCGATGGCCGGAGCATCGTCAGCTACCGGCTCGGGTGGTGCGAAGGGGCGCCGATCAGGCGGGATGTCGGCGAGAGCGGGCCGGGCGAAGGCCAGTTCCTGTTCGGCCAGGTCGTCAGGAAAGGCGACGCGGAACCCGGTCGCTCGGGTGAGGTCCCAGCCGTGCACGAGCAGCTCGGTCAGGCGCAGGTGTAGGGCGACGGTCCCGGGGACCGTCCCGAAGGGCACCGTGACCGTCCTCTCCAGAGCGCCGGGCTCGCGGAACGCGTCGAGCAGCGCGCGAACGGACCGGCGGTAGGCGCTGGCCAGTTCCCCCGGAGACGGTTGACCACCCGCTTGCGTTGCTGGCGTGGCCTCCCCACGCAGCGCGGCCGCGAAGCCATCATTGCCCGCGACGAGGTGCTGGACGAGATCCCGGACACTCCAGCCGACGCAAGGTGTTGGGAGGTCCCACTGCTCGTCCGGTACCGCACCGACCGCCTGCCCGGTGACATCGCCGACCGAGGCAAGCTGTCCGATGTCGGCTTCCATGACTCCGATAATGACACGCTGAGCGGTTCGCGTCGGACTGAACTCAGGTGATCGCGAGGTCGTGGCGCATGATCGGTCGGTCGTGCCGTCTTCGTCCCACCACGGTGAAGCCTGCTCTGCTGAAGGCCGACACGGTGCCGGGGAAGATGTTGTGGGTACTTCCGGGCAGCGACGTGTCCACGGGGTAAGCCTCGAGCGCGGGCACGCCCGCGTGTCTGGCGTGCCCGACGGCCGAGTCGATCAGGGCGGCCATGACACCCTGCCGGCGGAAGCCTCGGCGCACATAGAAGCAGGGCAGCGACCATACGGGAAGGTCGTCGACCGGCGCGAGATCCCGTTTGCGGTTGAGCCACGCGAGTTCGGCGCGCGGCGTGAGGCGACACCATCCGAGGGCCAGCCCTGTCTCGTGCAAAGCCAGCAGACCAGGTGACGGACCCTCCATGACCGCACGGTGCAGCGCCCGCTTGTTCCTCTCTCGCGGGCGCTTGTGATACTCCGCCCCCACTATCCAGTACATGCACCAACAGCCGTTCGACGCTCCCCCGCGGCCGAACAGATCTTCCAGAGCAGACCAGAGCTCGCGGCTCACCGGCCTTACCGCAACGACGCCCATAGCGGAGAGTGTGGCCCATGCAGCCGCCGGCCGCACAGGCCCGCCAGTCAAGGATCTCCATCCACGCGCGGTGTGTGGCACCGCGCGCGCGTCATCACATCACTCCTCGTGGACGGCCCGGGCGCCGGTCGGCGACAGCGATCCGGCGCCAGGCGTGTTCTGGTCGCGGCGGACGCGCGCTGCGACACGAGATCCGGGAGACTGTAATTCGCTCGATGATTGACTAGGCTCCGAATCCTCGGGATACTGCGGAGATCAGCTCCGCGTTCCGAAAGGACCGACCCCATGAACGCGCCCGTGCGACTGACGATGCTGCGTCACAACTCCCCCACCGGGAAGACCTACCCCGCCGTCTACGACACCCACCTCGGCACCCTCGCCGTTGTCGGCAAGCGGATCACCGACCCCCGCCTCCTCGGGCAGCTGGGGATTGCCGAGGGCGAGACGGTGGTGGAGATACCGGTGACCTTGCTGCCAGAGGTGGCGCCCGATGCCTGACCGGCTGGACCTGCCGGCAATAGACGCGTACTTCGACGTCCATTTCCGCGCGTCCGCGTTCCGCCTGGAAACCCTTGACCGGTACGACGTGGAAACTGACGGCGCCGACATCGCCCGCTACTTTGCCGGCGAGGACGCGCCGAACGCGGCCGCGAAGCAGCCCTGGCTCGCTATTGGGCCGCGCACCCCCAGTATCACCGAGCCAACTGGGTGGCATGAGGAGTGAGCAGCCCGCGAGCCCGTCACACGTCTCTGTCGGCCACCCTGGGTCGTCTGCGCCGCGACGCCGGACTGTCCCAGGTCGAGGCGGCCAGGGCCGCTGGTGTCACCCAGGCGAAGATCTCCCGGCTGGAGAACGGTCGCTTCACCCCCCGCGTGGAGGACGTCCGCCGGCTCGCCCGCGCCTACAGCGCCCCGACCGACGTTCGCCGCGAGGTAGAGCGGGCTGCCCGCGATCTCGCCGAGGGGCGAGTCTCCTCACGGGTGGTCCTGCAGCGCGGCGCGTGGCGGATGCAGCAGCGCGCCGGCCGCATCGAGGCCGCGTCGGCGCGGGTTCGGGCGTTCCATCCGCTGATCGTGCCCGGGCTGCTCCAGACCCCGGCGTACGCCCGGCTCGTCTTCACCGCGCGCGGGGACATGACCGAGGAGGACGTGGAGCGGTCGGTAGCCGTCCACATGCACCGGCAGGCCCTTCTCGACACCGATCGGGGCATCACGCTCGTGACCACGGAAGGGGCGCTGCGCTGGCAGGC
Organism: Streptosporangiaceae bacterium; assembly: GCA_050699055.1. Lineage (GTDB taxonomy): Bacteria > Actinomycetota > Actinomycetes > Streptosporangiales > JBOHCT01 > JBOHCT01. The sequence continues at coordinate 9,992 of JBOHCT010000035.1, read as the reverse complement.
TGGCGGTCCCGACGTGATGAGTGCCCAGCTGGAACGGATCGCCGAGGCGACCCGCCATCCGAACGTACGGGTTGGCGTGATCTCCTGGACCACGCCGGTCGAGGTGTTTCCGCAGGAAGGGTTCGACCTGTATGACACGCGCGCAGTGATCATAGGCACGGAGACAGCCACCGCTACGATCACCGAACCCCGCGACGTCGTCGCTTACGACAAGCTGTTCGACGATCTCGAAGCGAAGGCAAGCTTCGGCGCGGAGGCTCGCGGCATCCTCGCCCGTGTTGCGGAGGGCTACCGCACACTTGCCTGATCGTCCTACCCACGCTCATGCCAGAAGCCATGTATGCCGTTCCATGCATTCAAAGAGTGCATGCATAGGAGGACAGAAAGGGGCCTCGGCGGCCTTGAAAGCGGTGGTGAGAGCACCGCCGGCCACCGAGGCCAGGGCGCCAGAAGGGAGTTCCAGTGCACGTTCAGCCTAGCGCCGCGTCGGCGGAGGACCGTCGTACCCACCTCGACACCCTCGCCGACGTCCTCTCCAACCGCGGGTTCTGGACCAGCGTCGTCCACCCCATCGAGCGCGTCCCGTCCCTCCGTGTCACGAACCCGAGGGCGGCCGGGCGCGTCACCCAGGTCTTGTCCGCCGAGGGCGTCGATGACTGACAACCCTTGGGCGCGGGCCGATGACGTCGTACGCGACTTGCGGCTGGCGTTGGCGAGCCGTCCGAGGAGGTCGTCAGCCTCGCTCTCACCGTGCACGAGGCCCACACATTGGCACGCCACCTGCCGACATTGCCCCCACCCCGGTGAGAACCGCAACGGGCGCGCCGTCAACCGTCACCGTCCTCCCCGGTGTTACTTCGCCGCCCCGCCTCGTCCCGCGCCACCTGCTCGGCGGCCAGCGGGGCGAGGCCGAGCTTAGTGGCCGCCCATGTGGTTGGGGTCAGCCGCGGTGGTCTTTCCCATGACCGTGGCCCCACCCATGGCCCGGACCGAAGCGGAACACCGTCGCGGTCCGGTACGTCTGGCCGGGCCGCAGCACGGTGGACGGGAAGTTGGGGTGGTGCGGGGAGTCGGGGTATTGCTGGGTCTCCATGGTGAACGCGTCGCCCTGGCGGTAGGTACGCCCGCTGATCCCGGCGAACGCGCCGACGAGGAAGTTGCTGGTGTAGACCTGTACGCCCGGCTGGTCGGTGTAGGTCCACAGGACGCGGCCGGTCCGCGGGTCTCTGACCCATGAGGCCAGCGGCAGGCGTCCGCCGTGCCGGCGGTGGCCCTCGAGGATCCAGTTGTGGTCGTAGCCGTGCGCGTACAGGATCTGGGTGACGCCGTCACGGATCCTGGCCCCGATCCGCCGTTTCGGCTTGAAGTCGAACGGCGTCCCGTTCACCGTCACGATCTTCCCGGTCGGGATCTGCTCGTCGTCGGTGGGCGTAAAGGAGTCGGAGTTGATCAGCATGTCGTGGTCGTAGATCGTGCCAGTGCCCTCGCCCGCGAGGTTGAAGTACGCGTGGTTGGTCAGGTTGACGATCGTCGGCTTGTCCGTGGTGGCCCGGTAGTCGATGCGCAGCGCGTTCCGGTTGTCCAGGGTGTAGGTGACGTAGGTGTCGAGGTTGCCCGGGAAGCCCATCTCCCCGTCAACGCTCAGGTAGTGGAACCGCACGCCGACCCGGTCGCGCTCGACGACCTCGGTGGCGTCCCACACCTGGCTGTTGAAGCCGTCGGGGCCGCCGTGCAGCGCGTTGTCGCCGTCGTTGGCCGGGATGTGGTAGGTCTTGCCGTCGATGGTGAACTTCGCGTCGCCGATCCGGTTGGCGTAGCGCCCGATCGTCGCCCCGAAGTACTCGGCGTCGTTGATGTAGCCGTCCAGCGAGTCGAAGCCCATGATGATGTCGGCGGTGTCGCCCCGCCGGTCCGGCGTCCGCACGGTCTGCAGCCGCGCGCCGTAGGTGAGCATCTGCACCGTGACGCCGTTCGCGTTGCCGAACGTGTAGCGATCGACCCGCTTGCCGCCCGGCGTCTTCTCGAAGAACTCCTTGTGGATCGTCAGGCCCCCGCCCCCATGGTGGCCTCCATGGCTCCCTCCGCGGCCATGTTCCGTGCCCGCCAAGGCCGTACCGCTCATCGCCGACGTCGCCGCCGCTCCCGCTCCGACCACCGTCGCCGTGCGCAGGACATCGCGCCGCGTCACGCTTTCTGTCATCTCCGTCTCTCCTCTCGTGTCTCGACTCGCTCAGGACCGGCAGGCGATCCGCGCGCCCGCCCAGTCGGTGTGGTCATTGGTGTTGCCGTCGCCTGCGTCGGTGGTGACGAGCCGCAGCCAGGCCGCGCCGGAGACGTCCGCGGTGAGGTTTCTTGGACTATCCTGCCAAGTCACGACGCCGCTGCCGGCCCTCTTCTCGCTATCTGCCCAGACCTGGAAAGTCGCCGAGCCCGCGCCGGACTTCTCGTCGTCGAGACCGACGTCGCTCGTCACGGTCGAGCAGTTCTTGCCGACGTAGTAGAGGACCTCGCTGGGCGCGTGCGTGCCGAGCCCCTTGTCGTAGGTGACGCCGCCGATCGTGATGGTGTGGCCGTCACCGGCCGCTTGTTCGCCGTCGCCCACGACGCCCACGGCCATTAAGACCGCCAGCAACCCGCGCATCATGGGTCCTCCTTCACGACCATCCGAACCGCGTTCAGCCGACTCCGAGTCGCATGCCATGCGGGCAGGATCACCTGCGATCAATTCCTGACCACGATTGGTATAACGAACCTAACCCTTGTGAACGCTTCCGTCCAGATGTGACCGAGTCTGATTGAGGCCTTGTCACCGGACACCATCGTGATCTTCCGTGCCATGGACTATTGACAGCCGGTCCCCGCCGGACGAGCGTGGTGTGCCGATGAAGCGGACGTTCCGAGCGGTCGCGCTGGCCCCGATCGTCGCGTTGACAGGCGCCCTGGCGGTAGCCGGGCCTTCGCCGTCGGCCGCGGCCCCCGGCGGCGATCGTGACCGGCCGTGGCTGGACGCGTCCCAACCCATCGGGAAGCGGGTCGAGGAGCTGCTCTCCCGGATGACGCTGGGGGAGAAGGTCCACGAGATGTACGGCGTGCGCCGCCCACGCGGGGTGCACTCGGTCGGCTATGTGCCGGGGGTGAAACGGCTCGGCATACCCCCGCTGGTGTTGTCGGACGGTCCGGTCGGTGTCAAGGACAGTTGCTGGCAGGGTCCCCCCGGCAACTGCGAGCTGCGCGAGTCGACAGCGCTGCCCGCGGCGGTGTCGTTGGCCGCCAGTTTCGATCCCCGCCTGGCACGCCGCTACGGGGGGGTGATCGGGGCGGAGGCACGCGCCCGTGGAGTGGACGTGGTGTACGGCCCGGCGATGGACATCGTCCGCGTCCCGCAGGGCGGCAGGAACTTCGAGTACTTCAGCGAGGACCCGTACCTCACCGGCCGCACGGCCGCGGCCTGGGTCAAAGGCATCCAGAGCCAGGACGTGGCCGCTCAGGTCAAGCACTACGCACTGAACAACCAGGAACGCGACCGCCACACGTCGACGTCCAACGCCGACGAGCGCACCATCAGGGAGATGTACCTGCCGGCCTGGCACGACGCGGTGACGGACGGTCATGCGTTCTCGCTGATGTGCGCCAACAACAAGGTGGACGGCACCTACAACTGCGAGAACACCCACCTGCTGCGCGAGACGCTCAAAGGGGAGTGGGGCTGGCGGGGCGTCGTGGGCTCCGACTACGCCGCCACGCACAGCGCCCTCGGATCTGTCAATGGGGGCCTGGACCAGGCCTTCACCGGACGTGACTGGGGAAAGTGGTACAGCGGGCTGCCCGCTCTCGTCCGGGCGGGCAAGGTCAGCGAAGCGCTCATCGACCAGCACGTCCGCCGGATCCTGCGGATGATGTTCCGGCTCGGCATGTTCGACGGCGACCGGACGGGAGGCGGCCCCGTGGACGCCGGTGCGCACGGCGCCTTCGCCCGCGGGGTCGCCGCGAAGGGGACCGTGCTGCTCGAGAACGACAGGGGTGTGCTGCCGCTCGACGCCAAGGAGATCGGGTCGGTCGCCGTGATCGGCCCCCGGGAGTACGCCGGCCAGGCCATGACCGGAGGCGGTGGCAGCTCCCACGTCAAGCCGTACTACACGGTCAGCCCCGTGCGAGGAATCCGTGACCGCGTCGGCGACGGAACCAGGGTGACCTACGCTCAAGCCGCCCCAGGCCCTGGCGCCGACATCGATCGGGCCGTCGCGGCGTCCAAGGCGGCCGACGTCGCGGTCGTCATCGTGGGCTATCAGGAGAGCGAAGGGCAGGACCGGCAGGACATCGACCTGCCCGACGAGCAGAACGCCCTGGTCGACGCGGTCGTCAAGGCCAATCCGGAGACCGTGGTCGTGCTCAACACCGGCAGCGCGGTCGCCATGCCGTGGATCTCCGACGTCCACGCGCTGCTGGAGATGTGGTATCCGGGCGAGGAGGACGGCAACGCCCTCGCCGCGATCCTTTTCGGCGACGTCAACCCGTCGGGCAAGCTACCGGTCACGTTCCCTGTCGGCCTCGGCCAGGACTGCTGCCACAGCCCACCCCGCTACCCCGCCGCGAGCGGCGTGTACGCCTACTCCGAGGGCCTGCTGGTCGGCTACCGGTGGTACGACGCGCGCCACCTGCGGTCGCTGTTTCCGTTCGGCTACGGGCTCTCCTACACCACGTTCGACTTCAGCGACCTCACGGTCACGCCGAAGACGATCAACCCGGGTCACGACGTCAGCGTCAGTTTCCGGGTCACCAACACCGGCTCACGGACGGGCACCGCCACCCCGCAGGTCTATCTCGGGTTCCCTTCTGGCGTGGGCGAGCCGCCGCACCGTCTGGTGGCGGCGCGGAAGGTGCGGCTCCGCCCCGGGCAGACCCGGCGTGTGACGATGACCGTGCCACGCCGCGGGTACTCGTACTGGAGCAGCGCGGCCCACAACTGGGACGTGGCCCCCGGCGCCTACACCGTTTCTGTTGGTCCCTCGTCCCGCGACCTGCCGCTGCGCGGCTCGTTCCGGGTCCACCACGCGGACGGCGTGCACGGGATCACGGTGGAGTCCCCCGACACGATCGCTGACGGGGCCAGCGCCGAGGCCACGGTCACGATCAGCAACAGCGGGTCCCACCCGCTCACGCACCCGAGCTTCAGGCTGCGGGTCCCCGCCGGCTGGACGGCGACCGCGACCTCGCGAGCCCCGGCGCGTGTCCCCGCCGGCGGCCAAGCCAGCCTGACGTACCGGATCAGCGCCCCTGGTGGCGCCGAGCCCGCGCCGTACCTCATCACCGCGGCGGCCCACTGGAGGGGGCTGGCCAGCGGATCCGCGACACGGGCGGTCACCATACGTGCCACGCCGCCGACGCGGTGAGGCTCGGCCGCCGGTGGTCGCCCCGCCCATCGATACCGAACGTCGGTCCCGCTCCTTGACGGCCTGGGCAACGTGGCGGATGCTGTCAGTAACACGCAACACTCCGCAACAGGTCTGCTGAAGGAGAAAGTATGCGCCTCACCCTCATCGGTAAGGACCCGGAGTCCAACCCCACGGGCTCCCCCGCCGTGTACCGTACGGACAGGAAAACGTGGGTCGTCCAGGGTTGGGCCGTCACCGACCCGGAAGCGCTCGCGCAGATGGACATCCCCGAAGGGGAGACTTCCGTCGAGATCCCCGACAGGATCGTCCACTTTCTCGAGCCAGGGGCCCTGTGACCTCCATAACGGATGAAGAGTTCGACGGGCTGCTCACCAGCTTCGAGCGGGAAGCCATTCATCTGGAGACACGGGACGCGTACGGGACCGCGACCGAGCTGCCCCACATGGCCAAGTGGGCTGCCGGGGAACCGGACGACTTGGGGTGGCTCCAGGCATGGTGCGGTGTTCTCCGTGAGGGCGTAGGTGTTGGAAAGTCCGTCCGGCGTGCGCGCGTCGTGTCCGAACCACTCAGCCAGTACCAACGTTGGTCCTTCAGCATCGCCTACCCAATGGTCCAGGCCGGCGAGGACATCCGGTGGGTGCCCCGTCCACTGGTCTCGTCTATAGCCCTTCCCGGAAACGACTTCTACCTTTTTGACGACCGCTTGGTCGTGTTCCTTCTGTACGCGGGGAACGGCCTGGCCACGGACAAGGTCGTGTCTACCGAGCCCGCGGACCTTCAGCTCTGCCGATCGGCCTTCGAGGCCGTGTGGAAGCTAGCGATCCGGCACAGTGAGTACCGGCCCGACTAGCTCCGCCAGGCAGGCGCGCGAGGCGTTGGGATCCCGCCTCAGAGAGATTCGCAGGGAGGCGGGGCTCTCGGCGCGAGCGCTGGCGGTCGCCACGGCACAGCACTTCACGCGCGTCAGCAAGATCGAGCATGGGGTGCAGGCTCCGACCGATAAGGACATACGCGACTGGTGCCGAGCGTGCCGGGCGGAGAAACAGATCCCCGACCTGATCGCTACCGCACGTGACGTCGAGTCCGCTTACCTCGAATTCCGGCGACAGACCCGCGCCGGTATGAAGCGGCTCATGGCACGCCCGATCCCACTGTACGAGCGGACAAGTCGGTTCCGGGTCTACGAGCACAATGCCATACCTGGTCTTTTCCAGACCGCCGAATACTCCGCCGCCATGCTCTCGTTCTGGATTGATTTCCTTGAGACACCAAACGACCTCGAAGAGGCCGTGGCGGCCCGCATGGAGCGTCAGCGCGTCATATATCAGGGTGGCAGGCGGTTCGCCGTCGTCCTCGAGGAGCAAGCGCTACGGACGTGGTTCGGCACCGCGGAGACGCAGGCCGGGCAGTTGGATCGCCTGCTCGCGGTCATGTCACTTCCCACCGTCAGTCTCGGCATCGTCCCGATGATGACCGAGAGGGTCGCGGTCGGCTCCGCGGGATTCTGGATCTTTGATGATGCTCTGGTCGCGTTGGAGACACCGACCGCGAGCATCGAGGTCACCCGACCGCGCGAGATCCAGTTGTATGCCCGGATGTTCGAGCACCTCAGGACCCCCGCGGTCTACGGTCAGGCGGCCCGGGCGCTCATCACCACGGCTTTGGACGAGCTGGGCTAGACGCAACACTTCGCAACTTGGTGGACCCGCCAGTTGCTGCGTACCTACGGTCGCCTTCAAGGGACGTGCTTGGTGGCCCGCGAAGTGACGGTGGTGACCCGCTGTGTCTGAGGTCGACCCGTGGGTGCGGGCGGATGAGGTGGTTCGTGGCCTGCAGTCCGCCCTTGCCCGCTGGCGGGGCGGCGACGCCTGCCGCTCGGTGCGGTGGTACTGGCGCGGGGTATCAGGAGAGCCCTCGGAGGAGACAGTGGCGGTATCGCTGACGGTGTCCGAGGCCGAGGCGCTGATCCGTGTGCTGGCGGCCGTGCCAGAAAGTCGTCGGTGACGAGCAGACCGTACTCACATTCACCCGACGAGCGCGGAGGCATAGGGCCCGCTGGGGTGCCCCGATCAGACCGGGGCACCCCAGAGACGACCCCTACGGCTGGGCCCGGCGCACGAAGACGCTCGCCGGGTCGCCGCCGTGCGGCATCGACCAGAGCGGGAAGAAGCTCGTTCCCGCGACGTCGAGCCCTTCGTAGTCGCCGGTGAAGTAGCCACCGGCGTCCGGCGCGTTGGACGTGTCGAACGTCGCGTCGGTCACCCGCACCTCGTCGCCCCAGTTGTCCGGGTCGGTGCACGCCGACGGGGACGTCGGGTGGCAGTGAACGAGGAACGCGTCGGTGCCGAGCGTGTCCGGGCGGCGGTGTTGTTGCGGAAGTCGTAGTAACTGACGCCGATCGTGCCGTCCGACGACACCCGCACCATCGGGGTGAACGCCTGCTGGTTCCCCTCGGGAATGTCCGTCGGGGTGGCGTTGACCTTGATCGGGGCCGACCACGTCTGCCCGCCGTCCAGCGACTGCGAGAACGCCACGCTGCTGCGCGGGCCGAAACGGGCGTCCTGCCAGACCAGGTAGATCGCGCCGCTGTCGTGGTCGACCGTGACCTCCGGAATGATGTCACCGGTACGCACCGCGTGACCGGTCTCCGGGTCCTCGACGCCCCCAGGGCTGAAGCCGCGGATTCGCGAACGCAGTCGGTGATCCAGGTACGGGGCCGGGTCGCCGCTCCAGTCCATCGCCGCGAGTTGGCGGCGGCTGCGGCGGCCCAGCCGCCAGCGGAAGGCCTCGAACGTCGTCGTCGTGAGGGTGACGGGCGCGTCCTCGCCCGTCCGCGGGCCCACCGGCACCTCGCGGAGCTCGGTCTTCACCAGCAGTGACTGCGGGACCTCCAGGCTCTTGAGCAGGACCGTGGCGCTCACGGTCACGACATCGCTGTCGCGGGCTTCCTTGTTGCCGAGCGCCCCGCGTATGTCGTGCTCGTGGGTGCCGGCGTCTACGACGACCGGCCACACCGGCGTGGCGTCCAACAGCCGCTCGACCGTCGGGGCGAGCCGCGCCCACTTCTCCAGCAGCTCCACGATAGGCACGTCCTTACCCCGAGCGACGTGACCGGCGGTCCACTCGTCGGTGGGGCCACCGGTCGGCCGCCAGCCACCGGCGAGGTCCTCGGCCGCCCCGGTGAGATGCGCGACGACATCGTGCACCCGCCAGCCGGGGGTGGCCGGCGCCGGGACATCGTCGGCCTCCGGGTGCGCAAAGACCAGATCGCTCACGCGCTCGCGGGCGCCGCGGTACAGCTCGGAGAGCGGAACGCGGTCGGCCACGGCCGGAAGACTACCCCACAGGCCTGCCGCTCATGGGTACTGACCGCGCGGCCGGCCATGCTGACGTTGTTCGCGGGCTGGCCATGGCTCACGAGCGGCGGCTGACGGCAGCACGATGGGGCTACTTGCCTCACCCGACTTCGCCAGAGCCTGGAAGGCGGATGTCCAGTACGGCGCAGCGGTTGTGGTTCTGCTGGTCGAGGCAGTGCTCCAAGGCGGCCGGGATGTCGTCGGGGTGGGTGACGGTAGCGCCGTCGCCACCGTAGACGCGGGCGAGTTGGACGTAGTCAGGTGGTGGGGTGAGGTCGGTTTCCGGGAAGCTGCCCTCTTTGTCGGCGGCGCCGCCAGGGTAGAGGCGCTGGACGGGCAGCTTGGACGCGCGGTAGGCCTGGTTGTTGAGGATCACCGCGACGAACGGTGCCCCGGCCCGCTGCGCGGACCACAGCGCGGCGGTGGGTACTCCGAAGTTGAACGCCCCGTCCCCGCAGACGGCGATCACCGGCGAGTCGGGGCGAGCGAGCTTGACGCCCAGGGCGCCGGCCGTCGCCCAGCCGAGGGCGGGAGAGCCGGCGGCGTAGAAGAATCCTGGGTCGCGCACGATCTGGCGGGTGACCGCGGCGCGGTTGGTGACCGCCTCCTCCAGCACGATGGCGTCGTGGGGAAGGGCCTGGTTGAGGGCGTACAGCATCGCGTCGGTGGCCGACTCGGGGTCGTGGCTGTGGCCCGCCGCCTCCCACTGCTGCCGCACGCCGGTAAGGCGCCGGGTCACGTCTTCTCCGCGCGTCTCCCAGTGCCGTTTCCGGTCGGCGGTGGCCACCCGCCGCAGCTCGTCCTCGAGCAGCGGCAGGGCGAAGGCGGTGTCGGCGGTGACGGCCAGGTCGATGGGGTAGGTCCACAAGGGCATGGTGGGCTTGACACAGTCGCGATCGATCTGTAGCACCGTGGCGTCCGGCGGGGGCGCCACGTGCGCGGGTACCCAGGGCACCTCGACGTCCAGCAGCAGCACCACGTCGGCCTCGGCCAGCAGGTCGGGGGTCTCACCGGCGTACAGCGGATGCCGGGGCGGGAAGTTGAGCCTGTCCCGCTGGTCGAGCACCGGGCAACCGAGCAACTCCGCGAGGCGCACCAACGACGCCACGGCCGCCGGCTGTGCGCCCGTGCGGCCGGCGATGACGACCGGGCGGGCGGCGTCAGCCAGACACCCGGCCAGCTCGGCCAGCGCGGCCGGGTCGGGCGCGGGCGGGCGCGGCGGCCGCAGCCGCCGGGTCCCCTC
>JBOHCT010000034.1:0-26596 GCA_050699055.1 Streptosporangiaceae bacterium | reverse complement strand
GCGTCATGAAGGCCTTCCTCATGTACCGCGACCGGGACTTCGACGTCGGGCGTGAGCTGCCCCGAAACGAGGGGGCCCTGACGCAGGACCTCGAGCTGGACACGCTGCTGCGGGCCATGGGCGCCGACGACGACCTCGTCTTCGACGTCTCCAAGAGGGCGCTGTTGTCGAGTCTGAGGAGTCCCGAGGAGATTGTGTACCGGCAGAATGTTCTCCGGGACTGCCTGCGGCAGCCGTCCGTCGTCAGGGAGATCTACGAGGTCGCCGTCGCGGCGATCCAAGAGGAGCGGAGAGTCTACCGTGGCCTGTTCAGCGATCGTCCCGACGCGATACTGAGTCGATCGATCCAGGTTCTGCAGCTGTTCGTCGAGAAGCTCAAGAGGCTGAGGTATATCGCGGATCAGCACGCCGACGAGTTCCGCTCGGAGGGATTCTCCCGGTTCTTCGAGATGCTTGCCAAGGAGCTCGACGACGCGTACTTCGATGTCGTCGAAGAGTACCTGAGGCAGCTCAGGTTCCGGAAAGGCGCCTTGGTCAGCGCCAGGCTCGGCAGGGGCAACAAGGGCATTGACTACGTACTCCGTAAGCCTTCGGCAAAGAAGCCGCGTTTGGTGGACCGGATCGCGATTACGAACCGCTCATCGTATACCTTGACAATTCCTGACCGGGACGAGAACGGCGCCAGGGCGCTTGCCGAGCTGCGGGAGAGGGGAATCAACCTCGTCGCGAACGCGCTCGCTCAGTCGACCGACCACATTCTCAGCTTCTTCGGTATGGTGCGCTGCGAGCTCGGCTTCTACGTCGGCTGCCTGAACCTGCACAAGGCTCTCACGCGGAAGGGTGAGCCGGCCTGCTTCCCTGTCCCGCGGGAATGGGGCATGCCCGTCCTGCGCGCGCGCGGGCTCTATGATCCCTGCCTGGCGCTGACTCTGGAACGACGCGTAACGGGCAATGACCTGACGGCTGACGGTAAGAGACTCGTGATGATCACCGGCGCCAACCAGGGCGGGAAGTCCACGTTCTTGCGCAGCCTGGGCTTGGCCCAGTTGATGACGCAGTCGGGCATGTTCGTCTCGGCCGAGGCTTTCTCCGCCGATGTCCGCGGCGGCGTCTTCACGCACTACAAGCGGGAAGAGGACGCCACGATGACCAGCGGGAAGCTGGATGAGGAGCTGAGCAGAATGAGCGAGATCGCCGACACCGCCACTTCGAGCTCCCTCCTGCTGTGTAACGAGTCGTTCGCGTCGACCAACGAGAGAGAGGGTTCGGAGATCGCTCGGCAGGTCGTCCGGGCACTGTTGGACAGCGGGGTCAAGGTCTTCTTCGTCACGCATTTGTTCGACCTGGCGCAGCGCTTTCACAGGCAGCGTAGGGACGATGCCGTCTTCCTTCGCGCGGAAAGGCAGGCCGGTGGGCGGCGTACGTTCCGGCTGGTCGAAGGCGAGCCGTTGCCGACCAGTTATGGCGAGGACCTGTACGAGCGCATCTTCGGCACCCCTGCCGGTTCAACGCCTTCCCGGACGTGAGCTGACCTACTCTCCGGGGCTGAGGCGTGGCAGGATCGGGGGCGGGGTGGTGATCCGACCGTCTGCGGCCACACCTCGCGTCATCGGGTTGCCGATCGTGTCGGCCGTGCGTCACAGCGCTCCGACGAGGTAGGCGATGAGGAGGACGACGAACACGTACAGCAGATAGTGGTTGACGTCGCCGGACTGGATCGGCCTGGCGAGGTCGGCGAGCCTCCGCATCGCCGCGACGGCGGGTCGGTAGAGGTAGCGGTGGAACAGCGGGGTGATCTCGGTCTCGTAGTGCACGGGGCCCGACCGGCCTGCCGGGTCGTCGGAGGCGCGTTGGAGGGAAACCGCGGGGCGCTAGAGCCGGTCGAAGGTGACGCGCACCGGGGAGGCGAACGTCATGGCGGAGTACTGCATCCGCGGTTTGAACGCCACGATGCCGCCGTCCCAGACGGGGACGGTGTGGCTTGCCCCGCGGGGCCGGCCGGCGAGGTAGATGAGGCCTGGAACCGCGAGGATCCCGATCAGGAACGCGGTCAGGTAGGTGGGGGAGAAGGCCGCGAAGTTCTCTCGGGCGGGGATGATCGCCAGGTTGCTCAGGACGAGCTTGGGTTGGAGGTTCGCCCCGGTCGTCGCCCGGACGGCGCGGGAGAGCCAGGTGAGGATCACCGGCGCGCCGACGGCGAGGGCCGCGCATGCGGCGGCGAGGATCGCCGGGCCGGCGATGGGCTGGCCGTGCTCGGTCGCCTGCGCCGCGTCGCGGGTCCGCGGCATGCCGAGGAACGGGATCCCGAAGAAGCGGATGAAGGCGTGCAGGGCGAGGCCGCCGGTCAGCGCGAGACAGGCCCCGGCGGCGACGATGAGGACGCCGACGAGGTGGTTGGGGATGACGAAGCCCTGGAACAGGCCCTGGAACGCGAGCCATTCGCTGGCGAACCCGTTGAGCGGCGGGAGGGCGGCGATGCCGAGCGTGCCGACGAGGCTGATGACCGCCGTGCGCGGCATGGTACGGATGAGCCCGCCGAGCCGGTCCATGTCGCGGGTGCCGGTGGCATGCTCGATCACCCCGGCCTCAAGGAACAGCAGGGTCTTGTACGCGCCGTGGTTGACCGTGTGGTACAGCGCGACCAGCAGCAGGAAGCCGGCGAGGAGGCCGTGGCCGAACGCCGCGAACGTCATGCCCGCGCCGGCCGCGATGAGGATGACGCCGATGTTCTCGACGGTGGAGTAGGCGAGGAAGCGTTTGATCTCGCGTTCGGCGAGAGCGTAGAGGATGCCGAGCACCGCGGACACCGCGCCGAGGCTCATCGTCACCAGCCCCCACCACGCGGGACCGGTGCCGAGCAGGTCGAAGCCGAACAGCACGATGCCGTAGACGCCCAGCTTCACGATGAGTCCGGACAGGAAGGCGGACCCGTCGGCGGGCGCGGCGGGGTGGGCCTCAGGCAGCCACACGTGCAGCGGCACAAGCCCGGCCTTGAAGCCGAAGCCGACCAGCGCGAGCATGTACGCCGCGTCCCGCACTCCCGCCGGCAGTGAGGGGGCTCGGGCGGCGATCGTCGCGATGTCGGTGCTGCCGGCGGCGACGGCGAGGAGAACGAACGCGGCCACGATGAGGACGAAGCCGCACTCGGACAGTGCCAGGAACCAGAAGCCGCCCGCGGCGACCTCCTCGCGGCGCTGGTGGCGGAGGATCACCAGATACGACAGCAGCGCCATCGACTCCCAGGCGACGAGGAACACCGCGATCGTGCCGGCGACGAGCACGGCCAGCGAGGCCAGCAGGGCGAGGTTGTAGCAGGCGAGGTAGAGGCTGGTGGCGCGTCCGGCGTGGTGGTAGCGCGGCGCGTACCACGCGACGCCGACGGCGATCAGCCCGAGCAGAGCGATGAACGCGGCGGACAGCGGCGTAGCACGGAGGGTGAAGGTGCCGACGACGTTGCCGGCCCCGACCGTGAATGTGAGTGGATGTCCGATCGAGAACAGCAGCACGCCGCCGACGACCGCGGCGGCGCCACCCGCGGCGCTGAGAGCGGCGACACCCCGCACACCGGCACGCCGAATGGCGAAGGGGCAGGCGAGCGCGGCCGCCAGCCACAGCGCGGCCGCCAGCCACAGCGCGGCCGCCAGCCACAGCGCGGCCGCCAGCCACAGCGCGGCCGCCAGCCACAGCAGCGTCGCGGAGATCATCCCCGCTCCTGCGCGGTGAACGTCATCGACGGGACCTTCTCGGCGAGTCGCCCCACCGCGACGAGCAGACCTTGCAGGAGCACGATCGGGTTCGGTGGGCAGCCGGGGATGGAGACGTCGACGGGAAGGACGTCGTCGACGGTGCCGTGCACGAACGCGTCGCTGTCGTACACGCCGCCGAGCGCGCACGCCCCGACGGCGGCGACGACCTTCGGCTCGGGCATCGCGGCGTACGTCTTCGCGACCGCCACGTCGAAGGCCCGCACCGCGGGGCCCGTCACCATCAGCAGGTCCGCGTGCCGGGGAGCCGGGGTGAAGAACAGCCCCAACCGGTGCAGGTCGTAGTGTGGGGCTGACAGCATGCGGATCTCCGACTCGCACGCGGCGCACGATCCGGTGTCGATGGTGCGGATGTGCAGGCTGCGGCCGAACAGCGTGGCGATCTCGTCGCGCAGCCGGTCGGCCAGCCGCCGCTCCTCCTCGGCGGACGGCGGGTGCGTGGGAGAGATGGTGATGGTCACCGCGTTCCTCCTTGGATCGGGATGCGCTTGACGAGCTGGGCGCGGTCGGTCGCGGCGAGCTCGATTTGGCCGCTCGGCATGGCCGCGTCGGGGTAGGCGGCGAGACACAGCCCGCACGCGGTACACGCCCCCACGTCGAGGACCAGGTCCGCGGCCTCGCGCCGCAGCGCGCGCGACGGGCAGACGTCGATCAGCCCGGCCACCGTCTCCGCGGTGAGCGCCTCGGGCCGAAAGGCAGGTGGCGTGGGCAGCGTGGCGGTCCATGGGTCGGGCGGGGTCGCCGGGTAGCGCGTCGTGATGACACCCCTGCGCAGGCCGCGGAAGAACCACCAGGCCATCAGCGTGCCGTCCCCGCGACGGTGAGCCAGAAGCTCGCCTCGATGATCGGAATGTCGGTGAAGACGTTCTGCGAGCGCGCCGCGTCGTCGAAGGCACGCCAGTTGCGTACCGACGCGGGTCGCAGGCGGGCTCGGCGAATGCACCCCTCGCCGTCGAGGGCGACCCAGGCGAGCGACTCGCCGCGCAAGGACTCCGCCCAGCCGAGGCCGCTTCCCTGACGTCTGGGCAGCGGCCTCGTGCCGGCCGTCACCGGGCCGGAGTCGGCGAGCCGGGACAACAGCCGGGCGGAGTCCTCTATCTCGCCCAGAAACACCTGGTACCGGGCGAGCACATCGCCGGTGACCCGGGCCGCGGGTGAGGGTGGCTCGCGATCGTACGGGCGCGCCGTGTGGTCACGGCGTGCATCGATCGCGGCGCCCGCGGCCCGGGCGACTGGGCCGACCAGCCCGAGGCGTGCGGCCTGTTCGCCGGTGACGATCCCGGTGGCCTCGAGCCGGTCGAGAAAGGAGTTGGTTCGTGATAGGGCGTCGGTGAGGCGGCGCAGCTCGTGCAACGCGCCGGGAAGGTCCCGGCGGAGCGCGTCGAGGTCGGGGGCCTTGGCCGCGCCGCCGACCGCGACGACCCCGAACAGGTACCGGTGACCGAACACCGCCGCGTTCAGCCGCAGCAGGCGCTCAACGGCGATCTCCCCGTCCGCCTGGCCCACCGACAGCCCCGTGGACTGGCCCAGCGCGGCGATCGCCTGGGCGTGGTTGTAGAGGCGTTCGAGCTCCAGGGCGATGGCCCGCGTCCACCCCGCCTCGGGTGGGGGGACGATCTCCAGCGCCTGTTCGACTGCGGCCGCGAACGCCCAACCGTTCGCCACGGCCGACAGTCCTTCCACCCGCTCGACGAGAAACAACGCGCGCGCCGGATCCCTGCCGCGGAGCCGGAACTCCACCCCGCGGTGTTTGTGCCAGGTGAAGAGGTACAGGTCGACGACCTCCTCGCCGCTGGTCACCAGCCCGTAGTACAACGACTCCTGCCCGGCGGACCGGACGGGCCCGTAGGGGAACTCGAACGCGTGCCCGCCTACGACGTGGGGCGCGTGCATCTCCCGCGGCGGCACCCGCGGTGGGCGACCAAGTCGAGGAAACTCGAGGCCGGCGTGGGGCGGCAGCATCACGCGGTTGAGGGGCTTTCCTGTCCTGGGCCGCAGCCCGAACTGCTCGTAGATCTCGCATTCCTCGAGGAACGCAGCCGGGGCGATTGGGGAAAGGGGTGGGTACCGCTCTCCGTCGACCGGCGTCTCGGCCACCACGTACGTCCCGTCGGCGTCCAACGCCCAGACCGTCCGCAGCAGCGACCGCCCGTTCTCGACCGCGGCGAACAGGTCGGCCAGGCGGCCTCCGGGGGCGTCGGCGAGGGCCTGGACGGCGTCCTCCAGCGTGTCGGCTCGGACGTGGACGTGCGCGACGCCGTGTTCGGGAAGGACCGGCGACGAGCCAGGGAGACTGATCGAGCCGTCGGCCAGCACGAGATGGCTGCCCTGGTCCTGGAGGTCGTCGAAACGCTCCGGTCGTGTCATGTCACCGCCCCGATCGAGTGGAGGATCGCCGCGTTCAAGCCGCCGGGGATCCACAAGCCGAGCAGCAGCAGCGCGAGCACGCCGAGGATCAGCGGCAGGCCGGCGAGGACCCGTTGCTCGCCCGCCGGGTACGGCTGAACCCGCCCGGCGGACTCGCCGAGAGACATCCCTGTAGTGATCCTGGCGAACGCGATGAAGGCCACCACCAGCAGTAGGAGCAGAAACGCCGGCAGCCACGGGGTCGCCGACGAGAAACCGGCACGGAGGATCGTCAGCTCCGACAGGAACAGCCCGAACGGTGGAGAGCCGAGGATCGCCACGGAACCCAGCACCAACACGCCGCCCGTCAGCGGGAGGGCGCTCAGGATCCCGCGCACCCGTCCCGCCTCGCGGGTGTGGTAGCCGAGGACGACATCGCCGCTGGACAGGAACAGCACGGCCTTGCCGATCGCGTGGTTCAGCGTGTGCAGCAGCGCGCCGTACATCCCCAGCACGCCGCCGAAGCCGAGGGCGACCGCGATGATCCCCATGTGTTCGACCGACGAGTACGCGAACAGCCGCTTGAAGTTGCCGCGGCGCACCATGAACAGCACACCCACGACGATGGACAGGAACCCGAACGACAGCATCACGTCGTGGACATACGATCCCCCGATGCCGACCTGGGCGATCGCGAGGAAACGGATGATCGCGTACATCCCGGTGTTGAGCAGCGCCGCCGACAGCATCGCGCTCGCCGGGCTGGGCGCCTCGGAGTGGGCGTCGGGCAGCCAGGTGTGCATCGGCGCGAGGCCGACCTTCGTGCCGTAGCCGACCACCGCGAGCAGGAACGCGAGCCGCAGGCTCGGCGCGGACAGGTCCCCGGCGTGGGCGTAGAGGAATGGCCAGGTCAGGCGCAGGCCGGAGGAGACGTCCAACCCTGACGCGGAGTAGAAGAGGAACAGCGTGCCGACCAACGCGATCGTCACGCCGAGCGAGCTGATGATCACGTACTTCCAGGCGGCTTCGAGGGCTCTCGGCTTGCCTTCGAGCCCCACCAGCGCGCAGCTGGCGAGCGTGCTGGCCTCGACCAGGACGAACAGCAGCCCGAGGTTGCCTGTCGACAGGGAGGCCAGCATCAGTGTGGCGAAGACCCCGAAGAAGACGAAGTACAGCCGGACCTGGAACGCGGACAGCGCCCCGGCTGACTCCTCCGAGCGCAGGTAGGCGGCCGACCCGAAGGAGGCGAGCAGCACCACGATCGCCACCGTCAGCAGAAAGTAGCCGCTGAGGCCGTCGACATAGGCGAAACCGTTGAGCGACGTGTAGCCGTCGTGGCCGGCGATCCGCACCAGCAAGGCGACCGCGAATCCCAGCGACACCAGCGCTCCGGCGATGGCGGCGTACCCCGCGGTACGGGCCCGCGCGCCGAGCGCCGCCGCGACGCTGCACGCCAGCGGAGGCACGGCGACCGCGACGAGGAGGCCGGTCATCCGCGCAGCCCCCTCAGCTCGTCGGCGCTGGCCTCGGCGAGCTGCCGCGTCAGGCCCGAGACGAAGATCAGCATCATCAGCACGGCGGCGACCAGGTCGAGGAACACGCCGGCCTCGACGATGAACGGGAACGTCGACACGAGCGTGATCGCGCCGAGGAACACGCCGTTCTCGACGACCAGCCAGCCGATGAGCTGGGCCACCGTGTGCCGCCGCAGCACCATGGACAGCGCCCCCATCAGGATCACCGCCGTGGACAGCGGCACCACCGCGGCGCCGACCAGCCCGTGGGGGAGCAGCTCCGGTCTGGTGACGAGGTAGGAGAAGGCCGTCAGCGCGCCGCCGACGATGATCGAGGTCGACGGCCCGGCCGCGGCCGCGACGTCGCGCTTGAGGGCGAGTCTCTCGACCAGCAGCCGCCGGGCCGCGGCGGGGATGCCGACCCCCTTGATCAGGAATGTGAGCGCGGCCAGGATCCACAGCTCGACGCTGCCGAAACGCCAGGCGACGACGCCGGTGGCGGCCGCCAGCACGAGCGACTGCGCGCCGTAGTAAGCGACGTAGCGGTTGAACAGCTTCGACCCGAGGCAGGCGAAGGCCAGCAGCAGCATCAGCACGCCGCACAGGTCGAGCAGCACGCCGGCGGAGGAGGCGGCCGTCAGGCTCTCCATGGTCACGCTCCAATCACGTACGACGTGGCGATGCCGACGAAACCGAGCAGGAACGCCGCCCCGAGGAACTCGGTGATCCGGAAGAACCGCAGCTTCGCGAACGACGTGTCGAGCACCACGATCGCCAGGCCACACAGGGCGAGCTTGCCGAACAGCACCGGGATCGCGATCAGGCCGCCGACGATGGAGGTACCGTCGCCGAGTCCCCAGGGGATGACGAAGATATTCATGAACATCGCGGAGAGCAGGAAGAGCTTGATCGCGCTGCCCCATTTCACCAGCGCGTACTCCCTGCCGGAGAACTCCAGGGTCCGCCCCTCCTCGATCATCGAGATCTCGGTGTGCCCGCTCGGGTTGTCGATCGGGATGCGCCCGTTCTCCACCAGCACAAGCATGAAGAACGCCACCAGGCCGAGCAGATGGGTCGGCAGCACGATCACATACGGGGAGCTCGCGACCGCGTGGTTCATCAAATAGGGGTTGTCCGAGGCGGAGACGGCGCTGACCGTGAAGAACACCAGCACGAACGCCGGCTCGGCCAGGCTGCTCATCCAGCTCGCCCGGCTCGCCCCCAGGCCGCCGAGCGGGCTGGCGGTGTCCAGGCCGGCCAGCGACAGCGCGAAGCTGCCCAGGTTCAGGACGAACGCGCCAGCGATCAGGTCACCGAGGAACGCCAGCGGCAGCGGCTCGCTGGTGATGATCGGCACGATCACCGAGACCGTCAGGTAGCAAGCGAAGGCCACGAACGGCGCGGCGTGGAAGAGCCACGACGCCTGGTCGCTCACCGTCCTGGACTTGCGCAAGAGCTTCGCCAGGTCACGGTAGGGCTGGATGATGCTCGGCCCGCGCTTGGCGGCGATGATCGCTTCGGCCCGCGCCAAAACACCGACGTACAACGGCGCGAAGACGACCAGAACAAGGCTCTGCAAGATCTGCAGGCCCCACTGGACAGCCAAGGAGCCTCTACCTCCCTCCGGTCACGGAAGGCTGGCAGAGGCCATCAGCCAGGTGGCGGCGGCGCTTCCCGCGCCCGCGGACCCCATCGCGTCTGTAGCTGACAGCAGCTTAGACGATCTCGGCGCCGGGTCAAGGACGTTCTCGTCGACACCTGTCCGATCCCTGGGATCCCTGGGGAGGAGCAGGGACGCCGATGACCCGTACGCGTCGTCGGGGTAGGCGCTGCTCGACGGTTGGGTCTTCGTCGGCGGCCCGCCCCGGCTCCCGTAGGCGACCGGAGGCTGGGGGAGCGTCATCCGCGAGCGGTGCGGCACGTGGGCATCGCGACTTACCATCGACACCAGGACGCGCCGGGAGGCGGACGGGTCCAAGAACGGCTATGCGAGGCGAGGACACCAGTCGGCTACGTGGGGCGGGACTTCGGGTCACCGCGCCGCGACTCGCCGTGCTCGCCGCCGTGCGTGCTGGCGGCCATCCCACCGCCGAGGAGATCGCAGGCCGGGCGCGTACCCGGGTGGGAACGTTGTCCCTGCAGGCTGTCTACGACGCGTTGCGCGCCTTTGACGGTCTTGGCCTCGTCCGTCGCATCGAGCCGATGGGCCACCCCGCGCGGTACGAGACTCGGGTCGGCGACAACCACCATCACCTCGCCTGCCGTTTCTGCGGGGCGGTCACCGGTGTGGACTGCGCGAGCGGTGCGGTCCCGTGTCTGGAACCCGCCGACAGCGCCGGGTACGCGGTCGACAAGGCTGACGTCACGTACTGGGGAGTCTGTCCACGTTGTCAGGACCGTGGACGGGCTCTCCGCCGCGATTCGGCCCGGTAACCTTCGCCTGTGACCCACGCTGTCCGCCTCGTCGACGTCGTCGCCGAGCTCGAAGCGTTGTACGACCCGCGCTGCGCCGAGTCATGGGACGCGGTCGGGCTGGTCTGCGGTGACCCGGATGCGAGGATCCACCGTGTGTTGCTGGCGGTCGACCCGGTCGGCGTCGTCGCCGACGAGGCACTGGAGTGGGGCGCGGACCTGCTGCTCGTCCACCATCCGCTGCTGCTGCGGGCCGTTCATGGCGTCCCCGCGACCGATCCGAAGGGGCAGATCGTCCACCGCCTCATCACCGGCGGGATCGCCCTGTACGTCGCGCACACCAACGCCGACGTTGCGAACCCCGGCGTGTCGGACGCTCTCGCACGTCGGCTCGGGCTGATCCGTACGCGACCGCTCGCCCCTTCGCAGAACGACCCCCACGGTCGACAGGGGCTGGGACGGGTGGGCGAGTTGCCCGTGGCGGTTTCGCTGCGCGGCTTCACCGAACGGGCGGCAGCAGCGATCCCCGCCACGGCCGGCGGGCTTCGCGTGGCGGGCGACCCCGACCAGACCATCCGCACGGTCGCGGTCTGCGGCGGGTCGGGGGACTCGCTGTTCGACGCGGCCCGTGCCGCGGGCGCCGACGTCTTCATCACCGCCGACCTGCGCCACCACCCCGCCTCAGAGTTCCGGGAGCACGGTGGGCCCGCGCTCGTGGACGCCGCCCACTGGGCCACGGAATGGCCCTGGCTGGCCGACGCCGCGAGCGATCTGGAGGACGCGGGCCGTGCCCGGAGCGCTACGGTGGAGACCCGCGTGTCCGCGCGCGTGACCGACCCTTGGACCTTCGCGACCACCGAGGACACGAGTGCCGCCCGTCAAAGCCGATCCTGAGGCCCAGCTGCGACTCCTCGACCTGCAGGAGCTCGACACAGCGCTCGACCGCCTCGCTCACCGCAGACGCGCTCTGCCGGAGCTCGCCGAGATCGAGTCGATGACGGCGCGCGCCCGACAGCTCCGCGACGCCGTCGTCGTCGCTGAGACCGAGACCGGCGACATCGCCCGCGAGCAGTCCAAGGCGGAGGCCGACGTCGACCAGGTACGCAGGCGTACCGAACGGGACCAGGGGCGCCTGGACTCCGGGCAGGTGTCCTCACCTCGCGAGCTCGAGAACCTCCAGTCCGAGATCGCGTCCTTGGCCAGGCGCCAGTCCGACCTCGAAGACGTCGCGCTCGAGATCATGGAACGCCGCGAAGAGACGGAAGGGAGGCGCGACAGGTTCGTCCGCGAACGTGACGACATCGCCGAACGTCTCGCCGAGGCCGAAGGGCGGCGAGACAAGGCGTTCGAGGAGATCGGCGCCGAGGTCGCCTCGACCCGAGACCGGCGTGCCGCAATCGCGGCGAAGCTCCCCGACGACCTCGTACGTCTCTACGAGCGCATCCGCGAGCAACGGGACGGCGTCGGCGCGGCACCGCTGCAAGGGGGCAGCTGCGGTGGCTGTCGGCTGGCCCTCAACACGGTGGAGGTGCAGCGGATCCGTTCCGCGCCGCCCGACGAGGTCGTCAGGTGCGAGGAATGCCGTCGGATCCTGGTGCGGACGTCGGGGTCGGAGCTTTGAGGCACCTGCTCGTCGAGGCGGACGGCGGCTCCCGGGGTAACCCAGGTCCCGCTGGCTACGGCGCGGTGGTCCGCGACGCCGAGAGCGGAGAGCTGCTCGACGAGTGCGCGGAGGGCATCGGGCGGAGTACGAACAACGTCGCGGAGTACCGAGGCCTCATCGCCGGCCTGAAAGCTGCGGCCGCGGTCGGCGGAGCCGCCGAGGTCGAGGTTCGGATGGACTCCCGGCTGGTCGTCGAGCAGATGAGCGGGCGGTGGAAGGTGCGGGACGCGGGCCTTCGCCCCCTCGCCCGGGAGGCGGCCAGCGTGGCGGCGTCGTTCCGGCGCGTTTCGTACACGTGGGTGCCCCGTGCGCGCAACACCCATGCCGACCGGCTCGCTAACGAGGCGATGGACGCGGCCGCACGCGGGCGCCGATGGTCTCGTCGCGCGGCCCGTGAGACGGTCGCGATGCCTGGGTCCGAGGAGCGTGACGATCCCGACGCGAGTAAACCCAGCCTCGGCTGGGCGGCGCCTATGGCCGCGCCGACGGCGACAGTCCTGCTGCGCCACGGCGCGACCCCGCTCTCGGCGGAGCGGCGCTTCAGCGGACGCGGCGACGTCGCGCTCAACACGCTCGGCACGTCGCAGGCGCGGGCCGCCGGCGAGCGGCTGGGCGGGCGTGCGTTCGACGCTGTCGTCTCCTCCCCGCTGCGCCGTGCGTACGACACCGCCCATGTCGTCGCGGCGGCGCTGGCGATGCCTGTTGAGGTCGACGAGGGTTTGCGTGAGACGGACTTCGGTGCGTGGGAGGGCTTTACGTTCGCCGAGGTCCGCGAGCGCTGGCCCGATGAGCTCGCCGCCTGGCTCGCCGACCCCGGCGTCGCGCCGCCCGGCGGGGAGAGTTTCACGGAGACCGCCCGGCGGGTGGAGAAGTCCCGGGAGACGCTGCTCGTACGGCATCAGGGAGAGACGGTTCTCGTCGTCAGCCACGTCACGCCGATCAAGATGCTCGTGCGAGCGGCCCTGGAAGCCCCGTCTTCCGCTCTGTACCGCCTGCACCTCGACCCGGCCAGTCTCTCCGAGATCGGTTGGCACGCCGACGGACCAGCAGTCGTGCGGCTGCTGAACGACACCGGCCATCTGCGGTGACTCGGAGCCGCTCAGGTAAGCCGGAGCGCCCTGAGGCCGGCGAGCAGCAGCAGCGGTACCCCGATCAGCCCCAGCTTGGCGAGCTCCGCAGCGGTGACCCTGACGTCCCGTGCACGGCAGCGTTCCCGCCACACAAGTGCCGCGAGAGAACGCGAGCGCGGCCACCACCGCGACAGGGGCGACGAGAAGGCCAGCCACAAATGCCGGGCCAAGAGAGAGGCGCATCCCGCAGCCCGTGCCGAGCAGGACCAGGTCACGCGGCCTGCGTGGTGTCGGCGACAGTACCGCCCGCCTCGTCGCGACCGTGTCGTGCCGGGGCAGGATCCCCGTTGCCGCACACAGCCCGCCCACGGAACCGACGACCGCCCATACCGGAATCGATCGGAGGCGCGGATGGAGGAGGCCGTCGACGGTCCTTTGCCGCGACCTCGCGGCTTCCCCCGAGTGGGAAGTTTGAGGTGCACGTTCTATATTGAAACCTACGGCGGACGAGCCGGCCGGGCGGCCGCGTCGCCCCCCGTGAGGGGGTCGTCGAGGAAGGTCCGGGCTCCGAAGGGCAGGGTGGTGGGTAATACCCACCCGGGGTGACCCGCGGGACAGTGCCACAGAAAGCAGACCGCCCCGGGCTCGTTGGGTCCGGGGTAAGGGTGAAAGGGCGGTGTAAGAGACCACCAGCACCCGAGGCGACTCGGGTGGCTCGGTAAACCCCACCCGGAGCAAGGTCAAGAGGGAAACCGTGAGGCTTCCTGCGCAGGCGTTCGAGGGCGGCCCGCCCGATGCCTGCGGGTAGACCGCTAGAGGCTGTCGGCAACGGCAGCCCGAGAGGGATGGCCGCCGGTCCGCGCGAGCGGGTCACAGAACCCGGCCTACAGGCCGACTCGTCCGCCCCCGCTCTCCCGGCCTGGGCTGGAAGAGTGGAGGCGTTCACCTGGGGCACGTCAGGGGCACATGTACTCACTCTGCAGCCTCCTTACCACTGCCGTCCGGGGGTTCACGCAGAGCCGCGTCGAGTGCTCCGCGGCCCGCGTCCTTGGACTCAGGGAAGAGGGCCAGCAGTGCCCGGGTCTCCTGCCGTTTCCGTGAAGATGTTTTCTTGTCATCTTCCGGGCAAAGACGGGCGTAGGCCGCCGCGGGTGAGGGTGGCCATGGCGATGAGGGCTTCGGGGCTGTGGAACCCGTAAGCGCGTTTGGTCAGGGCGCGTAGGTGGGTGTTGGTCGCTTCGACGCGGGCGTTGGTGGTGCCGGTGTCGAGGGTGTTGCCGATGAGGTCGCGGTAGCGGCGCAGGGTCCGGCCGAGTTTGACGAACTCGGGGATCCGGCAGCGGGAGCACCAGGCGATCAGCCCGGCCAGTAGCGCCCTGCCGTGCCGCGGTCCGGCCTTGAGTAGCTCGCGGAGCTGCTCTTTGATCAGGTAGGCCCGATACAGGGGGCTGTTCAGCTTGCCGAGGACGGCGATCGTGGTCCGCTGTCGGCAGGTGAGGCCGATGTCAGGACCTGCAGCACGGCCCGGCCGCGGTCGAACAGGGTGATCTGCCGGGCGGTGCCGTAGTCCTTGAGCTGCACGGTCTCGTCGGTCCAGGCGATCGTGCGGGTCTTGCCGCTGACGGTGACGGCGGCAAGGACCGGCAGCGTCTGCGGGGCGGCCAGCGGGGCGCGCCGGTAGGTCACCCAGCGCACGTTGTTGTTGCGGCAGTGGGTGAACACGGCCGGGTAGGCGCCGCCGCGGTCGAACCCGACCATGATTTTCGCGTCCGGCGGGACGGTCTTCTTCAGCTGCGCCAGGGCCCTGGGCAGCGTGACCGACAGGCCGGACGGCTCGCCGGTCACGAAGCACACCGCCCGCCCGTCATGGGTGGTCACGTGCGTGTCCGCCCGGCCCTTCTCCGCCCGGCCCCGCTTGTTATTCCAGCCCTTGCCCACCGGCTTGGCGCCCGCGTAGGCCACGAAGTGGTCGTCGACGTAGTACACCCCCGAGGCTTCGGGGTTCGCCGCCAGCATGGCCTGCGCGAACGCCGCCTGCAGCGCCAGCGGGTCGGCAGAGTCGGCGATCGCGGCCAGCGCCGGGCGCAGCGTGCGCAGCGACGGCAGCGCATCCAGCCCGGCCAGCGGCCCGGCCTCGGCCGGGGCCAGGTGCTTGGAGACCCGGATGGGGACCAGGCCGCCGCTTCTACACCTGGCATCTCACGTTCGAGAGCCAGCGTCAGCTGCAGGATCTCATCTGCTCATACCAGCGCGTCCTGTCCCGGCTGGGCGGGCTGGATCTCATCCCTAGCGAGTGGCTCCACCTCACCATGCAGGGTGTCGGGTTCACCGATGAAGTCAGCTCCGGCGACCTCAGCAAGATCGTTGACAGTGCTGTACGCCGGCTGGAGACCATTCCGCCCGCATGCCTGACATTCGGACCGGCCACAATCCGCACCGAAGCCATCGTGCTACCGCCGACGCCGGCCGGCGACGTACGAGCGATCCGAACGCAGATCCGTGCCGCGATCGGGGACGTGTGGGGTCACGACAGCATCCCTGAGCCTGCCGACCGATACGAGCCGCATCTCAGCCTCGCGTACGTGAACACTCCGCAACAGTCCCAGCCCATCGCTGACGCGCTCGCCCGAGTGGCGGTCGAGGCTGTCACGGTCACGATCGACACGGCCCCCCTCATCGTGCTACGCCGCGACGAGCACCTGTACTGCTGGGAGACGTTCGCCACAGTGCCCCTCAGAGGCAGTTAGGGGCCGCAGCCGGGTGCGCGTCTGGCATGGCCCATCGCGAACCAACAAGACCCGTGCAGCCATGAGCCTCCGCCGAGAGGATAATCGGTGATGCTGAGTGAGGGGACCGCCAGTCGTGCCGGAGCCGGGCCGGATGCGGAGTAGGACCGGAAAGCCGCCCATCCGTGACCTACCAGCCCCGGCCAGAGCCCCGGCGTCGATGGGGGATGCTGCCGCCGCGATGTGAGGTGGTGACTGACGGTGTTTACAGCCGGGGCCCGATGCCTGTGGCCGACCGTTTTGGCCAGGCTGGGGTTGTGGATGAGCGACCGGATCCGCACGGGCGGGAGGCACGCGCCACGGTCGTCGAGGACGGGCGTGCGTGGCACGTCACTGGGCCTTTCGAGGTGGACGCATACTCTCCCGGCCGCCGGCTGGCCGCGTCGCACGGTTTTCTCGTCGATGACGAGGCGGACAGGCCGGTGGGTGTCGTCGACGATGTGCTCGTCAACGAGGACGATGGGTCGGCGATTGCGCTTGTGGTGGTGTGCGGGTGGTCGGGCCGGCGTCGGCTCGCCGTGCCAGTGGATGACGTGGTCACGATCCTGCCCGGGAAACGGCGGCTCGTCGTCCGCGACGGGCGCCGTGGCGAGCACCTTGAGCGCGGCGGCCTCGCGGCACGGATGAGGGCGCTAGCGGCCCGCCTGGCCCTGCGGTCACGTTCTTAACAGCTGGAAGAGCAGCAGGTACCCGGTCGCGATCAGCAGCGACACGAACGTGACCGGAAGGCCGACGCGCAGGAAGCGCATGAACGTGATTCCGTCGCCCGAACGGTCCAGGATGCCCGCCGCGGCCACGTTCGCGGCGGCGGCGATCAGCGTCGCGTTCC
Organism: Streptosporangiaceae bacterium; assembly: GCA_050699055.1. Classification (GTDB taxonomy): domain Bacteria; phylum Actinomycetota; class Actinomycetes; order Streptosporangiales; family JBOHCT01; genus JBOHCT01. The sequence continues at coordinate 10,212 of JBOHCT010000034.1, read as the reverse complement.
CGCCGAAGCACGCGCCGAGCGCGAGCGCCCACCAGTTGGCGTCGGCGAAGGCTCCCGCGCCCTGCAGCTGGTCGACGACGGGGATCATCGCGGCGGTGAAGGGGATGTTGTCGACCAGCGCCGAGCCGGCGGACGAGCCCCACAGGATGGCGAGCGCCTGGCCGACCTCGGACCCGCCGGTTACGGCCGCGAGCCAGCCGGCGACGTGCGCGATGACTCCCTGCTGGGCGAGACCGCCGACCATCACGAACAGGCCGACGAAGAAGAAGATGGTCGACCACTCGACGCGTTCGAGCGCGTCCTCGACGTCGTCGGCGGCGATGAGGAGCAGCACCACCGCGCCGCCGAGCGCGACCACGGCGGGCTCCAGGTGAAGCGCGGAGTGCAGGAAGAACGCGACGATCGTGCCGACGAGCACGGCCAGCGAGCGTACGACGTACGGCCGTCCGCGTACCTCACGTCTGGGGTCGAGGCCGGCGACCTCCCGCGCGCGCTTCGGGTCGATCGTGAGCTGGCGGCGGAAGGCCAGGTACAGCATCCCGGTCACCACGCCGAGGCAGACGGTGGCGACCGGGGCGAGGTTGATCAGGAAGTCGACGAAGCCGAGCTGCGACACGTGGGTGCCGATCATGATGTTTGGCGGGTCGCCGATGAGGGTCGCGGTGCCGCCGATGTTCGATGCGATCACCTCGACGATCACGAGGGGCACCGCGGAGATGCCGAGGAGGCCGGCGACCTGCAGCGTCACCGGGACGACGAGGAGGATCGCGGTGAGGTTGTCGAGGAACGCGGACATCAGCCCGGTCACGCCGGCGAGCAGGAACAGCAGCACCGCCGGACGTCCTCGGGACGCCTGGGCGGTACGAAGCGCGAGGTAGGCGAAGACCCCGGTCCGCTCGGTGAGACCGACGAGGATCATCATGCCGATTAGCAGCCCGAGGGTCTCCCAGTCGACCGCCTCGACGGCGTTTTGCAGGTCGAGGACGCCGACGAGGATCATCAGGCCGGCGCCGAGAAGGGCCACCTTCGTGCGGTGCACCCATTCCAGGGCCACCACGCCGAGCGCACCGACGAAGAGGACCGCGGCGAGGACGCTCATCTCTCCCGCGCGAAGGAGCCGGCGCGGGCCGCGCCGCTACGGACGAACGACACGCGGGCTCCCTTCGCTGCGGTTGACGACCAAAGAACTCAGAGCCTGTTTGCAACCCGGCGCCTCGCGAACCGGCGAAGCGGGGACCAACCAGGCCCTTAAGGATCGCTGCCGAACACGCCGGGCGCATATCGGGTAGTGACCCCATCTTGAGCGACGGCGACACCCCACGTCCTGGCGTCGCCTGGACCCGATGCTCAGGGGGCGACCAACCCGCGCCTGATCGCATAGCGGGTGAGCTCCACCCGGTCCCGCATGCCGAGCTTGTCGAGGATGTTCGCGCGGTGGCGCTCGACCGTCTTGACACTGATCACCAGGGTGTCGGCGATCTCCCGCGACGTGTGCGCCTCGGCGATGAGCTTGAGAACCTCGATCTCCCGCGCGGTGAGGACATCCAGACCCTCGCCCCGCTCCGCCGCTCTCGTCACGAAGTCGCGGACCAGCGCGGTCACCGCCGACGGGTACAGGAACGACTGCCCGCGCATGGCCGCGCGGCACGCCTCGACGATGTCGCGGTCAGCCCCGGACTTCAAAACGTACCCCGAGGCGCCCGCCATCAGCGCTTCGAACAGGAACTGCTCATTGTCGTACATGGACAGCATCAACGTGCGCACCTCGGGGCGCCGCCTGGCGATCTCACGAGCCGCCTCAAGCCCCGTCACCCGCGGCATGCTGACGTCGAGGACGGCCAGGTCCACCGCGCGGGACAGCGCGGCCGTGACCGCCTCATCGCCGTCCGCCGCCTCCGCGACCGCCTCCAGATCGGGTTCGCGGTCGAGCAGCAGCCGAAGCCCGTGCCGCACGATCGCGTGATCGTCCGCGACGAGCACCCCCACCTTCTTCTCCACGTTCACCGCTTCTCCTCCGCGGGAACCGTCAGCGTGACCTCAACGCCTCCCGCCGCCGCCGACGTCACGGTCAGCATCGCCCCCACGGCGACCGCGCGCTCCCGCATGCCGCGCAGCCCGCCGCCCTCGACGGACATGACCCCCATCCCCTTGCCATCGTCGACCACGCGGAGCACGGCCGCCTTCCCCTCCCCGCTGAACGACATCACGACCCGCCGGGCCTCGGCGTGGCGCCCGGCGTTCGTGAGGCTCTCCTGCGCCACCCGGTAGACCACGAGCTCCGCATCCTCCGCGAGCGCCGGAGCGTCCCGGGAGAGACGGCGCTCGACAGTAATCCCCGTACGCTCGGAGAAACCCCTGGCCAGCGCGGTCAAGGCGCTTACCAGCCCGAAGTGCTCAAGCATCTCCGGCCGCAGCTCCTGAGCAATCCTGCGCACCTCGTCCAGGCCCGACCGTACGGCCTCCCGCGCGGCGTCGAGGTCGCCGCGCTGCTCCGGCAGCACCCCGTCATACAAACGCTCCAGCAGCAGGAGAACACCGGTCATCGTCTGTCCCACCTCGTCGTGCAGCTCGCTCGCCACCCGTTCCCGCTCCGACTCTTGGGCGGCCAGGGCCCGGCGGCCGCTGTCGCGCCGCTCCGCCTCCAGCCGCGCCAACATCTCGTTGAACGCCCTGACGAACGCGGCCACCTCGGCCTGACCGGCCTCGGGCAGCCGCTCACCGGGACGCAGCGGGTCCACCCGCTTCATCCGCTGCGCCAGCCCCTCCAACGGCGCGAACACCGGGCGCAACAAGACGGCGTTGCCCACCAGCATCGCCACCAGGCCGATCCCGAGAACGATCGCCTCGGTCAGCGCGATCGGGTACCGCACCGTGATCGGCGACGCGCCGAGAACCAGCGCGGCTGCGACCAACAAGGCGGCATTCGTCGCGAAAACCCGCCAAAACAGCGACATCTCACGGCCCCCGACCACGGCGGCTACCGAAGACCCGTATGGTAAAGCACCTCCGCGCCGCCGCGTCGATGCGACGCCGTCGTCACTAACTAATGCAGTTGTCTCAGTCGTACAGGCCGACCCAGCTGCCTCGGTTACGAGATCACCTCGGGTAGTTGTACTCTGCACGCGGCAACCGCGTCCGCAACACTGCCTCCTACGGGTGGATCTCCGCCGAGAGTCCACTCGATCCGCAGATCGAATTGGGTAGCCCAGTGCCGGGAGTCCTCGATCATCGCGTCGACGAGTTCCTGGAGGTTTTCGTTGCTGTCCTCGACTCCCATTCTGTCGTCACGCAGGCCCACTCTGCCGACCACACGATGTCGTCAGGATCGTCTGGGGCGACGAGCCGGGACAGCTCCGAGCAGAGACCAACGAGCACCCGCCTGAGGGGGCTTCTCCAGCGAGTCTTCGGAGGGGTTCTCGGAGGGTGGCGGGTCCTTCGGGGGGTCTTCCGGTGAGTCGGAGGGGTTCTCCGAGGGCGGCGAATCGTCCGGCGAGGACGAGAGCGGTTATACCGGCTGAGCCGGGACCACCCCGGCCACCCGGCTACGTGCCGTAGCGCTGGTCCAGCCGCTGTAAGAACGCGCCGTCAGGAACAACCACAACGGGAGCGCCGTGTCCCCAAGCCGGCACACGGCGCTCCCGTGGCGGTCTCTCGTCATTGTGCTTCGAGCGAGGCCCGACGCGATAGCGGGTTCAGCGGATCAGCGCTGTGCCGCGTAAGCGGGTGTGCCGCTCTGTGCACCCTCTGCGGGTGTCCCGCTCTGCGCACGTTCTGTTTGACGCTGCCTCGACGCGACTGTCTCGTCGTTGGACCCGTGCCGGGAACGAATATCCGCAACGATCGCCTCGTGGTACCGCTCAGCGTCCTTGCGAGAGGTGTGGTGGTCGACGCGGTCGCTACCGCTGTCCCCGACGACGATGGTCTCCCACAGCGCAGGTGACCTTCCACCGTTCGCCCCCGAAGGGGTGACGCTGAACATCGTCGACACCACGATCACGTTGCCGTCCCGCGCCGGAATCGCCGTATTGGCGACTGTCCGGGAGTCGAGATCGCTGAGCAGTACCTCTGCCTCGAGGTCGGTGATAGGCCTGCCGTTCAGGCCGTACCACGGGACGTAATGCCTCATGGTATCCCCCCCTGTTCGTTGCCCCATTGTGACGCCGCACGCGTCTCGTCGCAGGCAAACGGAACACATCGCGTAGGCAGCGTACGCTCTTTCCCGGGCGGACGCGAGCCCGTGGGCAATGTTCACGACACGCGTCCATCGGGTGACCGCGCGTGGCCGTGCACACACGAGACACCAAGAATCGCGGTTTCCGGGGGAGACGCGTCAACACCACTACACGCTCCGCGGGCGGACAAAGCAACGCCGCGCGCTTTACCGTGGAGAGGGGAAAGGGGAACTTGCCGAAGTTTAGCCCAAGTGCTCCTTTCGGCGCCCGGATGTGCCCTGGGTCACCTCGAGATGGGTGGGGCTCACGATCTTGATCCGCCGTCGGTCGCCTCCGGCCAGATCGTCTGCGATCGCGAGAACCTGCGGATGTACTCCATCGAAACGGTTTGTGACATGCACCTTGCCGGACCGGCTGCGTCGAACCCCGCTCTGGTGCCGGTCGGCCTGGTCGACCTGTGGTTGGGACAACTGCGATCTCCTCGTGGGCACCGCTCTCGCGGATAGATCCTCGAGAAACTCTAAGACAGTTCATCTTAACTCGCTCGGGGCGGTGCTTCTTCCCGCGGGCCACCGCGTTCTCAGGAACCGAACGTCCCCACCATGCGGCCATGACTCGTCGCGCGCGCCGAGATCGTGTCCAACGCCTTGCGCAGGCCCACACCCTCGGGGAGATCGGTGTGCTCGTCAAGTGCGTACATCGTGAAACGGTAGTGATGGGTGCCTTTGGGTGGACACGGAGGGAAGTATCCGACTTTGCCGGCGCTGTTCTTGGCCTCCCGGGCGTGCGGCGGTGCTGCCCCCGGGTGGATGCTCGCGCGGCTCGGGTCGATGCGGAACACGACCCAGTGGACGAAGGTACCGCCAGGGGCGTCAGGGTCGTCGAGTACGAGCGCCAGCTCTTTGGCGTCAGCCGGCACCCCACTCCACTGGAGCGGCGGGGAGACACCCTGTCCCTTGCATGTGAAACGCGCGGGGATGTTGTCGCCCCTGTCGAAGGCTTTGCTCGCGATCGTGATCTGGTCGGGAAGCTTCGACGCCGGACGGGTGTGACCGCCGAACAACCCGCAGCCAGCGACCAGCATGAGCGAAAGCGCGACGCCTCCTCCTCGCATCAGCCATCTCATCGGTGCAGCTCCTCGAACGTCATCCCCCACTATCGCGGGTGCTGCTCGCGGCGGCGAGCGGTCTTGCCGGAGAGGTACTGGTCGGGCCATCGTTGCCGGTCGTAGCCGAGATCCATCGCCGCGTTGAGCGTCCAGTAAGGGTCGACGAGGTGGGGTCGGGCGATCGCGCACAGATCGGCGCGACCGGACATGATGATCGTGTTGGCGTCGTCGACGCTGGACACGGCGCCGACGGTGACGGTCGGCATGCCGACCTCGTGGCGGATGCGGTCCGCGAACGGCGTCTGGTAGAGGCGGCCGTACGCCGGCCGCTGCTCGTCACTCACCTGACCCGTCGAGACGTCGACGATGTCACAGCCGTGCTCCTTGAGCAGTGCCGCGAGCGCGACGGCGTCGTCGCCGCCGAACCCTCCCTCGACCCAGTCGGTCGCGGAGACTCGCACGGACATGGGTCGGTCGTCCGGCCACACTGCGCGAACGGCGTCGAAGACCTCGAGCGGATAGCGCACGCGTGCCGCGAAGGAACCGCCGTAGGCGTCGGTGCGGCGGTTGGCGATCGGGGTCAGGAAGCTGTTCAACAGATAGCCGTGGGCGAAGTGCAGCTCGAGGATGTCGAAGCCGCACTCCGCGCCGTAGCGGGCCGAGCGTACGAACTGCTCGCCCACCTCGTCCATATCGGCGCGCGTCATCTCGCGAGGCACCTGGCTGTACGGCTTGTACGGGACGGGGGAGGCCGACATGATCGGCCAGTTCCCTTTTTCGAGTGGGTCGGTGTCGCCCTCCCACATCAGCTTGGTGGAGCCCTTGCGGCCGGAGTGCCCGAGTTGCAGCCCGATCTTGGCGCCCGTCCACGTGTGCGCGAAGTCGACGATCCGGCGCCACGCCGCGGCCTGCTCGTCGTTCCACAGGCCCGTGCACCCAGGGGAGATACGGCCCTCGGGCGACACGCACGTCATCTCGGTGAACACCAGGCCGGCCCCGCCGACGGCCCGCGAGCCGAGGTGAACGAGGTGCCAGTCGCCCGGAACGCCGTCGACCGCGGAGTACTGATCCATCGGCGACACGACGATCCGGTTGGCGAGCTCCATGCCGCGTAGACGGAACGGGAAGAACATCGGCGGCGTGTCGTCGGCGATGTCGAATCCCTGGTCGCGTGCTCGCCGGGCCAGCCAATGGTCAAGGCCGCGGACCAGCGCCCCGTCCCGCATCCGCAGGTTGTCGTAGGTCACCCTGAGGCTGCGGGTGAGCAGCTGGAAGAAGAACCGTTCCGGCTCGAGGTATGAGTAGCGGCGCACACCTTCGAACCACTCCAGGCTGGCCTGTGCGGCGCGCTGCAGCGACGCTACCGGCGGTCGACGCTCGTTTTCGTACTCCTCGAACGCTTTCGTCAGGTCGGTGCCGTGGTCGGCGAGTGCGTCGGCGAGCGCGATCGCGTCCTCCATCGCGAGCTTCGTGCCCGAGCCGACGGAGAAGTGCGCGGTGTGGGCGGCGTCGCCGAGCAACACGATGTTGTCGTGATGCCAACTCCCGTTGCGTACCGTCAGGAAGTTGAGCCACCGTGAGTTGTTGCCGATGAGTGGGTGGCCCTCGAGGTGGTCGGCGAACAGCTCTTCGCAGAAGCGAATGCTCGCCTCGTCGTTGACCCCGGGGCGTTTGGGAGTCGCCGCGTCATAGGTGTCAAGACCCGCGCGCCGCCACGTCTCCGGCGACGTCTCGACGATGAAGGTCGCGTGTGTGTCGTCGTAGGGGTAGATGTGCGCCTGGAACAGCCCCCACTCGGTCTCGACGAAGATGAACGTGAATACATCGAATGGGTATCTGGTCGCCAGCCAGACGTACTTGGATTGTCGGACCTCCGAGCTCGGACGGAAATGGTCGGCCAGCTCGCGGCGGAGGGTGGAGTTGACGCCGTCGGCGGCCACGACCACGTCGTAGGCGTCGCCGAGGGCGGCGAGGGAAGGAATGTCCTCGCCGAAGCGGAGGTCGACCCCGAGCTGCTTGGCCCGGTCGACCAGAATCTGCAGCAGGCGTACCCGGCGCAGACCCGCGAACTGATGCCCGCCCGACCGCATCGTGGTCTCGCCCCACCGCATCTCGATCGTGTCCCACTCTCGGAACTCCGCGGTGATGCGACGCAGCGTCTCCGGCTCGGCCGCCTCGATGTTCTCCAGCGTCTCCTGGGAGAAGACCACACCGAAGCCGAACGTGTCGTCTGGGACGTTCCGCTCGAAGAGCGTGACCTGACATGACGGGTCACGCGAGACCAGCAGGATGGCGAGGAACAGCCCGCTGGGGCCACCACCGACGCACGCGACGCGCACGAGCCGACTCCCTTCCCTAGGCACCTCTCACTGTGCCACGGCTCACCGGCGTCATCATCATCCCTGGAGGGCGCCTGCCGCGGACATCCCAGGAGGACTCGTGGTCGGTCGAGATTCCCTCCGGCAGCCCGGATTCCCAGTCTCGTACGGGGGAGAGGGTCGGGGCGTCCCGTCAGACGTCGACGTCGAGGAGATGCTCGTAGTCGAGCATCAGATCGCTCACCGTGCTCCAGCAGTACGCGAGGGCGTGCCTGAGGTTCGCGGCGGCACAGGGCGGAAGATCGTCGCGGCCCACGAGCGTCCGCAGCCGACGGTAGACGTCGAGGATGTCGGCCTCCGCTCCCTCGATCGGGCGCCCGAGCAGGTCAGACTCGCCCGCACCCATCATCATCCCATTCCCCTCACGCCTTGCCCGGGCCGTTCGTCCACGAGCCGTCGTGCCTTCAGCTCGAAGCGGGGGAGGGCACCGGGCTCGGCGAGGTCGACTCGGAAGTTCAGGCCTTCGTGGGCGTCGGCCAGCTCCTTGCGTAGCATCTCGGCCAGACGCGGCCATTCAGCCGTCCGGCGCTCCTGGTCATGGAGCTCGACGAGCAGGGTGATCTCGTCGCGGATGTCCTGCCGGACGACCTTGACCTGGAATTCATCTACCTCCACATGCCCGCGCACGATCGACTCGATAGCGCGTGGATAGACGTTGGTGCCGCGCACCAGCCGCATGTCGTCGGTACGGCCGAGCACCCCGCCTTCGTACAGGTCGAAGGTGCGCCCGCACGTACACCGGTAGGCGGGCACCTTCACGACGAGGTCGGAGGTGCGGTAGCGGATGAGGGGGATGATGCTCCGCCCGAACGACGTGACGACTCGCTCACCCATCTCTCCGTAGTCGACGGGCTCGCCGGTCCGTGGGTCGACGACCTCCTCGATGACGTGATCCTCGATGATGTGCGTGCCGCCCGGCTGGTGGGCGCACTCGAACATGAAGATCGTCGAGATCTCGGTCATGCCCGCGGTGTCGTAGGCCTTCGCACCCCACTGGCCTTCGATGAGCTTCTTTGTCTCGGGGATCGAGCCGGCGGGCTCACCAGAGAGTACGAGCGTGTGGACGGACGAGCGGGGGAGATCCAGACCCTGGTCGGTCGCTTCCTGGGCGAGTCGCATGGCGTAGGTGGGGGTGGACGCCACGACCGTCGTGTCAAAGTCGACGATCTGGCGGATGCGACGCTCGGTCGGCTGGGCGCCACCAGGGATGACGAGCGCGCCGAGCTTCTCCAGCCCGTAATGCAGACCCCAGAAGCCGATGAAGGAGCCGTAGCCGAAGGCGACGTAGGCGACGTCCGGCGGTCTGATGCCCTGCGCCCACACGCCGTAGCACCACATCTCGGCCGCCCATGCCCAGTCCTTGCGACTGTCGAGGGCCCGCAGTGGGTCCTTGCCGGTCGTGCCGGAGGTGGTGTGCAGCCGCACCGCGGGACCGCCGTCTGCGACCGGGATCTCGCCGTACGGAGGGTGAGCGGCCTGGCTGGCCATCCACTCGTCCCGGGTGAGGTACGGGATACGGCGGAGATCGTCCCACGTCCGAAGCTGGTCGGGGGAGAACCCCGCCTCACCGAAGGCACGCCGGTAATGCGGGCTACGCTCGGCCGCCCAGCGGGTGACCGCGCGCAGCTTGGCGAGCTGCAGTGAACGCAGGTCCTCACGGGGCAGCGTTTCCGTCTTGGGGTTCCAGTACGGGGAGTCGGCCACGGGCTCCTCCCGATACGCCGTTGGGTTTTTCGGTGGCAACGTTAGCGTCCCGAAGGCCGGGCCGTCTCGGTCGTACTCGGCCGAGTGCATAACCGTCGGATCACGAGACGCGGCGTCCCCGAGAGATCCTGCCGCCCGTGAGCCGTATGGTTACACGCCGGATGGCAGCCTCGTGAGGGCGGCGTCGATCCGCTCCTGCGGCAGCTCGAAGTCCTCGAGGCCGCCGGCCAGGTACCGCTCGTAGGCGGAAAGGTCGAAATGACCGTGTCCGCACATGGCGGTGAGGATGACCTTCTCCTCGCCTGTCTCCGCGCAGCGCCGCGCCTCCTCGATCGCAGCGGCGATGGCGTGGGTGGGCTCCGGGGCCGGGATTATGCCTTCGGTACGGGCGAACTGCACCCCGGCCGCGAAGCACTCCGACTGCGGCTTCGCCACGGCCTCGAGGAGCCCCTGTTCGTAGACGTGCGAGATCAACGGGGACATCCCGTGGTACCGCAGGCCGCCGGCGTGGATGGGTTCGGGGACGAAGTCATGGCCGAGGGTGTGCATCTTCATGAGCGGGGTCAGTCCCGCGGTGTCTCCGAAGTCGTAGACGTACCTGCCCCGAGTGAGCGAAGGGCAGGCGGTCGGCTCCACCGCCCGGACGACAGGGTTGATACGGCCGGCGAGCTTCTCGCGGAGGAACGGGAACGCCAGCCCGGCGAAGTTGGACCCACCGCCGGTGCAGCCCACGAGAAGGTCGGGCGTCTCACCGACGGCGGCGAGCTGGCGGAGCGCTTCCTCGCCGATGACCGTTTGATGCAGGAGGACGTGGTTCAGCACGCTGCCGAGCGAGTACCGGGTGTTCGGG
>JBOHCT010000033.1:0-26820 GCA_050699055.1 Streptosporangiaceae bacterium | reverse complement strand
AGACCGAGCCGCACCTGGTTCTGGATCAGCTCGCCGACCGTGCGCACGCGCCGGTTGCCGAAGTGGTCGATGTCGTCGACCTCGACGACGACCTCGCCGTTCGCGCCGGGCATCTCCTCCTCGCCGGCGTGCAGCCGGACGAGGTACTCGATGGTCGCGACGATGTCGTCCTCGGTGAGCGTCCCCTGGCGCAGCGGGAGCTCCAGGCCGAGCTTCTTGTTGAGCTTGTAGCGCCCGACCTTCGCGAGGTCGTAACGCTTGTGGTTGAAGTAGAGGTTCTCCAGCAGCGTCTGGGCGGACTCCCTGGTGGGCGGCTCGCCGGGGCGCAGCTTGCGGTAGATGTCGAGGAGCGCCTCCTCCTGAGACGTCGTGTGATCGCGCTCCAGGGTCGTGCGCATCGAGTCGAACTCGCCGAAGCGCTCGAGGACGCGGGCGTCGTCCCAGCCGAGGGCGCGCAGCAGCACCGTGACGCTCTGCTTGCGCTTGCGGTCGATGCGTACCGCGACGTTGTCGCGCTTGTCGACCTCGAACTCGAGCCACGCGCCGCGCGACGGGATGACCTTGCAGTTGTAGATGTCCTTGTCCGACGTCTTGTCGACCGAGCGGTCGAAGTAGACGCCGGGCGAGCGGACGAGCTGCGACACGACCACCCGCTCGGTGCCGTTGATGATGAAGGTGCCCCTCGGGGTCATGAGCGGGAAGTCGCCCATGAACACCGTCTGGCTCTTGATCTCCCCGGTCGAGTTGTTGACGAACTCCGCGGTCACGAACATCGGCGCGGAGTACGTCATGTCCTTGTCCTTGCACTCCTCGATGGAGTACTTCGCTGGCTCGAACCTGTGCTCGCGGAACGAGAGGGACATGGTGCCCGAGAAGTCTTCGATCGGACTGATCTCCTCGAAGATCTCCTCCAGGCCAGACTGGGTGGGGACGTCGCGTCGGCCGGCTTGCCGCGCGGCCTCGACATGGGCCTGCCACCGGTCACTGCCCAGCAGCCAGTCGAAGGACTCGACCTGCAGGGCCAGCAGGTTGGGGGCTTCGAGCGGCTCGGTGAGCTTGGCGAACGAGAGGCGGCGCGGTCCGGTGGTCGTCGTGGTAGAGGTGTTGTTAGCGACGTTGCGCGAGGCTGCCAAGAGTGGTCCTTCCGGAGGCTCGCGGCGGGTTGTGGGTGCGCACGCTGATGACCCCCCGCTGGGGAGGGGCTATGTGAGGGCAGCGCAAAAGGGCAGTGTAGCTACAGGCTACACCGCTGTCGACTCAATCGCCACACTGTACGGCTCACGCTCCCTGCAGGATCGCTCTTCGCGCGGCAATCGTCAAGTAGGCGACCCGTGACTCGTGGATCACATGCTGATCACATGTCGTGCCCCGGGCCGCTACAGCGCCTCGAGCTTGGACACCAGCCACGCGTCCCCGACCTTGTCGAGCGTCATCCGCACGCGGTTCTGGTCGATGCGCGTCTTGGCGTTCGTGCTCTGGGTCGTCTGGTCCACGTACAGCAGGACCACCACCTGGTCCGGCTCGGCGCGCACGACCGCGGTGTTCAGGACCCGGGCCTTGACGACGGCCTTCGACTTCTTCGCCTGCGGCCCGACGAGCTTCGACGTCGTCTCGGCGTACTGCTTGCGGAACTGACCGGTCGCGTCCGCCTTGCCCGTCGCGAAGTCATGTTTCAGGGTGCGGTAGTCGTAGGACAACAGCTCCCCGGCATCGGACCTCGCGGCGGCGAGGGCCGCCTGGCGTGCCTGGACGACCGCGTCGTGCTCGCGGGCCTGGCGGAAGAGCACACCCACGGTCGCGGCGAGGATGAGCGCGAGCAGGCCGAGGATGACGACGACCTGGACGCGCAGGCCCACGCCCCCGATCCCGGCGCCCACCTTGCGAACGGCGGAACCTGTCCTTCGGCCACGTACGCGTGCGACAGCGGTCATCACGACACCCCCGCGAACCCGAACTTCGAGACGAGCCAGCGACCGTCCTTGCGGACGAGCGTCATCCGCATCCGGTAGTGCCGTAGCGCGGGCTTGGACACGTTGGGGCTCTGCACGGTCTGGTCGACGACGACGAGGGACTGCGCGGAGTCCTCGTCGGCGCTCACCAGCCCGGCCTCGAGGACCTTGCCCCGCGACCGGACCTTGGCGTCGGTCAGTGCCTTCTCCAGCTTCTTGGTCTTCTTCGCGTACTGACTCTTGAACGATCCTGTCCCGAGGTCCAAGACCCGCCCCACATCGTGGTCGAACGTCTTGTAGCTCAGCGTCGTCAGGTTGAGTGCCTCCTGGCGGGCGGCCTGCAGGACGGCCTGCCGGCGCGCATCCTCCTGCTCGTCGGCCCGCGCCTGAAGAGCGAGTACGACGGAGGCCGCCGCGAGCGCCACGACGACGAGCACCAGGAGGGCAACAGTGCCGGTGACGATGCCGGCCCGAGCCCGCCTGATCAGTGACCGAGCGGACCGAGGAGCAACCACTTCCACGAGTCGCCTCCCAACACGCGCTGCTGTCCGCCCACCGAGCCCAGCGTGAACGGCAGGTCATCCGGTCCGATCAGCTGGCCCGTCGCCGGATCGTACCGGGCGACGAGCACCCTGTTCGGCGATCCGGACTGTCCCGTCGCGCCCGTGGACGCCGACGTCGTGGACGCCGTACTCTGACTGGCCTGGGCGCCGGCGGGTACTCCCGTCGGTCCCGGCGCGTTACGTGTGCCCCGAACGTCGGTCTGGCGGTCGTGGGGCAGCTTGCAGTAGACGTTCTTGGGCGCCCGCTTCGGTCCTGTGTCCTGCGGGTAACGGTGCTTGACCCTCTCGTAACCCTTGTTGCACGGGGGCGGCGCGTTGACGTTGGCAACCAGGCCGAAGTGCGCGGTGCCGTCACCTGGCGCGACAGTGAACGCGCCCGCCACCACCATCGGGTAGAGGATCAGCACCATGCGGAGCTGCGGCAGCCGGACCCGCATGATCTGTCCCGCGGTGACGAGGTTGCCGAGCAGGATCGGCAGCGTCGGGCGGAGCTGGTCGAGGAGCAGCGTGGTCTGCACGGACACGGGAACGCCCCGCTCAAGAACGTGCCGCACGTCGGTGTCGCTCTCCCGCAGCTGGTCGGTGAGCGACGCCAGGTGGCGGGAGAAGGTCTTGATGTCGCCGGCGGACTCGCGCTGGGTGCGCAGTACTGTCTCGCTGTGGTCGAGGAGCTCGATCGTCGGACCGGAGTTCCGCTGGGCCGCCTCCACCAGGGAGTTACCGGAGTCGATGAGCCGCTGTAGGTCGGGCCCTGTCCCCTTGAACGCCTTGTCCAGCTCATCGATGACCGTCACGAGCTTCTTGTCTGGCACTGAGTCGACAAGCTGGTCGAGGTTGACGAGGACGGTCGTCGCCCGCGCCGGCAGGCGGGTGCGAGCCCGGGGGATCACCGCGCCGTCCCGCAGGTAGGGGCCCTTGCGGACGTCCGGGATCAGGTCGACGTACTGCTCGCCCACCGCGGACCGCAGCCGTACGGCCGCGGTCGTGTCCTTGGGGATGCGGGTGTCGTCCTGAATGTGCAGCGCGACCCTGACGCCGTCGCTGGTGAGGTGCAGCTTGCCCACGCGCCCGACATGCACGCCTCGGTAGGCCACGTCGGCGTTCTGGAAGATGCCGCCCGAGTCGGGGAACATCGCGTACACGGTGTACTGGTGCTTGATGAGGCCGACGTAGTTGAGTCCTGTGTAACTCACGCCGATGACGGTGACCAGGAAGAAGACGAGGAGCTGTAGCCTCACGAACCGGGTGATCATCCGTTCCCCCCGGTGAGAAGGTCGAGCAGCCCGCCCGACGAGTCAGAGCCACCAGAGCCACCAGAGCCACCAGACCCACCAGAGCCACCAGACCCACCAGAGCCGCTGGAACCGCCGCTCGGCGAGCCACCGCCGCTCGGCGAGCCACCGCCGCTCGGCGAGCTGCCTGGGGTCCCGCCGCCGCTCGAACCGCTGAACAGCGAGGGCGAGGGCAGCGGCACCTTCTTGTATCCCTGGCCGGTGGGCCCAGACGGCGAACCACTCCCGGAAGCGGAGCCCGACGGGGCGCTTTCTCGCAGATACTGCTGGCAGCCGGGCCGTTTCCCGGCGCCGGGCTTGAGGCACCTCGTCGTCGGCGTCGTGGTCGGCGGGCCGGCCAGCAGGTTGTTCAGCAGCGTGTCGAGGCTCAGGTCAGCGGTGATCTTCAGGTTGACGTAGTCGCCGCGGATCGCGTTCGGCGCGGTCTTGGGGAATGGGAAGGTGACCAGCAGCTCGAGCGCCTTCGGCAGGTTGTCGCCCGCGTCGGCGAGTCGCTTCAGGATCGGCCGGAGCTCCTTGAGGTTGGCGACCAGATCTTCCTCGGAGGCCTTGATCACGTGCGTGGCGACCTTGCCGAGATCGGAGAGTGCCACGAGCATCTTGGTGAGGTCGGCACGCTGGTTGGCGAGCACGCGGAGCGCCGGCTCGATGTCGTCGACGGCGTCCGCGATCGTTTTCTTCTGCGTACGCAGGGTGTGGGAAAGCCGCTCGAGCCCCCGGATGGCGCGTACGATCTCGGACTTCTGGTCGTCGAGGGCGCCGACGAAGGTGTCGAGCTGGTCGAGTAGGTCCCGGATGCGGTCTTCGCGGCCCGACAAGGTCGCGTTGAGCTCCTTCGTGATCGTGTGCAGCTGCTCGAGACCGCCGCCGTTCAGCAGCAGCGACAGCGCGGAGAGGACCTCCTCGACCTCCGGGTACTGTCGCGTTCGCGCCATCGGGATGACATCGTCCTCGCCGAGACGGCCCTGCGCACTCTGGTCCGGCGGAGGCCCGATCGCGACGAACGCCTCACCGAGAAGGCTCGTCTTCTCGATCCGCGCGACCGCGTTGTCGGGAAGCTTGACGCCGTGCCTGATCGTGCACGTGACCAGCGCGTGCCAGCCCTGGAGCTGGATGTCGTCGACCCGGCCCACCGTGACGTTGTTGACCTTCACCTGGGACTTCGGGACGAGCTCGAGCACGTTGGAAAACTCGATCTTGATGGTGTACGGCCTGGAGCCGAGTTTGGGGCCGCCCGGAAGGGGCAGCGAGTAGATGCCGTGGAACCCACAGCCCGAGAGCATGACGGCCGCCACCAACGCGACGCCGAACGCGCGGAGTACCGGTCTCAGTCTCACGGCCCGCCACCTCCGGGGAGGATCCCACCCAGGGTCGGGTCGGGGTCGGTGCCCGGTGGCAGCGAGCGCCTCGGCGAGGACCCTGAAGCCCCGGAGCCCTTCGCGACCATTGGGGCTTTGGAGGACGTCGCTGACGCTCCCGACGACAGCTGTGCGGACTGCCGCTGTCCCCCGCCCTGCTGTCCTCCACCGCGCGGCTGGCTGAGCCCACGGCTCAGCTCCGTCAGCCACGAGAGATCCAGCCCGCCCGGCAGTCCCCCGTTCTTCACCTTGAGCAGCTTGAGCGGAGCGAGCAGGCTCTCACACTGCTTGGGCGGCTCCCCCAGCGAGTACAAGAGCGAGCAGAGGTACATCGTCGGATTCTGGGTCTGCTGGAAGTCGGCCCTTGCGTCGAGCGTGCCGGTCAGCGGGTTATAGGTGTGCTGGAGATTGGACAGGGCGACGGGCGCGGTCGTCACGAAGCTGGCGAGCGCCTTCTTCTCCTTCACCAGGACCTTCGTGATCTTGGCCAGGTCCTTCACGTTGTGCGACAGCTCGCCTCTGTTCTCCCGTACGAAGCGCTCGACCCGCTTGAGTGCGACGGCGAGGTTCTTGAGCGCGGCAGCGAGTTCCTGCCGCTCCCCGTCGAGCTGCCTGGACACCTGGGAAAGGTTGTCGTTGAAGGCCGCGACCTGATCGTCGCTGTTCGCCAGCGCACGGGTGAACGTCTCCAGGTTGCGCACGGTGCCGAACAGGTTCTTACGCCCCTTGGCGAGGGTGGTCGTGGCTTTGGACAGGTTTTTCACCGTGGTGTGGACGTCGTCGCCCTGCCCCTTGAGGTTGGCGGCGGAGACCCGCAGGAGGCGGGACAGCGAGCCGTTCTTGTTCGCGCCTTTCGGCCCGAGAGCGACATCCAGCTGGTTGAGCGCGCCGTAGATCTGGTCCAGCTCGACGGGGGTGGCCGTACGCGCCAGCGGGATCGTGGTGCCGTCCCGCATGACCGGGCCGCCGGTGTAGGCGGGAGCCAGCTGTACGTACCGGTCGCTCACGATCGCGGGCGCGATGATGACGGCCTTCGCGTCGGACGGCACCTTACGGTCGGCGTCATAGGCCATGTCGACGCGCACCGAGGTGCCCTGGGGCTTGATGTCCGTCACCTTGCCGATCTTGATCCCGAGCACGCGCACGTCGGAGCCCTTGTACAGCCCGATGGTCTGCGGGAAGTACGCGGTGACGTGGACATCGTGGTTGCGGGGCCAGAACACCCCGGCAGCGCCGGCGAACAGGGCCGCGGCGACGATGGCGGCTCCGATGCGCAGGACCAGTGAGGACGGGGGGCGCACGGTCAGTTCCTCGGAGACTTGACGGAGGCGGGCAGCGGGACGAGGTTCTGGATGTAGTTGTCGAACCACCGCCCGTTGCCCAGGGTGTCGGTGAACTCCCGTACGAACGGCGCCAGCAGCCGGATGCTCCGCTGCAGGTTGCGCTGGTTCTTCAGGAGCACATGGACCACGTCGTCGAGCCGGCGCAGCGCGGGCGCGAGCTGCTGCTGGTTGTCCTGCACAAGCCCGACGAGCTGCTGCGACAGGCGGACGGTGTGGATGAGCAGCTGGTGGATGACCGCGCGGCGCCGCTCCACCATCTTCAACAGCTTGTTGCCGTCGGCGAGGAGCTTGGTGAACGCCTGGTTGCGGTCGGCGAGCACCTGGGTGACGGCGTGGGCGTGATCCAGCAGCTCGTGCAGCTTCTGGTCCCGGGAGGCGATCGTCTGCGACAGCCTGGTGAGCCCGCGCAGCGAGGCGCGTACCTCGGGCGGGGTGTCGCGGAACGTCGAGGACAGGGTGTCGAACGCCTTCGCGAGCCGCTTGGTGTCGATCCCCTCCACCGTGTGCGTGAGCCCCTGGAGGGCCTCCATGACGTCGTACGGCGAGGTCGTGCGAGAGAGCGGGATCTTGTCCCCTGCCGGCAGCTGCCGCTCCCCCTTGGGCTGGAGGGCGAGATACTTCGCGCCGAGCACAGTCGCGATCTTGATCGCGGCGTCGCTCTGGTCGCCGACGTAGGTGCCGGAGTCGACGCGGAAGTCCACCGCGACGTGCGAACCCGCGAGCTCGACGGAGTCGACCTTGCCGACCTTGACCCCCGCGATCCTGACGTCATCGCCCGGCGCGAGGCCCGCGGCGTCGTGAAACGCCGCGTGATAGACGGTTCCGCCGATGACCGGCAGCCGCTGCACGTTGAACGCGAGCACGAGCACGATGACGCCGACCGCCAGCCCGATCGCGCCGATCGGTATCGGGTTCATCTCTCGGAACGGACGCCTCATGGGTTGCACCGAGCCGTCTCGTTGTGGACCTCCGGGGTACGGATCGGCTTGCCACCGCCCAGCGAGACCATGGCGTCGAGGCTGCAGAGGTAGAAGTTGAACCACGAGCCGTACGACGCCGAGCGGTTGATCTCGTTCACCTTGTGCGGAAGGCGTCGCAGGTAGTCATTGACGATCTTCTTGTTCTTCGGCTTGTCCAGGTTCTTCGACAGCCTGCCGAGTTGGTGGATGTCTCCCTTCAGCGACGGGCGGGCGTCGTGCAGCAGATCCGCGGTGGTGATGGTGAGCTCGTTGATGTTCTCGAGCGAGGCGCCGATCGCGTGGCGGTCCGCGGCGAGGCCGCTCACGAACCGCTGCAGCTGGAGGATGAGCTGCGACAGCTTCGTGTCACGCTTGTCGAGGGTCGCGAGGACGGCGTTCAGGTTGTCGATCAGTTCGCCGATGACGTGATCGCGGTCGGCGAGCGTGTTGGTGAGCGACGCCGTCTGTGCGAGCAGGCTGTTGACGGTTCCGCTCTCTCCCTGCAGCACCTTGATGATCTCGTAGGCCAGCTTGTTGACCTGCTTCGGTGACAGCGCCTTGAAAAGCGGCCGAAAGCCGTTGAACAACACGGTCAGGTCGAGCGCGGGGTGGGTGTTGGCCACCGGGATGGTGCCGCCGTGCGCCAGCGTCTGGCCGCCGCCAGGCCCCTCCTGGAGAGCCAGATAGCGCTGGCCGACGAGGTTCTTGTACCTCACGAAGGCGCGGGTGCTCGTCGACAGCGGGCGGGAGCGTACGACGGAGAAGGTCACCTCGGCCTTGTCGTGGCCGACGACCCGGGTGTCCTCGACCTGGCCGACCCGCACGCCCGCGACCCGGACACCGTCGCCGGACTGCAGGCCGGAGACGTCGCTGAAGATCGCGTGGTAGCTCGCGGTGTCATTGAACCTGACGTTTCCGATCGTCATCGCGAGCAGGCCGGTCGCGGCGGCCGTGCAGATCGCGAAGATCGCGAGCTTGATGGCGGCGGAGGCGGTCCTCATCTGACGTTCACCACCGTGCCACGCGCCATCGGGCCGAAAAGCAGGTCGGCGACGTCGGGCACCCGGTCGGGCGGGGTCCCCATGGCCGGACCCACGATGTGGTTGATGAGCCGCTGCTCACCCTTTGTGCCCGCGTAGCCCATCGAGGGGCTGACGAGCGCGTCGGACAACGGCCGACCGAGCGACGCACCCTGGGCGGCCCCCTGGGAGGCACCGTGGGCGGCACCGTACTGCCGCAGCCCCTGCGCCCAAGCGTCGTCCTCGGTGCCGTCCCTCGGCTGTCGGTTCTGCGGCGCGGGGAACGGCACAGAAGGGTTGGGCAGGCCGTAGCACCGCGGCCCGCGATGGTCGTTCCACTGCGGGAGATCGGCCGGGTAATGGTAAGGCGCGCGCGGTTTCTCCAGCTCGAGGGTGATGTGCAGGGCTGGCTGGTTGCCCCCGAATGCCTTCTCCAGCCTGGGCTCGAGCTCGGCCAGCCCGGCGGTGAGGCAGGGGTACTCCGGTGAGTAGTCGGCCAGGAGCCGCAGCGAGGGGCGGTACACCGAGTTGACCCTGATCAGCTGATCGGCGTTCTCCGCCAGCACGCCCCTGCCGGTGTCGGCGAGCCTCGTCACGTCACCGAGGAACGCGTCCAGCGTCTGCCGCTCGTCGACCACCGTGTGGCTGGAGAAGGTCAGGTTGCGCAGCACCCGCAGCAGGTCCGGCGCGGCCTGCTGGTACGTCTCCGCGAAGTCGGCGAGCAGGGAGATGTCGCGCTTCAGCGTCGGCAGGTGCGGGTTGACGGTCCGGAGATAACGGTCGAGCCCGACGAGGTTCGCGCCGATCTCGTCACCCCTGCCGCGCAGGGCCACGACCATCGCGTGCAGGGTCTCGTTGAGCTGCCGCGGGTTCAGTGTGCGCAGCAGCGGGAGGACGTTGTCGAAGACCTTGCCGAGCTCGATCGCGGTCTCGCTGCGGTCCTGCGGGATCACGTCCCCGGCCTCGATATGCTGGGCCACGGGATGCTTCGGTACGACGAGATCGACGTACTTCTGGCCGAACAAGGTCTTGGGCAGGAGGCGGGCCTTGATGTTCGCCGGGATGAGGCCGACCTTGCTCGGGTCGAGGGCGAGCGAGATCGTCGCGACCTCGCCGTTCGTCGTGATCTTGCTGACGTCGCCGACGATGAGCCCGCGCACCTTGACGTCGGCGTCCGGAAGCAGCTGCAGCCCGGCCCTGTCGGCCTTGAGGGTGACAGGAACGGTGGTCTTGAAAGCCTTGTTGTAGACGGCGACGGTGAGCGCGAGGAACAGGGCGCAGATCACCAGGAAGACAATGCCGTACAGCTTGTACTTGGTCCGCGCGACGAACGTCCGGGAGACCGGCGGCGCGACGAGAGCGAACACTCACATCACCCCGCGATCCTCACCGTCGTCGTCGGGCCCCAGATGGCGAGGCTCACGAAGAGGTCGACGATGTTGACGGCCACGATCGCCGTCCGTACGGCCCGCCCGACCGCGGTGCCGACGCCGGCCGGGCCGCCGCTCGCGTGGTAGCCGTAGTAGCAGTGGACCAGCATGACGATCAACGCGAAGATCAACGCCTTGCCGAACGACCACAAGACGTCGTGGGGCATCAGGAAGAAGTGGAAATAGTGGTCGTAGGTGCCGACGGACTGGCCGAAGTAGAACGTGACGATCAGCCGGGTCGCGAGGTACGACGACAGCAACCCCACGATGTACAGCGGGATGATCGCGATGAAGCCCGCGATGATGCGCGTGGTCACAAGGAAAGGCAGCGAGGGTACGGCCATCACCTCGAGCGCGTCGACCTCCTCGTTGATTCGCATCGCGCCGAGCTGCGCGGTGAAGCCGCAGCCGACCGTCGCCGACAGGGCGATCGCGGCCACGAGCGGGGAGATCTCGCGGGTGTTGAAGTACGCGGAGACGAAACCCGCGAAGGCGGACGTGCCGATCTGGCTGAGCGCCTTGAAGCCCTGCAGGCCGACCTCGGTGCCGGTGAAGAAGGTGAGGAAGCCGACGATCACCACCGTGCCGCCGACCACCGCGAGGCCGCCTGTGCCGAGGCTCACCTCGGCGAGCAGGCGCACGATCTCCTTCTTGTAGCGGAAGACGACGCGGTACATCCAGCCGAACGTCCGCCCGTAGAACGCCATCTGTCCGCCGAGGTCGTCGAGCGCCCGTGCGGGGCGGGCGACGAGCCGCGACAGCGCGCGGGCGGGCGTCCGCAGGAACGAGGACCGGACCGCGTCGGAGAGCGCCATCAGGCCCCCTTCTGCGGGACGACTTGGAAGTACACGGCGGTGAGGATGAAGTTGGTGAAGAACAGCAGCATGAACGTGATCACGACGGACTGGTTGACCGCGTCGCCCACGCCCTTGGGTCCGCCGCCCGCGTTGAGCCCTTTGTAGGAGGCCACGAGGGCGGCGATCGCGCCGAAGATGAGGGCCTTCACCTCGCCGGCCCACAGGTCGGGAAGCTGGGCGAACGCCGTGAACGAGTCGATGTAGGCGCCGGGCGTCCCGCCCTGCAGCAGGACGTTGAAGACGTATCCGCCCGCGACGCCGACGACCGAGACGAGGCCGTTCAGGAAGACCGCGACGATCATCGTCGCGAGGACCCGGGGGACGACGAGACGCTGGATGGGGCTGATGCCGAGCACCTCCATCGCGTCGATCTCCTCGCGGATCGTGCGGGCCCCGAGGTCGGCGCAGATCGCCGAGCCGCCGGCGCCGGCGATGAGGAGCGCGGTCACGATCGGGGACGCCTCACGGACCACCGCGAGGACGGCCGCCGAGCCGATGAACGACTGCGCACCGAGCTGGCTGACGAGCTTGCCGACCTGAAACGCGATGACCGCGCCGAACGGGATGGACACGAGGGCCGTAGGCAGGATCGTGACGCTCGCGACGAACCACGCCTGCTGCAGCATCTCCCGCCACTGGAACGGCCTGCGGGCCGTCATGCGGAACGTGTCGAGCGACATCGCGAAGAAGCTGCCCGACTGCTGCAGCACGGCGTTCACGGGGTTCGCGGCCACTACAGTATTCCTCCCGGGTTTCCTCCCGGGTTTCCTCCAGCGGCGTGCCGGCCGGAACGCCCTTCGTCGCCGTCGTGACGGTAACCGTCGGCGCGGTCCTGGCCGTACCCGGCGCCGTTGTATCCGGTGCTTCCGTACTCCTCGAGGACGTTGTGGCCCTGGTCGTCGACGAACGAGCCAGGCGGCGGCTCGATGCCGTGCGCGCGCAGCCACGCACCCGGCGGGCGCATGCTCACGCGGCTCCGCCCGCCGCTGGGGGTCAGCTGGGGCGGGATCGGCGACAGCCGCTCCGGGGGCTTGCCTTCGTCCGCGTCCGCCTCTGCGGCGAGCTCGGCCTGGTCCTTCTCCTCGGCCATGCCGATGGGCCCCTCCCTGCGGGCGTTCATGAACTGCCGCACGGCGGGGTCCGTGCTCGACAGCAGCATCTCCCGCGGCCCGAACATCACGAGGTGCCTGCGGAACAGCAGCCCGATGTTGTCGGGGAGGGTGCGGGCGGTGTTGATGTCGTGGGTGACGATGAGGAACGTGGCCTGGGTCTCGGCGTTGAGGTCGACGATCAGCTGGTTGAGGTAAGCGGTGCGTACCGGGTCGATGCCGGAGTCGGGCTCGTCGAAGAGCACGATCTCCGGGTCGAGGACGAGCGCGCGGGCGAGCCCGGCACGCTTGCGCATGCCGCCCGAGATCTCGCCGGGGAGCTTGCCTTCCGAGCCCAGCAGCCCGACCATCTCCATCTTCTCGAGGACGATGCGCCGGACCTCGGACTCGGGCTTGCGGGTGTGCTCCCGCAGCGGGAACGCGATGTTGTCGTAGACATTCATCGAGCCGAAGAGCGCGCCGTCCTGGAAGAGCACCCCGAACAGCCTCCGCGTCGCGTACAGCTCCCGCTCGGACAGCCGAGGGAGATCCTTGCCCTCGATCCAGATGTGACCCGCATTGGGTTTGAGCAGGCCAACCAGCGTCTTCAGGAAGACGGACTTGCCCGTGCCCGACGGGCCGAGCAGCACGGAGATCTCACCTACGGGCAGGGTCAGGGAGACGTTCTCCCAGATGACCTGACGACCGAAGGCCTTGGTCAGGCCGTCGACCTGGATCTCGACGCCCACTCCTCACCTTCCGTCAGGGTACGGACGCACCGCGAACCGCGCGGCGTGTCTGCATGGCCCTTCCTGCTGGCCCTTCCTGCTGACAGGGCATTCGGATCAACGAACGAGCCGCCTCGAAGTCACGCGGGCGGCTCAACGCGGCACCCACCGTACCGACGCGTAACCTCGCCGTCCCGGGAACGCGCCACCTCGTCCCGTGTCGGTCGAAAGGACTGGCCAAAATCCTCGGGTTGCCCCCGACCCGCCAGTCCCCCGTTATGTACCAGTCCTGCACCCATGATCCGCATCTGTGGTCGCGAAACGCGGGATCCTCCCCATCGGGACCGCAAACCGGGATTATGGACAGTTCGCGAAGCGGGTGTACGGAACGGAAGGGGCGGCCACCGCATGGTGACCGCCCCGTGGGGCATGTCCTGGCCTCCCGAGAACCGAGATCCGTTTCCGCGGCGCGAGATCGGCCGTTTATGGCGCTCTTCCGACACTCGAAACGGATCTTGGCCGCGAGGCGCTACTTCTCCGTGATCGTCGCGCCGACGCCCTCGAGCGCCTCCTTCGCCTTGTCGGCCGACTCCTTGTCGACACCCTCGAGAATCGGCTTCGGTGCGCTCTCGACGAGCTCCTTGGCCTCCTTGAGTCCGAGACTCGTCAGACCGCGGACCTCCTTGATGACCTGGATCTTCTTGTCGCCGGCGGACTCGAGGACGACGTCGAAAGCCGTCTGCTCCTCGGCCTCCTCGGCGGCGGGCGCCGCGGTCAGTGGGGCCGCCTGTGCCACCGGGGCGGCGGCCTCCACGTCGAAGGTCTCCTCGAACTGCTTCACGAACTCCGAAAGCTCGAGGACGGTCATCTCCTTGAACGCGTCGAGCAGCTCGTCGGTGTTCAGCTTGGCCATCGTGATCTGTCTCCCTCTCTCGGCCGGGTCGCTCCTCCGGCCCTTACGTCGAACCCCTTGCATCGAACTAGTACGCCTGCGGATGATCGCTAAAGGTCGCTACGGGGCCTCTTGACCGCCCTCCCGTTCGCGCTTCTTACGCAGCGCCTCGGCCAAGCGCACGGCCTTCTCCAGCGGCGCGTTGAACGTCGCGGCGGCGTGCGAGGTCGTCGCCTTCATCGCGCCGGCGAGCTTGGCGAGCAGGACCTCGCGCGAGTCGAGGTCGGCGATGTTGCCGATGTCCTCGGCCGTCACGCTCCGCCCCTCGAAGATCCCGCCCTTCAGCTCGAGCGGGCTGCTCCTGGCGAAGTTACGCAGGGTCCTCGCCGCCTCGACGGGGTCACCCTTGACGAACGTGACCGCCGAGGGGCCCTCGAGCAGGTGTTCGAGGGCGTCCGCCATGCCGACCTCGCGAGCCGCGATCGTCGTCAGTGTGTTCTTGGTCACCCGGAAACGGGCGCCGTCTCCGAGCGACCTCCGCAGCTCCTGCATCTGCGGAACGCTGAGCCCGCGGTACTCGGCCAAGAGGATGGCACCCGAACTCTTGAGTTCCTCCTTGATGTCCGCGACCGCGGCCACCTTGTCGGGCCTGGCCACAGGGCCTCCTTCCTGTGTTCCCCACCGGTGAGGCCCCGACAGGCGAGACGCCCCGGCGCGGGCGCACGGGGCGTCGGATCAACGGGCCGGCCGACTCCTGCCGACCGGCTCGATGGAGCCACGTCACGCCTGCGCAGGCCGTCCACTCTCGCGGAACCTTCAGCCGCCTCGAGCGAGGCAGCGGCCGGCGGTCTTCGGCAGATCTCAGAGTATCAGTGGTCAGCCCGCGGCGGCCGCTGCCTCCTCGGGCTCGTCCAGTAGCTTGCGGGTCTTGTTCGGGTCGACGGGGATGCCCGGTCCCATCGTCGTCGTGATCGCGGCCCGCCGGAGGTAACGGCCCTTCGCGGCGGCGGGCTTGGCCCGCAGCACCTCATCGAGCACCGCTGCGTAGTTCTCGACGAGCTGGCTATCGGTGAACGACGTCTTGCCGATCATGAGGTGCAGGTTCGCCTGGCGGTCGACGCGGAACTCCACCTTGCCGCCCTTGATGTCCGCGACGGCCTTGCCGACATCGTTCGTCACGGTGCCGGTCTTTGGGTTGGGCATGAGGCCGCGGGGCCCGAGGATACGTCCGAGCCGCCCGACCCGCCCCATGAGGTCGGGTGTCGCGACGGCCGCGTCGAAGTCGAGGAACCCGCCCTGGACACGCTGGATCAGGTCGTCGTCGCCGACGACGTCGGCGCCGGCCGCGCGGGCCGCCTCGGCGCGGTCGCCGGTGGCGAACACCGCGACGCGCACGGTCTTGCCCGTGCCGTGCGGCAGGCTGACGGTGCTGCGGACCATCTGGTCGGCCTTACGGGGGTCGACCCCGAGCTTGAACGCGACCTCGACGGTGGCGTCGAACGTCGTGATGGAGCTACGCCTCGCGAGCCGTACGGCCTCGAGAGGGGTGTACAGCCGCTGCCGGTCAACCAGCTCCGCGGCCTTGCGGTACGCCTTGCTGCGCTGCACGTGCTCTCCTTCGGGTCGAGAGGTGTGGTGCGAGCGGGCCAGTGCCTGGCCCTTCCACCCGGGTACCGCTCGGTGCCTGTCGGCCGCGGTCAGTCCTGGACCTTCACGCCCATCGACCGCGCCGTACCCGCGATGATCTTCTCCGCCCCGTCGATGCTCGCGGCTGACAGGTCGGGCATCTTGGTCTGCGCGATCTCGCGGAGCTGCTCGCGGGTGACAGTACCGACCTTGACCTTGAGCGCGTCGCCGCTGCCCTTGTCGAGCCCCGCCGCCTTCTTGATCAGTTCGGAAGCAGGGGGCGTCTTGGTGACGAACGAGAACGACCGGTCCTCGTAGACCGTGATCTCGACGGGGATGATGTCACCGCGCTGGGGCTCCGTGGCAGCGTTGTACTGCCTGCAGAAGTCCATGATGTTGACGCCGTGCGGGCCGAGCGCGGTGCCGACCGGCGGCGCGGGCGTGGCCTGCCCCGCGGGCAGCTGCACCTTGATGACCGTGGCAACCTTCTTGGACGGCATGTGTTTCCTCGGACTCTTCTCGGACGGGAACGCTCTAGTGGTCTGTCAGAGGGGTCTGCTGAGTGAACGGCGGTCGAGGCGCCGCCTGGACGTCGTGCAACCAACAAACGACTCCTCTGACAGACCACTAGATCTTCGAGACCTGGTTGAACGACAGCTCGACCGGCGTCTCGCGGCCGAAGATCGACACCAGGACCTTGAGCTTCTGGGCGTCGGGGTTGATCTCGCTGATGGTGGCGGGAAGCGTCGCGAAGGGGCCCTCCATGACCGTGACGGACTCGCCGGCCTCGAACTCCACCGAGACCTTCTCCTCCACCTTCTTCTTCTCCTCGGGCTCGGGCGCGAGGAGCCGCGCCACTTCGTCGAGGCTGAGCGGAGCGGGCCGGCTGCCTGGACCCACGAAACCGGTGACGCCTGGGGTGTTGCGGACCGCCGCCCACGACTCGTCCGTGAGGTACATGCGGACGAGGATGTAACCGGGCAGGGTCTTTTCCGAGACCTGCTGCCGCTTGCCGCCCTTGACCTCGGTCACCTGTTGGGTGGGAACCTCCGCCCCGAAGATGTCGTCTTCCATGTTGAGGGACTGGCGGCGGTTCTCGATGTTGTGTTTGACGCGGTTCTCGTAACCGGCGTACGAGTGCACGACGTACCAGTCCCCGGCCAGGCCGCGCAGGTCACGCTTGAACTCCTCGACAGGATCGGGCTCCTCGACCTCTTCTGCCTCTTCTGTCTCTTCCGCCTCTTCCGCCGGTTCGGCCTCGTCGGTCGGCTCCTCGACCGCCTCTTCCGACGCGGCGGAATCCACCGCGGGGGCCGGCGCAGGCACGTCCTGCGCCGGAGACTCATCCTCCGGCGCGAGGCCCGCCTGCTGCTGGGCCTCGTCGGCGGGCACTGGGAACTCAGACACGGCGACTGCTTCTTCCTCCGGGGTTGTGCGGATCCGTACGGTTTCGCGTCAGCCGAAGATCGCGAGCACGCCCTTGGTGAAGAGGTAGTCGAGGACGGACACGATCACGGTCATGATGATGACGAACGTGAGCGCCACCGCCGTGTACGTGACGAGCTCGTTGCGGGTCGGCCAGATAACCTTACGCAACTCGGCGACGACCTGGCGGTAGAAGAGCGCAGGTGTCGTCCTGCGCTTCCCGCCAGGCGGGGACTTTCCTCCCCCTGTCGTCGGGGCGCTGCGGGTGTCGGTCACTCGCCCTCACCTAACCACATGGTGCTCGCCTCGCGGCGTGCCTCACACATCCTGTGCGCGGAACCGCATCTCGCAGGGCAGGAGGGACTCGAACCCCCAACCACCGGTTTTGGAGACCGGGGCTCTAGCCAATTGAGCTACTGCCCTTCCACCGACCGAATGCCCGGTTGGTCCCCGACGCTCGGTCTTCGCGATGTGAAGTGTACGTGCTCCGAGGTCGTCGCGTCGAACCACGCGGTAATCCGGCGCTGACCTTAGGATACCCGCGCTGGTCTCGGGATATTGTGCCGCACGCCAGGCATCGGGATGCGAACATGGAGGCATGAGCGCTGACTCTCTCGCCGGGCGTTCCCGAGTCTCCGCCCGTGTCGCCGCCATCTCCGAGTCCGCCACCCTGGCCGTGACGTCCAAGGCCAAGTCGATGAAGGCCGCGGGCCGGCCGGTCATCGGTTTCGGCGCGGGCGAGCCCGACTTCCCGACGCCCGAGCCCATCGTCGAGGCGGCCGTGCGAGCCTGCCACGACCCACGCTTCCACCACTACACCCCGGCGCCGGGGCTGCCGGAGCTGCGCGACGCCCTCGCCGCCAAGACCCGGCGCGACTCCGGCCTCGCGGTCGAACCAGGCCAGGTGCTCGTCACCAACGGCGGCAAGCACGCCGTCGCCACAGCGTTCGAGACGCTGCTCGACCCCGGCGACGAGGTCCTGCTCCCGACCCCCTACTGGACGACGTACCCGGAGGCGATCCGACT
Organism: Streptosporangiaceae bacterium; assembly: GCA_050699055.1. Taxonomy (GTDB): domain Bacteria; phylum Actinomycetota; class Actinomycetes; order Streptosporangiales; family JBOHCT01; genus JBOHCT01. Next base: position 9,265 of record JBOHCT010000033.1, on the reverse strand, counting down.
CGCCGGCGGCGTGCCCGTCGAGGTGATCACCGACGAGACGACGGGCTACCTCGCCGGTGTCGAGCGACTCGAGGCCGCCCGCACCGACCGCACCAAGGTCCTGCTCTTCGTGTCTCCGTCCAACCCGACCGGTGCCGTCTACCCCCCCGAGCAGGTGACGGAGATCGGCCGCTGGGCGGTCGAGCGCGGCCTCTGGGTGATGACCGACGAGATCTACGAGCATCTCGTCTACGACGACGCCGCCTTCTCCTCCATGCCGGTACGCGTCCCCGAGCTCGCCGAGCGCTGTGTCGTCCTCAACGGCGTCGCCAAGACGTACGCGATGACCGGCTGGCGTGTCGGCTGGCTCATCGGGCCGTCCGACGTCGTACAGGCCGCCTCCAGGCTGCAGTCGCACACGACGTCCAACGTCTCGAACATCGCGCAGGCCGCCGCGCTCGCCGCCGTGTCCGGTGACCTCAGCGCGGTCGCGATGATGCGCGAGGCGTTCGACCGCAGGCGCCGGACGATGGTACGCATGCTCGGCGACATCCCCGGTGTCACCTGCCCGGAGCCCAAGGGCGCGTTCTACTGCTACCCGTCGGTCAAAGAGGTGCTCGGCCGCGACATCCGCGGCCGCCGCGCCCAGACGTCGGCCGAGCTGGCGGAGGTCGTCCTCGAGGAGGCCGAGGTCGCGATCGTGCCGGGCGAGGCGTTCGGCACCCCGGGCTACCTCCGGCTGTCGTACGCGCTGGGCGACGACGACATGGCCGAGGGCGTGTCGCGGGTCGCGAAGCTCCTCGCCGAGGCCGCATAGGCCGTCGAGACGCGCTGACCCGCCACGCGCGTGGCGTCGCAGCGACCGCGCCACCCACGACACGTGCCTTCAGACGACGAGGTGGCATACTGCTCGCCGGCTGACCGATGAGACGGCTCAGAGACATGCGCCGAGGAGTACGGGCTCGTTGACCAGCTCGACGCCGAACTTCTCACGCACGCCGTCGCGTACCTCCCGGGCGAGCGCGAGCAGCTCCGCGGTGGTGCCCCGCCCGTCCGGGTTGGTGAGCGCCAGGGTGTGCTTGGTGGAGATGCGGACCGACCCCTTGGTGTAGCCCCTGTCGAAGCCGGCGTGCTCGATGAGCCATGCGGCGGGCACTTTCGTCCGGCCGGCCGCCGGGTAGCGCGGGAACCCGGGAGCGCGCCGCTCCAGCCCGGCGACCCCCGCCGGGTCGAGTACGGGGTTGGTGAAGAACGATCCCGCGCTGGTTGTGTCGGGGTCGTCGGGGTCGAGGACCATCCCCTTACGGCGCCGCAGCCCCAGCACGGCCTCCCGTACCGCGCGGAGCGGCGCGCGTTCCCCCACCGCGACGCCCAGGGTCCGGGCGAGCTCCGCGTACCGCACCGGCCGGGCGTAGGCTCCGCTCTCCAGCGTGAGCGTCATCTCGAGGACCACGTAGCGGCCCGTGCTCTTGAACACGCTGGTGCGGTAGCCGAAGCCGCAGTCGGCGGGGTCGAGTTGCGCCACCGCGCCGGCCCGCCTGTCGTAGACGCGGACGGAGGCGACGGTCTCGCTGACCTCCTGGCCGTACGCGCCGACGTTCTGGATCGGGGCCGCACCGACGAGCCCGGGTATGCCGGACAGGCACTCCACGCCCGGCAGCCGTTCGTCGACGCACCGGGCGACGAGCGGGTCCCAGTCCTCCCCCGCCTGCGCGGTGAGGCGTGCGGCGCCGTCGGGGTCGCGGGCGAGCTCCACACCGCGTGCGACGACGCGCACGACCGTGCCGGGAAAGCCCGCGTCGGCGGCGACGACGTTGCTGCCGCCCCCGAGTATGACGACCGGCTCGTCCACGCGGTCGGCGGCCGCCACGGCGTCGACGATCTCCTGCTGGGTCGAGGCTTCGACCATCCGACGGGCCGGCCCGCCGAGCCGCAGCGTCGTATACGGCGCGAGCGGAGCATCCTCGACCACGTCAGCTCTCGTTCGCACCGAGGGGCCACTGCCCTGGCTCCATGATCGCGAAGACTTCCGCGTACTATGGCCGGGAAAATCGTTCGGGATCATGAAAGACGACCCGGTCGACTCATGCGAGGCGTACCACGGCCCGCGCCCGGGTGAGAACCTTCGCTTCCCCCGCGCGGGCCGTGATCGCGACGGTGACCCGACCGTCCTCGAGCTTTTCCTCGACCACGCCACTGACCTCAAGCGTCGCGCCCTTGTCGTCGTCGGGAACAACCACCGGGGACGAGAAGCGGACGCCGTACGACTCCACGGCTCCGGGGTCGCCGGCCCAGTCGGTGACCAGCCGCCCGGCCTCGGCCATGGTGTACATTCCGTGGGCGATGACGTCGGGCAGACCGACGGACTTCGCGACCCGCTCATTCCAGTGGATGACGTTGAAGTCGCCCGAGGCGCCGCAGTACATGACGAGGTTGACCCGCTGCACCTGATAGGTACGCGGCGGGATCTCCGTACCGACCTCGACGTCGTCGTAGGCCACCCGTACTGTCATGAGGCGACTTCCGAAGTGAGCATCGCAGCGAGCGGTAGCGAGCGAGGCGCGGAGCGGAGGTGGGTGCCGGGGTAGTAAGTCATGAGCCCTCCTCCTGCTCCGCGCCGCCGCGGACGACCAGGGTCGAGTACGCCGTGCAGACGTGCTCGCCGTCTGCGGTGGTCAGGTCGACCTTCGTCGTGAGCAGCTCGTTGCGGCCCGCGGCCCGGATGTCGGCGATCGACAGCGACCCGGTGAGGACGTCGCCTGCGTACACCGGCCGGGTGTACTCGAAGCGCTGCTCACCGTGGACGACCATGCTGTAGTCGACAGCGAGCTCGGGGTCGGCGACCGCGCGCGCGGCGACCCGCATCGAGATCACGATCGGGAACGTCGGCGGCGCGACGACGTCGCGGTGACCGAGCGCGCGGGCCTCCTCGCGGTCGCGGTACGCGGGGTTGGGGTCGCCGATCGCCTCGGCGAACTCGCGGATCTTCTCCCGACCCACCTCATACGGCTCACTCGGTGGGTACGTGCGCCCGACGAAGTCGCGGTTGATCGGCATCAGCCCATCCCTCCGAACTTTCCGCCGCCCACGCGGTCAGCGCGTCTCGCGGTGGGCGCGGTGCGTCCGGCAGTTGGGGCAGTACTTGCGCATCTCCAGCCGGTCGGGATTGTTGCGGCGGTTCTTCCGCGTGATGTAGTTGCGATGCTTGCACTCCTGGCAGGCCAGCGTGATCTTGGGTCGGACGTCGGTGGCAGCCACGATGGAGTGCCTTTCTCACTGGACGGACAAGGACCGGCCGCCGGAAGGCGACCGTGGGCGTAGCGGAGGCCGGATTTGAACCGACGACACAGCGATTATGAGCCGCTTGCTCTACCAGGCTGAGCTACTCCGCCAGACACCGGTCGGCACGTGCCCACAACAAACCGACCTGGAGCGCCCTTACGGACTCGAGCCGCAAGCCTTCTGCCTACCATAGATGCACTCGGGTACACTACGCGCACCGACGGCGCGAGGACAGGGCGGTCCGTCAGGACGCTCTCGGCACACGATAGTTTACCGGGTCCTCGGTCCACGAACCGGTCCGCGCACCATCTCTCTCTTCGGCACCGGGTCGCCGGGGAGATCACCGCTGGCGAGCGATGAGTTTGCCCCACCGAGCGAGTCGAACCAGACAGGCAAGCGACCGGGCGGCAACAGTCGAGAGAGGACGAGAACATGCAAAAGATCAGCCCGTGCCTGTGGTTCGACACAGAGGCCGAAGAGGCGGCGAAGTTGTACACCGCGATTTTCCCCAACTCCAGGATCGTGGATGTCAGTCGCTACGGCGAGGCTGGGCCTGGACCGGAGGGGACTGTGATGACCGTCACCTTCGAGCTGGACGGCCAGGAGTTCGTCGCGCTGAACGGCGGGCCCCAGTTCACGTTCAGCGAGGCCGTCTCGTTCCAGGTGCACTGCGAGACCCAAGAGGAGGTCGACGCGTTCTGGAGCAGTCTCGCCGAGGGCGGGGAAGAAGGACCCTGCGGCTGGTTGAAGGACAAGTACGGCCTGTCATGGCAGATCGTCCCCACCGTGTTGCCGGAGCTGATCAGCGATCCCGACCGCGAGAAGTCGCAGCGGGTCATGCAGGCGATGCTCCAGATGGGCAAGATCGACATCGCGGCGTTGCAGCGGGCGGCCGAGTAGCCGTAAGGCAAGGGAGCACGGCGCGGCGGCGGGGTTCCGGACCGTGGCGGCAGGGCTACAGTGGGCGGATGGACGAACCGGTCGTCGAGTCGGTGTCCATGCCCGGCGCGCGGCTGTACTGCGAGACCAGGGGCTCCGGGCCGTTGCTGCTGTTCGTCGTCGGCGGCAACGGTGACTCGACGATCTACCAGGGGGTGGCGGCAGATCTCGCCGAGCGCTTCACCGTTGTCACCTACGACCGGCGGGGGTTCGTGCGCAGCCCCGTCGACGGCCCGGTGGACGAGGGCACGCGGATTGCCACCGACACAGACGACTCGCTCCGCCTGATCGAGCACCATGGCGGCGGGCCCGCCCACGTGTTCGGCAGCAGCTCCGGTGCGATCGTCGCGCTGGACCTGGTGACCCGGCATCCAGACGCGGTGCGTACCGTCGTCCTGCACGAGCCGCCGATACTGGCGCTGCTGCCCGATCCAGCGAAGTGGGCCGCGTTCCTCGACCAGGTGTACGAGATCAACCGCACGGACGGGTTGTGGCCGGCGATGGCACACTTCGGGGCCGGGGTCGGGACGGACCAGGCGGTCGGGCCGCCCACAGCCGCCGAGCTTCCGTCGGAGCTGACGGCGATGGTGGAGCGGGCGCAGGACAACATGGCGTTCTGGATGGAGCACGAACTGCGCCAGTACCCCTCTTACGAGCCCGACCTCCACGCGCTGGTCGCCGTCGCCGATCGGATCGTTCTGGCCGGGGGCCGCGACTCACGGGAACACATGCCCTTCCGTCCCAACCTCGTTCTCGGGGAGCGGCTGGGCCGGGACGTGATCGAGTTCCCCGGTGGCCATTCCGGCTACGCCGAGTACCCGGGAGAGTTCGCCGCGCAGCTCGGAGGGCTGCTCACCGGGGATAGGTGAGGGACGCCGTCACCGCGGCGGCCGGCTGGACATCCTCCGCCGCGGCGACGGCACGCTGCTCGCCGCCACCCCGCAGCGGCTGCCCGCCACCGGTCCCCTGGCGGAGATGACCCTCGACGACCCGATCTGGGTCCGCACCGAGGGCGACCGCCGTGGTCACCGCCGTGCCCGCTGACCCTCGGGGTCAGCTCGAGAAGCGCCTGATCAGGAGCGCCAGCCGTTGCCCGTGATGCTCGCGCCGGAGCCTACCGTCGCGCATGAGCGTGAGGAGGCCGTGCAGCCCGCTCCGGAAGGTCTCCGCGAGCGTCTCCAGATCGTCGTCTCCCGCTAGCGGCCGCACAGTCTCGCGTAGCTCGGCGAAGGCCTCGCGCAGGACGGCCGGCGCTTCGGGGGTGGCGAACTGCAGGTCGACCCCGTGGGTGAACATCGCGTCGTACAGTGCCGGTCGTCGCTCGGCGAACGCGGCGTGGGAGGCGGCGGCGTCGGCGAGCGCCTGCCGTGGGCCGGCCGCCGAGGTACGGGCCGCGCGCAGCGCGGCGGCGAGGTCGGCAAAGCCCTCCACCGCGACCGCGGTCATGATGGCGTCCTTGCCGGAGAAATGGCTGTAGAGAACCGGCTGGCTGTACTCGATCTCCGCGGCGAGCCGCCGTGTGGTCACCGCGTCCCACCCCTCGGCCTCGGCCAGTTCCCGCGCGGTCGTGACGATCAACCGCTCCCGCTCTGCCCGCTCGCGCTCCCGGCGCGCCCGAATAGACATGGCAGGTATCCTATCAGCGCTAGTCAACCTACCGTGGCTATGGTAGCGTCGCCTGCGTCCCTAGCGTTGCTAACAGGAGAGAACAATGCTCACCCTCATCGCCTACGGCCTGGCCATCCTGCTCAGCGCCTTCATCATCGTCATCGGCGTGCGGTTCCTCGTGGTGCCCCGAGCCGCGGCCGCCGGCTACGGCATCCCCGCCAAGGAAGGCGGAGACGCCTACCTGACCATCAAGGGCTTGCGCGACTCCAGCTACGGCATTCTCGGCCTCGTCCTGCTCGCCCTCGCAGGCGCCCACGCCGCCGGCTGGTTCATGCTTGTCGTCGCCCTCGCCCCGCTCGGCGACACGCTCATCGTCCTGCGGCACGGCGGCACGAAGGCGACCGCCTTCGGCATCCACTTCGCCACCGCCGTAGTCGTGCTCATCGACGCCGCCCTGCTCTTCGCGATCTGATCGTCCCCGGGCAAGGAGTCATACAGATGTCGCTGATCGTGCCGGACTTCGACGAGTCGGTGATCGTCCGCTCCGCGGAGGCGGAAGTGATCGGCCGTGCCCCGACCACCATCCGGCTGCTGGCCGACAGCAGCTCGACCGGCGGGGCGCTGTCCACCCAGCGGGTCAGCTTGACCGACGGCGGGGGCGCTGCCGTCCGAGCCGATGGCGTTGGACGCATCGCGCCGGTGGGATAGGGATCCGCCGGCTTTCTCGACCGGGAGCTGAGGATCTCCCTCCTGCGGGGGAGGGGTCCACCTCCTGCGGGAGATGGAACCTTCCGCCGCGGTTGGCAGATTCGAAACAGCCAGTCGGGCACAGGTCCCGATCCGAAGGAAGCACACATGACTACCGTCGCCGACGTGACGCCGGTCGGCCGTTTGTGCAACGCCTGGGCCGCCGCTCACACCGCCGTGGCCGGGGTCCCCCGCTGGGCGCGGGTCGCCGCGTACGCCATCCCGTTTACCGTGCTGCCTGCCAGCCTGTGGCGGGTCGCCGTGTGCACCTTCCATGCGCCGATCGCTGACGGCCCTATCGGCGCCGGCGACGCCCCGTCCGGGGTGCCGGGGGTGTCGCTCGGGCTGTACGTGGTCCTGCTGTCGATCGTGTCCGAACTGGCGGCGGCGGCTATCGGGCTGGTCGCCAGGTGGGATGAGGTGTTCCGCGATGGCTCCCCGTCCTGCGCGGTCGGAGCGTGCCGACTCTGGTTGCCGTGGTCCCCGCTGCACTCGGCGCGGCCGTCTTGACGCTGCTGTGGACGTGGGCGGCGATCAGCTTCGCACTCGGGCAGCGAATCGACGGCGGCCCGCTCGCGGCGGGCCTCCCCCTCAACTTCCACGACTGGCAGGGGCTGGCCGCGGTCGCCGCCTACGCGCCGCTGCTGTTGTGGGGGCCGCTCCTGGGAGGGGTAGCGGCCGCCTACCGCAAGCGTCGCGGATAACACTCCCACCGCCGTCCGCTTACCCAACCACTTACGCATATGGATCCCCTGCGAACAGGTCAGTCGAGCAGGTCCGGCCGGAAACGCAAGCCCTCGCGTGGCATCCGGTTGAGGTCTTCCAGCACCCGGGTGACGACCGCGAGCTCTGCGGCGCTGTAGCGGTCGAGGAACGTGTCGAGCTCGTGGCCCATCTGTTCGTGCAGGCTCCGGTGGGCCTGCCGGATCTCCGCGCCGGTCCGGGTCAGGCGTAGGTGGACCTCCTTGCGGTTGTCCGGGAGCCGGTGCCGGGCGACCAAGCCGTCGGCGATGAGGCGGTGCACGGTCTTCGACACGGTGCCCTTGGGTACCCCGGTGGCGCGGGACAGGCCGACGATGTTGACCGATCCTTCCACCGGGATCGCGTCGAGCAGGTGGAGTGCGTGCACGCTCAGCCGGGAGACGAGCCTGGCCGCTTCGGGGGAGCACTGGTCGACCAGCCACTGCTGCTCAGCGTCGTCCTCCGCGGCGAAGCGGCTGGTCACCTGCCCGACCAGGTCCTCGATCTGCCGGATGGCGTCGCTCTTGGTTCTCACGGAAACCATCTTGCCTGGACCACGGCGAAAGAATATTGTTTCTCCGGAAACAAAATCGGTTGCAGGAGGACAAGTGAAGGCAGCAGTGGTGGAACAGCTGGGCCGGCCGCCTCGGTACGCCGACGTCGATGACCCGGTACCGACAGGCAACCTGGTCGTGGCCGAGGTGCGGGCAGCGGCGGTGAAAAACATCGAACGGGCTCTGGTCTCGGGATCGCACTACGGCAGCGGGCGACTGGAGTTGCCGGGCCTGGTCGGGCTGGACGCGGTCGCGGTCCTGCCAGACGGCCGTCGGGTCTACACCGGGGCGACGCCACCCGGCGGGGCGATGGCCGAGCGGATGCTGGTCAATCCAGACCTGATTGTCGAGCTGCCCGACGAGATCGACGACATCTCCGCCGCTGCGCTGCCGAACGCGGCCATCTCGGCCTGGTTCGCGCTGGAGTACGCAGGGCAGACCCGGCCTGGGCAGTGCGTGCTCGTGCTCGGCGGCACCGGGGTGACGGGGTCGCTCGCGGTCCAGCTGGCCAAGCGCGGGTTCGGTGTCGAACGGGTTGTGGTGGCCGGCCGCAACGCCGAGCGGCTGGAGCGGCTCACTGGGCTCGGGGCGGATGCCACAGTCGGGTTGGGCGGTGCGGACAGCGCGGACGGGCAGGTCGAGGCAGAAGTCCGCCGGCTCCATGCCGAGCGGCCGTTCGACCTCGTCCTGGACTACCTGTGGGGCGAGCCCGCCGAGCACACGCTGCGCGCGCTCGCCAACAACGACCTCGCGGCGGAGTTCCACCGGACCCGCTACGTGCAGATCGGTGAAATGGCCGGAGCCTCGATCGAGCTGCCGGCCGGCGTGCTGCGCAGCGCCGGGATCGAGCTCCTGGGGCAAGGTGGCGGCAGCGTCCCCCGGGAGGCGTTCGGGCGGGTCATGACGGAGATCTTGCCGACGCTGTTCGCGATGCTGGCCGACGGATCCATCACGGTGGACTTCCAGACCCGCCCGCTGTCCGAGGTAAGTGACGCATGGACCGCGCCGACCCCCTCCGGTGTCCGGGTGGTGCTCGCGCCTGACCGCTGAGGAAATTGACGCCGCAAAACACCGAAGCCTGATTCGTACAGGGATCCCGTGGCCACCAGAACCTGAACCGGACATCAATCGGCTCGGTTTCGTAAGAGCCTGTTCGGGAACCGCCTACCGACCAATGGTCAGTCCGAACTGTGGTCCCGAAAATAACGACAAAGCGGACGGAACTCCGTGCTGAGGGGACCACGATCGTTCTCTCGGGGCCAACCACCGACTGCGGGGACCACCCTCCCCACGGCGATGCGCAAAGTCGTTCTCGGGTGTGTCATGACTGGTCAGGCGGGTTGCCCGAGGATCTCCAGTGCCCGGATTGGCTGGCGTGACACCCATCGCAGTGCCGGGGCGATCTTGGTGTGGCC